>NZ_JAOWGE010000031.1:0-430279 GCF_030333295.1 Citrobacter sp. CK198 | reverse complement strand
CTCGTTCAGGTTGAGAAGGTATAAGGAGTAACCGATGACAACCCAATATGGATTTTTTATTGACTCCAGTCGTTGCACCGGTTGCAAAACCTGCGAACTGGCCTGCAAAGACTACAAAGATTTAACCCCGGACGTCAGCTTCCGCCGCATCTATGAATATGCGGGCGGCGACTGGCAGGAGGATAACGGCGTCTGGCACCAGAACGTCTTTGCCTACTATCTTTCCATTTCCTGCAACCACTGCGAAGACCCGGCCTGCACGAAAGTGTGCCCGAGCGGCGCGATGCACAAACGCGAGGACGGCTTTGTGGTGGTGGATGAGGACGTCTGCATCGGCTGTCGCTACTGCCATATGGCCTGCCCATACGGTGCGCCGCAGTATAACGCCGCCAAAGGCCACATGACCAAATGCGACGGCTGTCATGACCGCGTTGCCGACGGCAAAAAACCGATCTGCGTCGAGTCCTGCCCGCTGCGCGCGCTGGACTTTGGCCCGATAGAAGAGCTGCGGAAGAAACATGGCACGCTGGCGGCAGTTGCGCCGCTGCCGGGCGCGCACTTCACCAGACCGAACATTGTGATTAAACCCAACGCCAACAGCCGCCCGACCGGGGATACCACGGGTTATCTGGCAAATCCGAAGGAGGTATAAAATGGGAAATGGATGGCATGAATGGCCGCTGGTGCTGTTTACGGTGTTCGGTCAATGCGTTGTCGGCGCATTGATTGTCAGCGGTCTGGGCTGGTTTGCGGCGAAAGACGATGCGGCCAGCAGACAGCGTATTGTGCGCGGTATGTTCTTTTTATGGGTCGTCATGGGGCTGGGTTTTCTGGCGTCGATCATGCACCTCGGCTCGCCGTTCCGCGCGTTTAACTCGCTTAACCGGGTAGGCGCTTCCGCGCTGAGTAATGAAATTGCCGCTGGCTCTGTCTTTTTTGCCGTAGGCGGTTTCTGGTGGCTGGTGGCTGTGCTCGGCAAAATGCCGGAAGCACTGGGCAAAATCTGGCTGCTGGTCAGCATGGTACTCGGGGTGGTATTTGTCTGGGCAATGACGCGAGTCTATCAGATCGATACCGTTCCTACCTGGTATAATGGCTACACGACGCTGGCATTCTTCCTGACGGTGTTCCTGAGCGGGCCGCTATTTGCGGCGCTGATATTGCGCGCCGCGCGCGCCAGATTCAACGGCACGACGTTCGCAAGCATCAGCGTGCTGGCGCTGTTAGTCTGCGTGGCCGTAATCATCATGCAAGGCATGTCGCTTGGGGCAATCCACAGCTCCGTGCAACAGGCGAGCGCGCTGGTTCCAGACTATGGCCGCTTACAGGTCTGGCGCGTAGTGCTGCTTGCTGCCGGGCTGGGTTGCTGGATATGCCCGTTGGTGCGCCGCAAAGAACCGCACGTCGCCGGATTGTTGCTGGGGTTAATCCTGGTGCTTGGCGGCGAAATCATAGGTCGCGGATTGTTTTACGGCCTGCATATGACCGTCGGAATGGCCATTGCAGGTTAACTTACGTGTGCGGGGAAACCCGCACCTTTCAGGATGGTTTCATGACTTCTTTTTCACAACGTGACGATTTTTCTATGGCTGCACGCGTGCTGGGCGCGTTGTTTTATTATGCGCCAGACAGTACCGAAGCCGCCCCGTTGGTTTCAGCGTTAAAAACCGACGGCTGGCAGGCGCAGTGGCCTCTTTCACCGGAGGTTCTGGCGCCGATTGCGGCGGTTTTTCAGGCCGACATCGAGGAGCCGCTCCCGCAAGCCTGGCAACGTCTGTTTGTCGGTCCCTGGGCGCTTCCGTCGCCTCCCTGGGGATCGGTCTGGCTGGACCGTGAAAGCGTGTTGTTTGGCGAGTCTACGCTGGCATTACGCCAGTGGATGCGGGACAACGGCATCCAGTTTGAGATCCAGCAAAATGAACCGGAAGATCATTTTGGTTCCCTGCTGCTGTTGGCTGCCTGGCTTGCGGAAAATGGCCGTCATAGCGAATGCGAACAACTGCTGGCCTGGCATCTGTTGCCGTGGTCTGCGCGCTTCCTGGCGGTTTTCATCGAAGGCGCAAACCATCCATTTTACCAGGCGGCAGGTGAGCTGGCACAGCAAACGCTGGCGCAGTGGCAGTCTCAGTTGCTGATCCCCGTCGCCGTAAAACCGCTGTTTCGCTAACGCTTTTTCAGGCAGGGTACGCCCTGCCTTTATCGTCAAAAACCGGTTGTTTCCCCTTCTCGATAAGTGACAACGTCACTTTACCTTTCCATTTTTAAGACAATTCTTCACATTCGCGCACATCCTTCGCCCTGTAAGGGCAAATGAGCAACGGGCATGCATAGCCTGCTAATTTAAATACCTGTCTCGCTGGAATCCTTCCCGACGTGTTGCTATAGCTCAAAACACCCTGCCGCTACATGGCATAACAACACGCAACGTCTCTTTCGTTGCCATAACGCATGCAAACAGGGAGACACACCGCAATGCACACCTTTACGTTAAAACGCGTGCTCGGGTTTACTGGCGCGATCGCTCTTGTGCTGGCGCTGCTGGTTTGGGGAGTGGGTCTGGAAACCATTAAAGCGCGTCAGGTTGATCTGCTTTATTTGGGCAAACAGCATTTACTCCTCGTCTTTACCTCCATGTTCTTCGCCTTAGTTATCGGTATTCCCAGCGGCATTTTACTGAGCCGTCCGGCAGCCAAAGGATTCGCCGAATACGTAATGCAGCTCTTTAATGTAGGCAATACTCTGCCGCCTCTGGCCGTACTGGCACTGGCGATGGTGATTATCGGCATTGGCGACGTTCCGGCAATTTTCGCGCTGTTCCTCGCCTCGCTCCTTCCTGTCGTGCGCAATACCTACGCCGGGCTTTGTTCTGTTCCCGCCTCCCTGATTGAAGCCGCGAACGGCATCGGTATGACGAAATGGCAGCGTCTGCGTCAGGTTGAGCTGCCCAATGCCTGGCCGGTGATGCTTGCTGGGATTCGGATCGCGACGGCGATTAATGTGGGTACGGCCCCGCTGGCGTTCCTGATTGGGGCCAGCAGCTACGGCGAACTGATTTTCCCCGGCATTTACCTCAATGACTTCCCGACGCTGATTCTGGGCGCAACGGCAACCGCTCTGGTGGCGCTGATTCTCGACAGCCTGCTTGCCCTGCTTGGCCGCATCCTCAGTCCGCATACGGCCTGATACAACGATAAGAATAAGGAGCGCTGAATGACATTAAAAAAACATCTGCTGGGATGGCTTGCCGCCGCGTTGCTCGTTACCGGACAGGCTCAGGCGGCCCCGTTGATCCTTGCAACCAAAGGTTTTACCGAACAACACATCCTTTCCGCCATGACCGTGCAGTACCTGCAAAAAAAGGGTTTTCAGGTTCAGCCGCGCACCAACATTGCGGCGGTGATTTCACGTAATGCCATGGTGAATAAGCAGATTGATATCACCTGGGAATACACCGGCACGTCCCTGATCATTTTTAACCACATTGATAAACGGATGAGCCCGCAGGAATCCTACGATACCGTCAAACGCCTGGATGCAAAGCTCGGACTGGTATGGCTAAACCCGGCGAATATGAATAACACCTACGCGTTCGCCATGCAGCGTAAACGCGCCGAGGCAGAGAACATCAACACCCTGTCGGAAATGGTGGCGAAAATCGAACACATCCGCCAGACCGACCCTGACAATAACTGGATGTTAGGTCTCGACCTTGAGTTTTCCGGGCGCAGCGACGGGATGAAGCCGTTGCAGGATGCCTACCAGATGCAGCTTGACCGTCCGCAGATTCGGCAAATGGACCCGGGTCTGGTCTATAACGCCGTGCGCGACGGCTTTGTGGACGCCGGTCTGGTGTATACCACGGATGGCCGGGTGAAGGGTTTTGACCTCAAGGTGCTGGAAGATGATAAAGGCTTCTTCCCAGGTTACGCTGTCACGCCTGTCGTCCGTAAAGAGATACTGGATGCCCATCCGGGGCTGGATGATGCGCTGAATACCCTTTCCGGGCTGCTCAATAACGACGTCATCTCGACGCTTAATGCACAGGTCGACATCGATCACCAGTCCCCCCAGCAGGTTGCGCGCACATTCCTGCAACAAAACGGTCTGCTGTAAGGAGCGCTTATGGATACGATTCATTACATGATGGATAACGCGGGTTATCTGACGAGCCTCACTCTTCAGCATTTGTGGCTGGTTGCGCTGGCCGTCGGTCTGGCGATTATCATTGGCGTGCCGCTGGGCATTCTGATTGTTCGTCATAAATGGCTGGCTACGCCGGTGTTAGGGGCGGCGACGCTGCTGCTCACTATCCCCTCCATCGCATTATTTGGTTTGATGATCCCGCTGTTTTCGCTGATCGGTCAGGGGATTGGCGCCCTTCCCGCAATTACCGCCGTTTTTCTTTACTCGCTGCTGCCGATTGTGCGCAACACGCACACCGCGCTCGACAGTTTACCGCCGGGCTTGCGCGAAGCGGGACGCGGAATTGGCATGACGTTCTGGCAGCGTCTGCGCTGGGTAGAAATTCCGATGGCCCTGCCGGTGATTTTTGGCGGGATTCGCACTGCCGTCGTCATGAATATCGGCGTGATGGCCATCGCCGCCGTTATTGGCGCTGGCGGCCTGGGGTTACTGTTACTGAACGGCATCGGCGGGAGTGATATCCGCATGTTAATCGCCGGTGCGCTGATGATTTGTCTGTTGGCCATTGTGCTCGACTGGTTGCTGCATCGCCTGCAAGTCGTACTGACACCTAAGGGGATACGATAATGATAAAACTGGAAAACCTCACCAAACGCTTTTCACAGAAGAATGGCCAACCGCTTAACGCCGTTGATAACATCAATCTGAACGTGCCGGAAGGTGAAATGTGCGTGCTGCTTGGGCCGTCAGGCTGCGGCAAGACCACCACCCTGAAGATGATCAACCGGCTGATCGCGCCCAGCAGCGGCAATATTTTCATTAACGGACAAAACACCAGTGCGATGGATACCGTCACGCTACGGCGCAACATTGGCTATGTGATCCAGCAAATTGGCCTGTTTCCCAACATGACCATCGAAGAGAACATCACGGTTGTCCCGCGTATGCTGGGCTGGGATAAAACCCGCTGCAAACGTCGCGCGGAAGAGTTAATGGACATGGTGGCAATGGATGCGAAAAAGTTTCTGCATCGCTACCCGAAAGAGATGTCTGGCGGTCAACAACAGCGCATCGGCGTGATCCGCGCGCTGGCGGCCGATCCCCCGGTGCTGTTGATGGATGAACCTTTCGGTGCGGTGGACCCGATTAACCGCGAGGTGATTCAGAATCAGTTTCTTGATATGCAGCGAGCGCTGAAAAAGACGGTGATGCTGGTCAGCCATGATATCGATGAAGCGCTAAAGCTGGGCGACAGGATTGCCGTATTCCGCCAGGGCCGCATTATACAGTGCGCCAGCCCGGATGAATTGCTGGCAAAACCGGCGAATGAATTCGTCGGCTCATTTGTCGGTCAGGATCGTACGCTAAAACGTCTTCTGCTGGTTTCGGCGGGCGACGTAACCGACCAACAACCCACCCTGACCGCCCGCACCGCCACCTCGCTGGCAGAGGCGTTCGGCATCATGGACGATAATGATATTCGCGCGATCACCGTTGTCGACAGCGACGGCAAGCCGCTTGGCTTTGTGAAGCGTCGTGAAGCCAGAAACGCCAACGGCACCTGCGCGGATATAATCCACCCGTTTCGCGTCACCGGAAAAGCGGAAGACAACCTGCGTATTGTGCTGTCGAAACTGTACGAGAGTAACACCAGCTGGATGCCTATTGTCGATGAGGAAGGACGCTATAACGGCGAAATCTCGCAGGATTACATTGCCGATTATCTCAGTTCAGGCCGCACCCGTCGGGCGCTGAATATTCACGAAAGTAGCTAAACGCCGGATGGCAGCTACGCTTTACCTGGCCTACGGAGCACATTCTTGTCGGGCCGGTAAGCGAAGCGCCATCGGGCAGTTCCCCCTGCGCACGCAGTGCTTTTGCGTCCCGCGCTGTTTACCCGCAAAATAGACACTCCTGAAAATGCCTGTGTGGTCTGCCCATGCACCGCCTACATACATACCCTGACCTGCGAGCGATGTTTCGCCGCCTGTTAATCGCGACAATAATTGGCATCCTTGCCGCACTGGCGGTAGCCGGGTTTCGTCACGCCATGCTGGTGCTGGAATGGCTTTTTTTACGTAACGATACGGGAAGCCTGGTGAATGCCGCGACAAACCTTTCTCCCTGGCGACGACTGATCACCCCCGCCGTGGGCGGCCTCGCGGCAGGTGCGCTGCTCTGGGGCTGGCAGAAAATGAATCAACAACGCCCCCATGCCCCCACCGACTACATGGAAGCCCTGCAAACAGATGGGCAATTCGATTACGGGGCAAGTCTGGTGAAGTCCCTTGCTTCGCTGCTGGTCGTCGCCAGCGGTAGCGCCATCGGGCGCGAAGGGGCCATGATCTTACTGGCAGCGCTGGCGGCATCCTGTTTTGCTCAGCGTTGCACCCCGCGTGAAGAGTGGAAATTGTGGATCGCCTGCGGCGCTGCGGCAGGGATGGCCAGCGCGTATCACGCCCCGCTGGCGGGCAGCCTCTTTATCGCGGAAATCCTGTTTGGCACGCTGATGCTGGCGTCGCTGGGCCCCGTTGTGATTTCCGCCGTCGTGGCATTACTGACCACCCATTTGCTCAGCGGCGGTAATGCCCTGCTCTATACGGTTCACCTGTCACTGGATTTACATGTGCGGGAATATGCGATGATTATCAGCACCGGGCTGGTGGCTGGCGTCTGCGGGCCGCTGTTTATGTGGTTAATGACCACCACTCATAACGGTTTTATTCGGCTGAAATTATCGCCTCCGTGGCAACTGGCGCTGGGCGGATTCATCGTTGGCTTACTATCCCTGCTGACGCCGGCCGTCTGGGGAAATGGCTACAGCGTCGTGCAGTCATTTTTGCTCTCCCCGCCGCTGCTCTCCGTTATCGCCGGGATCTTCATCTGCAAATTACTCGCCGTACTCGCCAGCAGCGGTTCCGGTGCGCCCGGCGGCGTCTTTACCCCCACGCTGTTCATCGGCTTGTCGATTGGTATGTTATACGGTCGGATGTGGGGATTCTGGCTTCCGGGAGCGGATGAGATGGCAATATTGCTGGGATTAACAGGAATGGCGACGCTGCTGGCGGCAACAACACACGCGCCGATGATGTCGACGCTGATGATCTGTGAAATGACCGGGGAGTATCGGCTACTCCCCGGATTACTGATTGCCTGCGTGGTGGCGTCGGTCTTATCGCGAACGTTACGCGAGGACTCGGTCTACCGACAGCACACTGCCGAGCATTGACAGACGGATATATTGCCCCAGTTCGCGTTGTTCGGCACGCGGCAAATAAGGCAGTTCGCCAATCAGCGGCGCAGGCAGTTTTTTGCTTAACACATCAATGATTTCGGCATAATGCGCCAGTCCGGGATTGATACGGTTCGCCACCCAGCCGATCAGCGGTAATCCGTCATTGGCGATAGCCTGTGCGGTCAGCAGCGCATGGTTAATGCAGCCTTCCTGAATCCCCACCACCATCAGCACCGGTAACTGCTCCTGCACGACCCATTCAGATAACGGACGCAGGTCGTTCATCAGGCTGCGCCAGCCGCCGGTGCCTTCCACCACGACGTGGTCAACCTTTTCGCTCAGGCTGGCAAGCCCGTTAGATAACAGGGTGTAATTGATCGGACAGCTATGCGCCACGCTGCTTTCGTCTTCGCTCAGCGCAATCGGATTGATCGCCTCATAAGGCAGCTCAATAGAAGAGACGCTCTGCAACACCAGCGCATCTTTATTGCGCATGCCTTCCGGCGTCTCTTTGCTGCCTTTCGCAACGGGTTTATAACCTGCGACGCTTTTGTTCCCTGACGCTAACGCTTGTAGTAATGCGCGGGAAACCACTGTCTTCCCAACAGAAGTGTCTGTACCTGTAATAAAGAAACGCTTCAGCATCACTAACTCCACCGTTATGCTTCGAAAATATAAGCCAGGAAAATAATACAGTGGAGAAAGTCTAAGGTATGACAATCGCGATCAGCTTGCGTTAGCGCAAATTTTCGTACGACAGTTAAAAAATGTTAACCCTGTAATAGACGAATCAACAAAGAACCGTTATACATCGCGTCTTTTACCAGTGCGGCGCCCGCCATTGTCCCTTGATTGGAAAACTGCGTGCTTTCGACGGCGATATGTTTGCTATACGCCGGCAGCGCCTGTTGACGGATGCTGTCCGCAATTGCCGGAAAAAGGATTTCCGCCGCTTTGCTCAGCGGCGAACCGATCAGAATTTTTTGCGGATTAAATAAATTCACCATGATCGCCAGAATGCGGCCAACATGCATCCCGACGCCGCTAATGATATCTTTCGCCAGCAAATCCCCCTGCACCGCCGCCTGGCACAGCGAATCTACCGTCAGCGGCTGCCCATGCAGCGAAGAACTCATTGACTGATTGAGTCGCAGCTGCGCCAGTTCAAGCACGCTGTCCACGCTGGCGATCGTTTCCAGACAGCCGTGGTTCCCGCAGTAACAACGTTTACCGTAGGGGTCGACCTGCGTATGGCCGATCTCCACCAGACTGCTGCTGCCCGCATGCAGTAAGTGGCCGTCGGTAATCACGCCAGCCCCAACGTTGTGATCAATCACCACCTGAATAACATCTCGCGCGCCGCGCGATGCGCCAAAAAGCGCCTCGGCCATCGTCCAGGCGCTGATATCATGCTGAATATAGACCGGTACGCCGGTGTGGTGTTCGAGGGTTTCCCCCAGCGGCATCTCTTTGACATCGTCGTAAAACGGCATGCGGTGCACAATGCCATTCTCAGTATCAATAATACCGGGTAAGGTGATGGCGATAGAGGTCAGGCGTTCGAGTTTTTGCTGGTGACGGATAAAAAACTGATCGACCATAAAAATGATGCGTTCAAGCAGCGGAGTCTCAGAAACCAGCGGTAGCTCAAGGCACTCCTCCACCACCAGCTTGCTGCTCAGGTCACGCAGGGCGAGAAAAATCTCGCCACGGCTGATACGAATAGACAAATAGTGCCAGGCCTCGGTTTCCACCACCAGCCCGACCGCCGGGCGACCTCGGCTTCCCGCCTCTTTGATCTCCAGCTCCTGAACTAAATGCGCTTCGAGCATTTCGCGAACAATTTTAGTGATACTGGCAGGCGCCAGTTGCGCCAGACGAGAAAGATCAATTCGCGACACGGGGCCCAGCTGATCAATCAGGCGATATACCGCGCCAGCATTGGTCTGCTTGATTTGATCGATATGCCCTGGCTGACTATCAGCAACCACCTCTGACTCCCTTTATTTTCGCGCTCCGAAATAATCTGTGGGCTATGGTGAATGACTTCAATAGTTGTCGTCAACTTTTTACTTAGCCGTGTGATTTACTGCACATTTTCATCCCTTTTTAAACTAAATTAAGCGCGCTTTGCGGCCGTTAAAAGTTGATGGCGAAATCGTTGCGCAGCGTGACTTTGTTCATGATGTTTCGGCCATACCAGCCACATTTCCGACACGGCGTCCGCTTCGGCAATGGGCACCCAACGCATTTCATCAAGCTGTACCCGTTTAAACGAGGCGGGCAGGATCGACACCCCCAGTCCTGCGGCTACCAGCCCGATAATTGTCATCGCCTCTCCAACCTCCTGAGTAATCGCCGGAGTGAGATGGTAACGGCGCATCAGGCCGAGAATATCGTCATACAACCCCGTTCCGACATGCGGATCAAAAAAGACAAACGGTTCTTTCGCCAGCTCCGCCAGCGTCACGACCGGCTTTTGCGCCAGCGGATGTTCACGGGGGATCATCGCCAGCAACGGTTCATGCAGAATCACTTCCCAGTCCAGCGTATCCGGCAATGAGGTATTGCGCAGTAACCCCATATCCAACGCGCCTTCATTAAGCGGCGCAATCTGCTCGCGAGTGTTCATTTCACGGGTCTGCATATGCACATCCGGGTAGTCCTGGCGAAACAGAGATAGCGTATCCGAGACGGCTTTAATAAACGGCGCGGATGAGGTGAAGCCAATGCGCAGCTCGCCGGTCTCCCCCTGATGCAAGCGTTCCGCGCGGGCGGCGGCCTCATTCACCAGCCCAAGGATCTGCCGACTGTCTGCCAGAAACTGCTTACCCGCCGCCGTCAGCGCAACGCTCCGGTTGGTTCGCGCCAGCAGCCGTGCGCCAATCTGCTGCTCAAGGGTCTGGATCTGCTGGCTTAGCGGGGGTTGAGAGATATTCAGCCGCGCAGCCGCCCGGCCAAAATGCAACTCTTCCGCAACCGCCACAAAGTAGCGTAGATGACGAAGTTCAATATTCATATTTTATAAATATTATTTGAGATTATTAATATATTAGACAGAATATTTTGATTTTCCTACTCTTAGCACTGAGGTCATACCCGTCACCATAATCACGGGGATGTTGAGCAAGGATTTCAAGTGAGTCGTATTACTGCTGTCGACACCGCAACGGCGAGCGATGTTGATGAACACATTATTTCCCAGCCGGTTCAATATATAAAACGTGGTACATCCCAGTTTATGCGCGTTACGCTGGCGCTATTCTCCGCCGGGCTGGCGACGTTCGCCCTTCTCTATTGCGTACAACCGATACTGCCTGTGCTGTCCCATGAATTTGGCGTCTCTCCCGCCAGCAGCAGTATCTCGCTTTCCATCTCCACCGGCATGTTAGCCATCGGGCTGCTGTTTACCGGCCCGTTGTCCGACGCGATCGGCCGCAAACCTGTAATGGTGACGGCGCTGCTGCTGGCCTCCTGCTGTACGCTGCTTTCCACCATGATGACCAGCTGGCATGGCATTTTAATCATGCGCGCGCTGATAGGCCTGTCGTTGAGCGGCGTCGCTGCGGTAGGCATGACCTATTTAAGTGAAGAGATCCATCCTAGTTTCGTCGCCTTCTCAATGGGGTTGTACATTAGCGGCAACTCGATTGGCGGCATGAGCGGGCGTCTGATCAGCGGCGTATTTACCGACTTTTTTAACTGGCGCATCGCACTGGCGGCAATCGGCTGTTTCGCGCTGGCGTCCGCATTGATGTTCTGGAAAATTTTGCCGGAATCCCGCCATTTCCGACCGACTTCATTACGCCCCAAAACGCTGTTCATCAACTTCCGCCTTCACTGGCGCGACAGGGGCCTGCCGCTGTTATTCGCAGAAGGCTTTTTGTTAATGGGGTCGTTTGTCACGCTATTTAACTATATTGGCTATCGATTGATGCTTTCGCCCTGGGAACTCAGCCAGGCCATCGTGGGGCTTTTATCGGTGGCTTATCTGACGGGCACCTGGAGCTCACCTAAAGCAGGCGCCATGACGACGCGTTATGGGCGCGGGCCGGTGATGTTGTTCTCAACCGGCGTGATGTTGTTCGGGCTGTTAATGACGCTGTTCACGTCGCTATGGCTGATTTTCGCCGGAATGCTGCTCTTCTCCGCCGGATTCTTTGCCGCGCATTCGGTGGCAAGCAGCTGGATTGGCCCACGCGCGAAACGCGCCAAAGGCCAGGCATCGTCCCTGTATCTCTTCAGCTATTACCTGGGTTCCAGCATTGCCGGGACGTTAGGCGGGGTATTCTGGCACAGCTATGGCTGGAACGGTGTGGGCGGGTTTATCGCGCTGATGCTGCTTCTGGCGCTGCTGGTTGGCTCCCGCCTGCATCATCGTCTGCACGTTTGATAAAGAGAAGCCCGGGTCGAGCCCGGGCATTCTTTACAGCTCAACCAGCGCTTTGGATTACCACAATCCCAGGATGGAAGAAGCCCCCATCAATTCCCTGACGGCATCCAGTGCCAGAAGAGCAAAGATAACCCAGATAATTGGATTCATCATGCTGTGTGTATTTATTTTTATTGTTGAGGTTTGACTTTACCCCGCGCGATAGCCAAAAGCGAGACCGGAAGATAAAACTACCTGTAATGGTGGGCAACACTGACGATATCGCTTCCGAATGCCGTAAATATCACCCGGAGGATAATAAGACCTGAAAGCCATATTGTATCCCGATCACCGTCGCATTCATTAATATATGCAGGGTAACAGGCATTAATAACCCTTTAGATTTGACTCTGGCGACAATAAGCACCTGCGATATTAAAAATAACATCAATAATGTTCTGATATCGGCGTACTGCGTATGCATCAGCGCAAACAGCGTTGAAACGGCAAGCGACGTCGCCCACACCTTATCATTGAACCAGTACTGAAAGGCGTTGAACAGACACCCTCTGAAGACGATTTCCTCGTAGACCGGGACGAGGAAAATCAGTGACAGGTTGGTCAGCCAGAAAGCGTAGTTATGCAATGAAACCTGCGTCATGACCCACGCTTCTGTTTTTCTCATCCCCAACATAGCAGGTAAAAGAAACTGGATGATCAGAATGGCGCCAAACAAAATAACAAACCACTTTACGCTCAATGTGCCTTTTCCCAGACCGTCTCTTTTTCTAAAAAAGAGATAATACAGCGGGACCAGAATAAGAAACTCCAGCACAAACATCAGCGGTAAAAGTAACCCACTTTCCATTAATTGCGCACTGCGGGTAAAAAACAGTGGCGTAAATGTAATGCCAAACATCAGCATAAACATAGAAAAGCAGCCTGATACTGCTTTTGTCCTGACAATATAGGCGTTATTGATTTCCTGTTGCATCCCTGTTCCCTGTTAATATTTCACCAGTGTGCTTCACGACACCGCCATTTATGATAAGAAGTATCATTATCACTTACAACCTACCAACATTTCTGCCATCGTTGCCATCAGCGCATAAACATGTATGAATCAGGGTAAACTCCTCACATTCGCAGAACACGACGGGAACACAACAATGTCCAACAAGAGCCACTACCAACAACTCACCCGCACTTTCCAGCGCCTCTCCCGCTTTTCGCATCTCTCCGCTATCGCCAGTTGGGATATGTTCACCATGATGCCTCCCGGTGGAAGCACCGCGCGAGGCGAAGCGCTGGCCGAGCTGAACGTGCTGGAACATCAGTTACTGACAGACCCGAAGGTTGCGCAGTGGATAGCCGCCGCCGGGCAGGAAGATTTGAACGATGTTGAGCAGGCGAACCTGCGTGAAATGGCGAGGCGGCACCATCAGGCGGCCCTGCTGCCTGAGTCACTGGTGGAGGCGAAATCGCTGGCGGGGAGCCGGTGTGAACACGCATGGCGGAGTCAGCGTCCGGCGAATGACTGGCAAGGATTTGCGCAGAATCTGAAAGAGGTTGTGAAATACAGCCGTGAAGAGGCAAAACTTCGCGCCGAAGCTAAAGGATGTTCGCCCTACGATGCCCTGCTGGATATATTTGAGCCCGATATGACCAGCGCCCAACTGGATGTTCTGTTTGCGGATGTCAAAACCTGGCTTCCCGATTTGTTAAACCGCGCGGTGTCAAAACAGTCGCATCAGCCACTGATTGCGCCGGTCGGCCCGTTCCCGACGGCGCTACAGCGTGAACTGGGACTGGAAACCATGTCGCAGTTAGGGTTTGATTTTAACGCCGGTCGGCTGGACATCAGCGCCCACCCGTTTTGCGGCGGCGTGCCGGAAGATGTGCGCATCACCACGCGCTATGATGAAAATGAATTACTCAGCGCGCTCTTTGGCGTGATCCACGAAACGGGGCACGCCCGCTATGAACAGAATCTGCCCCACGCCTGGCAGGGTCAGCCGATCGCATTTGCCCGCTCCACGGCCATCCATGAATCCCAGAGTCTGTTTTTCGAGATGCAACTGGGCCGCAGCACGGCGTTCCTCAAACGGCTCATTCCCGCCGTTAAACGTCATTTTGGCGATCAGCCCGCTTTTGAAGAAGCGAATTTCATTGCCTGGAATCAGCGGGTGAAACCGGGCTTTATCCGCGTGGATGCCGACGAAGTGAGTTATCCTGCCCATGTTATCTTGCGCTATGACATTGAACAGGCGCTGATTAACGGCGACATCGAAGTGGATGATATTCCCGCGCTGTGGGATGAAAAAATGCAGGCCTGGCTGGGGCTGTCAACCGTGGGAGATTACCGTAACGGCTGTATGCAGGACATCCACTGGACCGACGGCGGCTTTGGCTACTTCCCGTCTTATACGCTGGGCGCCATGTATGCCGCACAGCTGTTTAGCGCTGCCCGTCGCGCATTGCCGGATCTGCATAATCAGATTGCGCAAGGCGATCTCAGCGCCTTGTTTGACTGGCTGCGACAAAATATCTGGCAGCACGGCAGTCGCTTTACTACCGCGCAGCTGATCGCTCAGGCCACCGGAGAACCGTTGAGCAGCCGTTACTTCCGGGCGCATCTGGAATCACGCTATTTGTCATGATATCTCTTGTTTGCCCGATAGCGTCAATCTGTCGGGCCGGTTGTACATACCGTTACACACCGATACCAATGACTCACGGAAGCCCTCGATTTACAGCGATATAGTGATTTCACCGGCCCCGCAGTGGGGTTGAATAAAAAACCAAATCGAGGGTATCAGAATGAAAAAAGTATTAGCTCTGGTTGTTGCCGCTGCTATGGGTCTGTCTTCTGCTGCATTTGCTGCTGAAACGGCAACGTCCACGACGGCTCCGGCTGCGGCACCCGCTAAAACCGCACCGGCAAAAACCACGCATCACAAAAAACACCACAAAGCAGCAGCGACTCAGAAAGCGCCTGAACAAAAAGCGCAGGCAGCGAAAAAACACACCAAAAAAGCGGTAAAACATACTGCGGCTAAACCGGCAGCTAAACCGGCGGCATAAGGCACTGGCGAGTTCTATGGCGCTCCCCCGCGCCATAACACACGGCGCTAAATCATCGGGTTTAGCGCCGTTTCTTCGGAGGGTTAACGTGTTTCGTTACCGCTTTGAGTTGATTCTCACCATGCTTATATTATGCGCCCTTATTGCCACGCATTTTTATATTTCCTGAGTGTAGTTATCTGATTTTACTCCCACTTTCCTGCCGTCACGTCTATAGTATTCACTGAGGGTTTGCTTTTAATAATCATAATTACCCACACAGAGTGTGATATGCATAAAACCATTGCGGTATTACTGGGCGTAATTTGTCTTTCCCCTGTTGTTGCTCATGCGGATGAGGCTGATACCACCACGGATACCCGTGAAGCCAAAACGTTATTTTTTGACCATGACGATCGGGTCAAGGTTGAAGATCCGACGCAGTCGCCGTGGGACGCTATTGGTCAACTGGAAACCGCCAGCGGCAACCTGTGTACCGCCACGCTCATTTCATCTCATCTGGCGCTCACCGCCGGACACTGCTTGTTAACGCCGCCGAAAGGGAAGCCAGATAAAGCCGTGGCTTTGCGTTTCGTATCGCAAAAAGGTCTCTGGCGTTATGAAATTCACGGTATTGAAGGTCGGGTCGATCCGTCGCTGGGAAAGCGCTTAAAGCCTGATGGCGATGGCTGGATTGTCCCTCCGGCCGCCGCGCCGTGGGATTTTGGTTTGATTGTGTTGCGTTATCCGCCGTCCGGCATTACCCCACTGCCCTTATTTGAAGGCGATAAAGCCGCGCTAACCGCTGCCCTGAAAACCGCCGACCGCAAAGTGACGCAGTCAGGTTACCCGGAAGATCATCTTGATACGCTTTACTCGCATCAGGATTGCCTGATTACCGGCTGGGCGCAAAACGCGGTGCTCTCTCACCAGTGCGACACGCTGCCCGGCGACAGCGGTTCTCCGTTAATGCTGCATACCGACGCTGGCTGGCAGTTGATTGGCGTACAAAGTTCCGCTCCGGCGGCAAAAGATCGCTGGCGGGCTGACAACCGCGCGATTTCCGTCACCGGCTTTCGCGACAAGCTGGAAGCGCTGGCTCAGGAATAGATGATGGTTCCCGTGCGCTGCCCGCCGTAACGGGCAGCATAGCTGTCAGGCCAGTTTTATCATGATCATGCCGATAAGCAGCAATACCACGCCTACCCAGCCTTTGTTGTTCAGACGCTGTCCAAAAAGCACCCACCCGGCTGCCAGCGTGGCGGCGATACCAAATCCGCCCCACAACGCATATGCCACCGAAAGATCAATGCCTTTTACCGCCTGAGAGAGCGCGCTGAAGGCCGCCAGTACCGCGGCCAGCGACAGGATGCCATAGAACTTGCGACGAAAGCCGTCAGAAAACTTCAGGAACACGTTAGCGACGATTTCCAGAACGATCGCCATCGCCAGCCACACGGCATGAACCCACTCAAACTGCGGCATGCGTCGCCTCCTTCGCGGCGTTTACTGGCTTGCGCGTACCCGATTTGATCAGCGCGATCCCGAATACCAGCGTAACCAGACCCGCAATTTTCATGGCCGATAAGGCTTCGTCAAATAACAGCACGCTAAACAGCGTAATAAATAAAATACCGATGCCTTCCCACAAGGCATACGCCACGCCAAGCGCAATTTTTTTTACGGCAAAAGAGAGAAAAATATACGACAGCGTAATCATGACCAGCATTAAAATAAAACCCGTGTTGCCATTGCTTACGCTTGCCCATTTCATCGACAGCGTTCCGGTAATTTCAGCCGCAATGGCAAGGGCTAATAAAATCCAGTAAAACATGGTGCTTCTCCTGCTTGAGAATATAGTCCTTCGGGCCTGCCGCATGCAGCAAACCAAAAAATAAAATGAATTAGCCAGGCGCGTAACGCCAGCTCAGGCAGAAGTAAGGGACTAAAGCGCGTTGCGCCAGTGCTGCTCACCAGCAAGCAGGAAAGAGGAAGAAGTGCGAAGAAGTACGGTCTGTGTAGAAAAAAACGTCCTGAACATATTGTCCATAATATTACAATTATCCGCAGTGTTGCTTCTCGTCATCGCGGATGAAAATTGTCCTCGGTAGTTAAACAAGTCTGATTTGTACCACAGCCTTAGAATTAACTCAAAACCTTTTCACTTCTTTACCCGCGCCGTTTGATTTTTGTTAGCACAGCCCGACAAAAATCACATTATTATAAAGAGTAAGAACAAAAATTCAGGAATTATCATGGCAAAACCGATCATCACGCTTAACGGCCTGAAACTCGTAATCATGCTGGGAATGCTGGTCATCATTCTCACCGGTATTCGCTTCGCTGCCGATATTATTGTGCCGTTTATTCTGGCGTTATTTATTGCGGTGGTACTGAGTCCGCTGGTGCAGCGCATGGTCAGGCTCCGCATCCCGCGGGTTTTAGCCGTATCGATACTGATCGGGATTATCGTGATGGGCATGGTGTTGCTGCTGGCCTATCTCGGCACATCGCTAAATGAGTTAGCCCGCACGCTGCCACAATACCGCTCATCATTGGTTGTGCCGCTGAAAAACATTGAACCGTGGCTACAGCGCCTGGGCATCGGCGTCTCGGTGGATGAACTGGTGAAATATATCGACCCTAATGCTGCCATGACGCTGGTGACGAATTTGCTGGCGCAGCTGTCTAACGCCATGTCATCCATTTTCCTGCTCTTGTTAACCGTGGTCTTTATGCTACTGGAAGTTCCGCAGTTGCCCGGTAAACTCCAGCAGATGATGGCCAGGCCGGTTGAAGGTATGGCCGCGATTCAGCGCGCAATCGACAGCGTGTCGCATTATCTGGTGCTGAAAACGGCGATCAGCATTATCACGGGCGTTGTGGTCTGGGGAATGCTGGCGCTGCTGGAAGTTCGTTTCGCATTCGTCTGGGGACTGCTGGCCTTCGCACTTAACTATATCCCCAATATTGGCTCGGTTCTGGCCGCAATCCCGCCTATTGCGCAGGTTCTGGTGTTCAGCGGTCTTTATGACGCGCTGGTGGTGCTGACGGGGTATCTGATTATCAATCTGGTGTTCGGGAACATCCTTGAGCCCCGAATCATGGGGCGTGGATTGGGCCTTTCCACGCTGGTGGTTTTTCTCTCCCTGATCTTCTGGGGGTGGTTATTAGGCCCTGTCGGCATGCTGCTTTCCGTGCCGTTGACGATCATCGTTAAAATCGCGCTGGAGCAAACCTCCGGCGGGCAAAGCATTGCCGTCCTGCTCAGTGACTTGAATAAAACCTGATCTCTTCAGATGCAAAAACGGCCTCCTGAGAGGCCGTTTTAGACTTGCGCCGGTAAAGATTAAAGCGCTTTCAGAATCGCATCCACGCTGGCTTTCGCATCGCCAAACAGCATATGCGTGTTGTCTTTAAAGAACAGCGGGTTCTGCACCCCGGCATAGCCGGTATTCATCGAGCGTTTAAACACGATAACGTTTTGCGCTTTCCAGACTTCCAGAACCGGCATACCGGCAATCGGGCTACGCGGATCGTCCTGCGCCGCCGGGTTCACCGTGTCGTTCGCGCCGATAACCAGCACCGTATCGGTGTCAGCGAAGTCGTCGTTGATTTCGTCCATTTCCAGCACGATGTCATACGGCACTTTCGCTTCCGCCAGCAGTACGTTCATGTGACCAGGCAGGCGCCCTGCAACCGGGTGGATGCCAAAACGCACCTTGATACCGCGCGCGCGCAGTTTCTCGGTGATTTCCGCCACCGGGTACTGCGCCTGCGCAACCGCCATGCCATAGCCAGGGGTAATGATGACCGAGTGCGAATTTTTCAGCATGTCAGCCGTGTCTTCCGCCGTGATCTCACGGTGCTCGCCCGCGACCTGATCGTCGCCAGTAGAAGATCCATCGCTGCCGAAACCACCCGCTATAACGCTGATGAAAGAGCGGTTCATCGCCTTACACATGATGTAAGACAGAATCGCACCCGAAGAACCAACCAGCGCGCCGGTGACGATCAGCAGGTCGTTGCCCAGCATAAAGCCTGCCGCCGCCGCTGCCCAACCGGAATAGGAGTTCAGCATGGATACCACAACCGGCATATCCGCCCCGCCAATGGACGCTACCAGGTGCCAGCCGAAAGCCAGCGCAATAATGGTCATCACCAGCAGCGCCAGAACCTGCAAGCCAACGCTTTCGGTACGTACAAACACCACCAGCAGCAGGAAAGAAACCACCAGCGCCGCCAGGTTCATTTTGTGACGATTCGGCAGCATCAGCGGTTTGGACGAAATCTTACCGCACAGCTTGCCAAACGCCACCACGGAACCGGTGAAGGTAACCGCGCCAATGAAGATGCCGAGGAACACTTCCGTCAGGTGAATATTCACCAGAATCGGTTCCAGACCCGCCTCGTGGTACAGGTAGCTGTTAAAGCCCACCAGTACCGCCGCCAGGCCGACAAAGCTGTGCAGAATCGCCACCAGCTCCGGCATTTCGGTCATTTCAACGCGTTTCGCCAGACGGATACCGATCGCCCCACCGATAATCATCGCCACCAGAATCCAGGCAACGTTGCCGGTATCCGGGCCGAAGATCGTCGCCACCAGCGCAATCGCCATCCCGGCGATACCAAAGTTGTTACCCTGTCGGGACGTCTCATGCTTAGAGAGCCCGGCCAGACTGAAGATAAACAGGATCGCGGCAACAATGTATGCAGCTGTAACTAATCCTCCAGACATGTGTTACCCCTTAGTTTTTCCTGAACATTTTCAGCATACGCTGAGTCACGGTGAAGCCACCGAAAATATTAATGCTGGCGATAAGCACCGCGATAAAGCTCAGGAAACTCACCCAGCCTCCCTGGCCAATCTGTAACAATGCCCCGACAACGATAATCCCTGAGATGGCGTTAGTCACAGACATCAACGGCGTATGCAGCGCGTGCGAAACGTTCCACACCACGTAGTAACCCACCACGCAAGCAAGTGCGAAAACGGTGAAGTGGCCGAGGAACTCTTTCGGCGCCACGTCAGCCAGCCAACCAAACAGAACGATCGCCAGCGCCATCAGCGCATATTTACGCCACGGTGAAGCCGGTTTTTCCGCTTCTTTCGGCGCAGGAGCCGCTTGCGGCGCAGCCTGCGGCTGAGCAGACACCTGAATCGGCGGCGCGGGCCAGGTAATTTCACCGTCACGCACGACCGTTACGCCGCGCACAACCACGTCGTCAAAGTCGACGTCGATATTGCCGTCTTTCTCTTTGCACAGCAGTTTGAGCAAGTTGACCAGGTTGGTGCCGTAAAGCTGGGAGGATTGCGTCGGCAGACGACCCGGCAGATCGGTGTAACCGATAACCTTCACGCCATTGTCGGTCGTGGTCACCTGACCGGCGACGGTGTATTCACAGTTACCGCCGTTTTGCGCGGCCAGATCGACAATCACGCTGCCGGACTTCATGGAATCAACCATCTCGCGCGTGATCAGCGTCGGCGCAGGTTTACCCGGGATTAGCGCGGTCGTGACGATAATATCGACCTCTTTCGCCTGCGCGGCAAAGAGTTCCATTTCCGCTTTAATAAACGCTTCGGACATCACTTTGGCATAGCCATCGCCGCTGCCCGCTTCCTCTTTAAAATCCAGTTCGAGGAATTCAGCGCCCATACTCTGAACCTGTTCTTTTACCTCTGGACGGGTATCAAACGCACGTACAATGGCGCCGAGGCTGTTTGCCGCGCCAATGGCCGCCAGACCTGCGACGCCCGCGCCAATCACCATCACTTTCGCTGGCGGCACTTTGCCCGCAGCGGTAATTTGCCCGGTAAAGAAACGACCAAATTCATGTGCGGCTTCCACAATCGCGCGATAACCGGCGATGTTGGCCATTGAGCTCAGGGCATCCAGCGACTGCGCGCGCGAAATACGCGGCACGGAGTCCATCGCCATCACGGTTACATTGCGTTCCGCGAGTTTTTGCAATAGCTCAGGATTCTGCGCCGGCCAGAGGAAACTCACCAGCGTCGTGCCCGCATTCAGTAAAGGAATTTCATCGTCTTCCGGCGCATTGACCTTCAGGATGATCTCTGACTGCCAGACCGCATTTCCCTCTACAATTTCTGCGCCCGCTTCTGTAAATGCCTTATCGTCAAAACTTGCCAGTTGACCCGCGCCGCTTTCAACCGCGACGGTAAAACCCAGTTTCAGCAGTTGCTCAACCGTTTTTGGCGTTGCTGCGACTCGGGTTTCATTGGTTAACCGCTCTTTTGGTATGCCAATTCGCATAATGTTCCCTTCCATCGGTTTTTTTGATGATGGTTTGTCAGTGATCGCAGGATGCATACGCACGCCTGCGTAAGAGGTAAGTGCTACCCCGGAAAAATAAAACAGTAACAAACTCTCTATAACCTACTGAAAATAGCGCCTGTGATCTAGCGCCAAAAAACAGTATTTATTATGAAATTTGCAAAATATGAACGATTCAGCCCACAAACAGGAATAATGACCTTGAAATCGCCTTCAGTGACCGATAATTCGCTCAAGCGAAGCGGCAAAACATGATTTAGCGCCATCGACATTCAATCGTTTAACATTAAATTAACTTATAAAATGCGTATGCTTTATCAGTTTTGCCGGTCAAGCGCCTGTTTTTTAGACATATCACCAAATGTTATCATTCTTGTCACTTCAGGCGGTACGATGAGTGAAAAATGACGCAGACATTTGCAGGGTTTAAATGCAATAATCAGCCACGTTTCTAGTCAATAACAATACCAGTACCTGGTTTGCGCAAGGCGAAGGATTATTTTTATGAAGCTTAAGAACACTCTCCTGGCGTCCGCACTGCTTTCTGCGACTGCTTTTTCCGTAAATGCAGCGACAGAACTGACGCCGGAGCAAGCGGCAGCACTAAAACCTTATGACCGCATTGTGGTCACCGGGCGTTTTAATGCCATTGGCGATGCGGTAAATGCCGTATCCCGCCGCGCAGATAAAGAAGGTGCAGCCTCTTTTTATGTTGTTGATACGTCCGATTTTGGCAACAGCGGTAACTGGCGTGTCGTGGCTGACGTTTATAAATCAGACGCGCCAAAATCCGACGCGCCTCAAAACCGTGTAATTAACGGTATCGTCGAATTACCGAAAGATCAGGCCGTGCTGCTGGAACCTTACGACACCGTAACGGTGCAGGGTTTCTACCGTAGCCAGCCGGAAGTGAATGACGCCATCACCAAAGCAGCAAAAGCGAAAGGCGCCTACTCGTTCTACATTGTGCGTCAGGTCGATGCCAACCAGGGCGGCAACCAGCGTATTACCGCGTTTATCTATAAAGAAGATGCGAAGAAACGCGTTGTCCAGAGCCCGGACGTTATTCCTGCTGATTCCGATGCGGGTCGCGCAGCGCTGGCCGCCGGCGGTGAAGCAGCGAAGAAAGTGGAGATTCCGGGCGTCGCGACGACCGCTTCTCCAAGCGCTGAAGTCGGACGCTTCTTCGAAACGCAATCCTCAAAAGGTGGACGTTACACTGTCACTCTTCCTGACGGAACGAAAGTCGAAGAGCTGAACAAAGCGACCGCTGCGATGATGGTGCCGTTTGACAGCATCAAATTCACCGGCAACTACGGCAACATGACGGAAGTCTCCTACCAGGTTGCCAAGCGTGCGGCGAAGAAAGGCGCGAAATATTATCACATTACCCGCCAGTGGCAGGAACGTGGTAACAACATGACGATCAGCGCCGACCTGTATAAGTAAAGTACGCTCCCGCCATCCGGTGTTGTCATAACGCCTGATGGCGAGACCAGGCATCTTATCCGGCCTACGTGTTAGTAGGCCTGATGAGCGTAGCGCCATCAGGCGCCAATACGATGCTGCCCTATGTGAAATCTACCCGCCTTTAGCATTTTTAGTCACAAATGTTTCAGAGATCATTGCATGCGGTCTCTTCTCTCCGTAAAATCCCGCGCCTTAGTGGCTTTCACCATTTTTATGCGTTTTGCCAAAATAATTATTCTCCCACTCTCGTTTTTATAACTGGATACCGATGGAAAAGAAACTGGGACTGAGCGCGCTGACCGCGCTGGTTTTAAGCTCAATGCTTGGCGCAGGTGTGTTTAGTCTGCCACAGAACATGGCGGCGGTGGCCAGCCCGGCAGCGCTGCTGATTGGCTGGGCGATTACGGGCGTCGGGATACTGCTGCTGGCTTTCGCTATGCTGATCCTGACGCGCGTTCGCCCGGAACTGGATGGCGGGATTTTCACCTACGCGCGCGAAGGTTTCGGCGAACTGATCGGTTTCTGCTCCGCCTGGGGATACTGGCTCTGTGCCGTTATCGCCAACGTCTCTTATCTGGTTATCGTTTTTTCTGCCCTGAGCTTCTTTACCGATACGCCGGAACTCCGCTTGTTTGGCGACGGCAATACCTGGCAGTCCATCATCGGCGCGTCAGTGCTGCTTTGGGTGGTGCACTTCCTGGTGCTGCGCGGTGTGCAAACCGCCGCCAGCATCAACCTGGTCGCGACGCTGGCGAAGCTGTTGCCGCTGGGGTTATTCATCGTCCTGGCTATCATCATGTTTAAGCTCGATACGTTCAGCCTGGATTTCACCGGTCTGGCGCTGGGCGTTCCCGTCTGGGAGCAGGTTAAAAACACGATGCTCATCACGCTGTGGGTGTTTATCGGCGTGGAAGGCGCGGTTGTCGTCTCCGCCCGGGCGAGAAATAAGCGTGATGTCGGACGTGCGACGCTGCTGGCGGTTCTCGCCGCATTGGGCGTCTACCTGCTGGTGACGCTGCTCTCTTTAGGCGTCGTCGCCCGCCCGGAACTGGCGGAGATTCGCAATCCGTCAATGGCGGGTTTGATGGTGAAAATGATGGGGCCGTGGGGCGAAATCATTATCGCGGCGGGTCTTATCGTTTCAGTCTGCGGCGCTTATCTGAGCTGGACCATTATGGCGGCAGAAGTGCCGTTTCTGGCCTCAACGCATAAAGCCTTCCCACGCATTTTCGCCCGCCAGAATGCGCAAGGCGCGCCATCGGCTTCGCTGTGGCTCACCAACGCGTGCGTTCAGATCTGCCTGGTGCTGATCTGGCTCACAGGTTCGGATTACAACACGCTGTTGACGATTGCTTCAGAGATGATTCTGGTACCCTATTTCCTGGTCGGCGCGTTCCTGCTGAAAATCGCCGCGCGCCCTCTTCATCAGGCGGTAGGTGTCGGGGCCTGCATTTATGGCTTATGGTTATTGTATGCGTCCGGCCCGATGCACCTGTTGCTGTCAGTAGTGCTGTATGCGCCGGGATTGTTAGTTTTCCTCTACGCACGCAAGACGCATACGCACGATAATGTCCTGAATCGTCAGGAAGTGATGTTGATCGGTCTGCTACTCATCGCCGCTGTTCCGGCTACGTGGATGTTGGTGGGGTAATCGTCGCCCCATTGTTTGATGCCAAAGGAGACTACAATGGGTAAAAACCAGCCCTTGCCCATCCTTATCACGGGAGGAGGCCGCCGCATCGGTCTCGCGCTCGCGTGGCACTTTCTCAATCAAAAACAGCCGGTGATTGTCAGCTACCGGACGCACTATCCAGCCATCGACGGCCTGACGCAAGCGGGCGCGCTGTGCATTCAGGCCGATTTTTCCACCGATGACGGCGTCCTGGCATTTGCTGAGAAGATAAAAACCCATACGCCAGGCCTGCGGGCTATTTTGCATAACGCCAGCGCCTGGATGGCCGAGGCGCCTGGCACCCCGCTCTCTGACGTGCTGGCATGCATGATGCAGATTCACGTCAATACGCCCTATCTGTTAAACCATGCGCTGGAAAGACTGTTGCGCGGCCACGGACATGCGGCCACCGATATCATCCATTTTACGGACTATGTTGTGGAACGCGGCAGCGACAAACACATCGCCTATGCCGCCAGTAAAGCGGCGCTGGATAATATGACCCGCTCCTTTGCCCGCAAACTGGCCCCGGAAGTGAAAGTCAACGCCATCGCCCCGTCGCTGATCCTGTTTAACGAAAACGACGACGCCGAGTACCGTCAGCAGGCGCTCAATAAATCCCTGATGAAGACAGCGCCCGGCGAGAAAGAGGTAATCGACCTGGTGGATTACCTTCTCACCAGTTGCTTCGTTACCGGCCGCAGTTTCGCCGTGGATGGCGGCCGGCACCTGCGTTAATGCAGTTTGATCCAGCAAAATATCAGCAGCCATGCGCTCAGGCCCCAGCACACCACCGCCCCGCCGAGCGCAACGGGCAAACGCAGAAAACCGGTGAAATACCAAAGTGTGGCGAGGTAGACAAAATAAGGGATGATCGACCACATACTGAATACAATGGTCGTGCGTAACGCGTCAATTCCGCGCTCGCTGGCGACAATATAGTGGGCAATCAGTGCAAATGTCGGAAAAAGCGGAATTAATCCGGCGATATAGTAATTTTTTGTTTTTGCCAGCAAACCAATCAATACCACCACCAGCGCACCCAGCGCGGCTTTTATCACGAGTCCCATTTCGATGCCTTAACACATCAATAACATTGAGGCTGTAGCATAACGGAAGCGCTCTCGTTTAGAAAAGATTAATGGAAGGGAAAACGGAGGCGGTGTATGTTGGCGTTTTCTCCGCGTAATGAACGTTATGAACACCATCGTATTTGTTGAGGATGACCCTGAAGTTGGCTCGCTGATTGCCGCTTATCTGGCGAAACACGATATTGAGGTGCTGATTGAACCTCGCGGCGATCTGGCTGAAGAGACGATCCTTCGCACGCAACCCGAGCTGGTGTTACTGGATATCATGCTGCCGGGCAAAGACGGTATGACCATTTGCCGCGATTTGCGAGGCCGCTGGCAAGGGCCGATTGTCCTGCTGACCTCACTGGACAGCGACATGAACCACATCCTGGCGCTGGAAATGGGCGCCTGTGACTACATCCTGAAAACCACGCCCCCTGCCGTGCTCCTCGCCCGTCTGCGCCTGCATTTACGGCAGAATGAACTCAGCGCGCAGGCAAAAGGCATTCAGGATACGGCGATGACCCCGCATAAAACGCTGCGTTTTGGCGCGTTGATTATTGACCCGGTCAATCGTTCAGTCGCGCTCTCCGGCGAACCGGTTTCGCTTTCCACCGCCGATTTCGAATTACTCTGGGAACTGGCAACCCATGCCGGGCAGATTATGGATCGCGACGCGCTGCTGAAAAACTTGCGCGGCGTCAGCTACGACGGCATGGACCGCAGCGTGGATGTCGCTATCTCAAGGCTGCGTAAGAAATTGCAGGATAACGCCACCGAGCCCTATCGAATCAAAACGGTTCGCAACAAAGGGTATCTGTTTGCCCCCCATGCGTGGGAAGAGAGTCAGCGTGATTAACCGGGTGCATCAATGAAAAAACTGTTCGTTCAGTTTTATCTGCTGCTGTTTGTCTGCTTTCTGGTCATGACCCTGTTGGTCGGGCTGGTGTATAAGTTCACCGCAGAACGCGCAGGCAGACAGTCGCTGGATGATTTGATGAAAAGCTCGCTGTACTTAATGCGCAGCGAATTGCGGGAGATCCCTCCGCGCGACTGGGGGAAAACCCTCAAAGAGATGGATCTTAATCTCTCTTTCGATTTGCGCGTAGAGCCGCTCAATAAATACAAACTCGACGCGCTTACCACACAGCGGCTGCGCGAAGGCGACATCGTCGCGCTGGACGATCAGTATACGTTTATTCAGCGCATCCCCCGCAGCCATTACGTGCTGGCCGTCGGGCCGGTTCCTTATCTCTATTTTCTTCACCAGATGCGGCTACTGGATATCGCGCTGATGGCCTTTATCGCCATCTCCCTCGCCTTTCCGGTGTTTATCTGGATGCGCCCGCACTGGCAGGAGATGCTGCGCCTGGAGGCCGCCGCTCAGCGTTTTGGCGAAGGGCACCTCGCAGAGCGCCTTCACTTTGACAACGGTTCCAGTTTTGAACGTCTCGGCATCGCCTTTAACCAGATGGCGGATAACATCAACGCGCTGATCGCCAGTAAAAAACAGCTTATTGACGGCATCGCCCACGAACTGCGTACACCGCTGGTGCGTCTGCGTTACCGGCTGGAGATGAGTGAAAATCTCAGCGCACAGGAGTCGCAGGCGCTGAATCGCGATATCGGCCAACTGGAAGCGTTAATCGAAGAGTTACTGACCTATGCGCGGCTGGACAGGCCGCAGACTGCGTTAACGCTCACCGTTCCCGACCTCCCCGTGTGGCTGGCAAGCCACCTGGAAGACGTACAGAGCGTCAACCCCGGGCGCACAGTGCGGCTCAGCCAGCTTACGCCTGGCGATTACGGCGCGCTGGATATGCGGCTAATGGAGCGTGTGCTGGATAATCTGCTCAATAACGCGCTGCGTTATTCCCATTCCACCGTTCAGGCCAGCCTGTTGTTAAGCGGCAATCAGGCGACCCTGATTGTTGAAGACGACGGCCCCGGCATTGCGCCAGACGCGCGCGAACATGTGTTCGAACCCTTTGTGCGTCTCGATCCCAGCCGCGACCGCGCTACCGGAGGCTGCGGGCTGGGATTAGCCATCGTGCGCTCCATCGCCCTGGCGATGGGTGGAACGGTAAACTGTCGCGAAAGTGAACTGGGCGGCGCCAGATTCACCTTCAACTGGCCCGTCTGGCACAACATCCCCGAATTTCCCCCTGCCTGACGCATAGCGCATGATGGTCAGGGCGGGTATGATGTGATATACAGTAAGTATGTTGTAACTAATATCCTTCTTTCTGCGACACTGAAATGGTGGTGATATGGCCCGTTACGATCTTGTCGAACGCCTGAATGGTACTTTTCGCCAGACAGAACACGCGCTGGCAACCCTGACAGAAAATCTCGAACAGCAACCGCTGCTGATTGCCCGCGTCTTCTCCCTCCCCGAAGTGACCAAAGAGGCGGAGCACAACCCTCTGGCGACCATTGCGGTGGAGCAGCATCTGGGAAAAGAGGCCGAATCGCTGGCGCTGCGCCACTATCGCCACCTGTTTATTCAGCAACAGTCTGAAAATCGCAGCAGCAAAGCGGCGGTTCGCCTGCCCGGCGTATTGTGCTATCAGGTTGATGATGCCACGCAGGTCGCGCTGGAAAACCAGATCCAGCACATCAATCAGTTAAAAACGACATTTGAGCGTATTGTGACGGTGGAGTCAGGATTGCCGTCAGCGGCGCGTTTTGAGTGGGTGCATCGCCATCTGCCCGGTCTTATCACGTTGAATGCCTACCGCGCGTTAACGGTGATCAAGAATCCCGCCACCCTCCGTTTTGGCTGGGCCAACAAGCACATTATTAAGAATCTGCGCCGGGATGAGGTGCTGGCGCAACTGGAGAAAAGCCTGAACACGCCGCGCAGCGTGCATCCCTGGACGCGCGAAGAGTGGCAGGCCAGGCTGGAGCGCGAATATCAGGATATCGCCGCCCTGCCGCAACAGGCGCGGCTGAAGATTAAAAGACCGGTGAAGGTACAGCCGATTGCCCGCGTCTGGTACAAAGGGCAGCAGAAACAGGTTCAGCACGCCTGTCCGACGCCGCTTATCGCGCTGATCAATACCGATAAAGGCATGACCGTGCCGGATATCGGCGAACTACTGAATTACGATGCGGACAATGTTCAGCACCGCTTTAAGCCTCAGGCGCAACCGTTGCGACTTATCATCCCCCGGTTGCACCTGTATGTGGCGGATTAACGGCCTGGCTTCATGCTGCCCACCATCAGTTCCGGGCGCACCCAGCTATCAAACTCGGCTTCAGTGAGATACCCCAGCGCCAGGGCAGAGGCTTTTAAGGTCAGCCCTTCCTTGTGCGCTTTTTTGGCGATCTCCGCCGCTTTGTCATAGCCGATGTGCGTGTTGAGCGCGGTGACCAGCATCAGCGATTCATTGAGCAGTTGATTAATACGCTCACGGTTTGGCTCAATACCGACCGCACAGTGCGCATTAAAGCTTTCCATCCCATCCGCCAACAGGCGTACCGATTGCAGGAAATTATGGATAACCATCGGGCGATAGACGTTAAGCTCGAAGTTTCCCGACGCCCCGCCCATATTGATAGCCACATCGTTGCCCATCACCTGACAGCAGAGCATGGTCAGCGCTTCGCACTGGGTCGGGTTCACTTTGCCTGGCATAATCGAACTGCCCGGCTCGTTCTCAGGAATGGCAATTTCACCAATGCCGCATCGAGGGCCAGAGGCCAGCCAGCGAACGTCATTGGCGATTTTCATCAGCGACGCCGCCAGCCCTTTTAGCGCGCCGTGCGCATGAACCAGCGCATCACAGGTCGCCAGCGCTTCAAACTTGTTCGGTGCCGTCACAAATGGCGCGCAGGTGATCACCGCCAGCTCATCCGCCACGCGGCGGGCATAT
Source organism: Citrobacter sp. CK198 (assembly GCF_030333295.1). Classification (NCBI taxonomy): domain Bacteria; kingdom Pseudomonadati; phylum Pseudomonadota; class Gammaproteobacteria; order Enterobacterales; family Enterobacteriaceae; genus Citrobacter; species Citrobacter sp. CK198. The sequence continues at coordinate 401,074 of NZ_JAOWGE010000031.1, read as the reverse complement.
TCAGGATGGGTGTTCAACCCTGTGCCCACCGCCGTGCCGCCCAGCGCCAGCTCCGCCACATGCGGCAGGCTATTTTCAATATGTTTGAGATTGTGCTCCAGCATCGCCACCCAGCCGGAAATTTCCTGACCGAGCGTCAGCGGCGTCGCATCCTGCAAGTGCGTGCGGCCAATTTTCACAATGTCGGCAAACGCATGGGACTTTTTGCGCAGCGTATCGGTCAGGACATTAAGCTGCGGGATGAGATGCTTGCGTAGCGCCAGCAGCGCCGCAACGTGCATCGCGGTCGGGAAAACGTCGTTCGAACTTTGGCTTTTATTGACGTCATCGTTCGGGTGAACTTTGCGCTCCATGCCGCGAACGCCGCCCAGCAGTTCGCTCGCGCGGTTCGCCAGCACTTCGTTCATGTTCATGTTGCTTTGCGTGCCCGACCCGGTCTGCCAGATCGCCAGCGGAAATTCGTCGGGATGTTTATCGGCCAACACTTCATCAGCCGCCTGCATAATGGCGGAGGCTTTTTCCGCCGACAGCAGCCCTAAGTCCTCGTTAACTTTGGCTGCCGCACGCTTGGTCAGCGCCAGCGCATGGATCAGCGAGACGGGCATTTTCTCCGTGGAGATACGAAAATGCTCCAGCGATCGTTGGGTTTGCGCTCCCCAAAGTTTATCTGCCGGAACATCAATCCCGCCCATCGAATCTTTCTCGCAGCGTACCGTCGTCATTACTTTCTCCTTGTTAACAATGAAGTTGAGGACATGCTCACACACCTGTCAGGATTAAGTATTGATTGCTTCATAAATACTGCATGGCGCTTTGTGCGCTTCTGAAATGCCGGGCGGCACAGCGCCTTACCCGGCCTGCAAATGTACCTTTTTATTGTCTTACTTCACGCAGCGCGTGCACTGCGAAGTTTGAATTTGCTGGAAGAAATCATTGCCTTTGTCATCCACCAGGATAAAGGCCGGAAAATCTTCCACTTCAATTTTCCAGATCGCTTCCATCCCCAGTTCAGGGTATTCCACGCATTCCAGACTCCTGATGCTGCCCTGCGCCAGCACGGCGGCAGGCCCGCCAATGCTGCCCAGATAGAAGCCGCCGTGTTTATGGCAGGCATCGGTCACCTGTTGGCTACGGTTGCCTTTGGCCAGCATAATCATACTGCCGCCCTGCGACTGAAGCTGATCGACGTAAGAGTCCATACGCCCTGCGGTCGTTGGCCCCAGCGAACCGGACGCGTATCCTTCAGGCGTTTTTGCCGGCCCCGCGTAGTAGATCGGATGATCTTTAACATACTGCGGCAACCCTTCGCCACGATCCATCCGTTCTTTCAGTTTGGCGTGCGCGATATCACGCCCCACAATAATCGTCCCGTTCAGCGACAGACGAGTTGAAACCGGATACTGCGACAACTGTTGCAGGATCGCTTTCATTGGCTGATTGAGGTCAACGCGAACCGCCTCGCCTTCGCCTGCCTGGCGCAATTCTTCAGGAATATATTTACCCGGATTATGTTCCAGTTTCTCGATCCAGATACCTTTGCGGTTGATCTTCGCTTTAATATTGCGATCCGCAGAGCAGGAGACGCCCATCCCGACCGGACAGGACGCGCCGTGACGCGGTAAACGAATGACGCGGATATCATGGGCAAAATATTTACCGCCGAACTGGGCGCCTAACCCGAGATTCTGCGCCTCCGTCAGCAACTCTTTTTCCAGCTCCACGTCGCGGAATGCCTGACCGTGTTCGTTCCCTTCCGTCGGCAGTTCGTCATAGTATTTTGCGGAGGCCAGCTTAACCGTTTTCAGCGTTGCTTCCGCCGACGTCCCGCCGATCACGAAGGCGATGTGATACGGAGGACAGGCCGCCGTCCCCAGAGTGCGCATTTTATCGACCAGGTAATTTTTCAGTTTGCCCGGCGTCAGCAGCGCTTTGGTTTCCTGATACAGATAGGTTTTGTTGGCGGAACCGCCGCCTTTGGCGATACACAGGAATTTGTATTCATCGCCATCAACGCTGTAGAGATCAATCTGCGCGGGCAGGTTGGTGCCGGTATTGACCTCTTTATACATATCCAGCGGGGCATTTTGCGAATAGCGCAGGTTATCTTCGATGTAAGTGTTATAAACGCCGCGCGCCAGCGCAGCCTCATCACCGCCGCCAGTCCAGACGCGCTGGCCTTTTTTGCCAACGATAATGGCCGTACCGGTGTCCTGGCAGGTTGGTAAAATCCCTTTTGCGGCAATGTCCGAATTGCGCAGGAATTGCAGCGCGACATATTTATCGTTTTCGCTGGCGTCCGGGTCGCGCAGGATATCAGCGACCTGCTGTTGATGCGCAGGGCGCAGCATAAACGAAGCATCGTGGAATGCCTGACGCGCCATCAGCGTCAGCGCTTCAGGAGCGACCTTAAGCACTTCCTGTCCTTCAAATTCGGCAACGGAAACGTGTTCACTGGTCAGCAGGTAATATTCGGTATCGTCCTTTTTGAGGGGAAAAGGAGCCTGATAATGGAAGGGTTTGTTCGACATTGTTCTCTCACTTACTGCTCGGTCTGGTTATTCTCTGGGCAGATGTTCCATTGCCCTGCTTACCCGTCACGCCTCCAGCGGCAGACATGTTATTGTCCTGCAACCCGAATGCGTCAGGGTGTAAAAAGCGAGTTACACTATCCTACACAATTTTTTAACAAAAACTGAGACAAGTACGACTTTTTGCGCGCAGAGGTTACTTCCCGCGGGTTTCTTGGTTTAATACGCGAATTAATTTCCATATTGAAACAGGGCTTGATAATGCAAAAACTCATCAACTCAGTGCAAAACTATGCATGGGGTAGTAAAACTGCGTTAACGGAACTCTACGGCATTGCGAATCCGTCTCAGCAGCCAATGGCAGAGCTCTGGATGGGCGCCCATCCCAAGAGCAGCTCCCGAATTGAAGGCGCTGACGGGAAAGCCGTCTCGTTACGCGACGTGATTGAGCACGATAAAGCCACACTGCTGGGCGAGTCTGTCGCAAAACGTTTTGGCGAGCTGCCCTTCCTGTTTAAAGTGCTGTGTGCCGCGCAGCCGCTTTCCATCCAGGTTCATCCGAATAAACACAACTCAGAAATGGGTTTCGCGAAAGAGAATGCGGCCGGTATTCCGATGGATGCCGCCGAGCGTAACTATAAAGATCCGAACCACAAGCCTGAACTGGTCTTTGCCCTGACGCCGTTCCTGGCGATGAACGCATTCCGCGAGTTCTCTGAGATTGTCTCCCTGCTGCAACCTGTTTCCGGCGCGCATACCGCCATTGCCCACTTCCTGCAAGAGCCGAATGCCGAACGCCTGAGCCAACTGTTCGCCAGCCTGCTCAATATGCAGGGCGATGAAAAATCCCGCGCGCTGGCGGTACTGAAAGCGGCGCTGAACAGCCAACAGGGTGAACCGTGGCAGACGATCCGCGTCATATCCGAATTTTACCCAGATGACAGCGGCCTCTTCTCTCCACTGCTGCTGAACGTGGTCAAGCTGAACCCTGGCGAAGCCATGTTCCTGTTTGCCGAAACGCCTCATGCCTATTTGCAGGGTGTGGCGCTGGAAGTGATGGCGAACTCCGATAACGTCCTGCGCGCCGGGCTGACGCCGAAATATATCGACATTCCTGAACTGGTCGCAAACGTCAAATTCGTTGCCAAACCTGCCGATCAGCTGCTGACAACGCCGGTAAAACACGGTACGGAACTGGACTTCCCGATTCCGGTGGAGGATTTCGCGTTTTCGCTGCATGACCTCTCCGCTCAGGAAACGGCCATCAGCCAGCAGAGCGCCGCCATTCTGTTCTGCGTGGAAGGCGAAGCGGTTCTGAGCAAGGGCGAGCAGCGTCTGGTGCTGAAACCCGGCGAATCCGCGTTTATCGGCGCTGATGAGTCTCCGGTCAACGCCAGCGGCGTGGGCCGTTTGGCCAGGGTTTACAACAAGCTGTAGCAACATACTGAATTTTTTAACAACTCTTGCTAAGCTAGTTAAAGGCTCACAACTTCTCCAGGCGGTTTAATCCGCCTGGTTTCATTTTTATGGATAATCGATATGAAAAAATCGCTGGTAGCTACAGGTGTGATCGTCGCCCTGGGCGTGGTCTGGACAGGCGGGGCCTGGTACACCGGGAAAAAACTGGAAACGCATCTCGCACAGATGGTGAATCAGGCAAATGAGCAGCTTAAACGCACGGCGCCTGAAGCCGCCATTGAGCTGAGCTATCAAAACTACCAGCGCGGCATTTTCAGCAGCCAGTTACAGCTGGTGGCGAAGCCTGTCGAAGGCAAGGAAAACCCCTGGCTGAAACCAGGACAAAGCGTCGTACTGAACGAAGCGGTGGATCATGGCCCTTTCCCGTTCGCACAGTTGAAATCGTTTAACCTTATCCCTGCGATGGCCTCGGTGAAGACGACCCTGGTCAACAACGACGTCACCAGACCGTTGTTTGATATCGCAAAGGGCGAGACGCCGGTCGAGATTAATTCCCGGATTGGTTATGGCGGCGATACCCGCTCAGATATATCCCTCAAGCCGTTGAATTATGAAAATAACGGTGAAAAAGTCGCCTTTAGCGGCGGGGAATTTCAGCTGAATGCCGATAAAGACGGCAATGTTGTTTCACTGTCAGGCGAAGCGCAAAGCGGCCTGGTGGATGCCGTCAACGAATATAACCAGAAAGTCCAGATTACTTTTAATAACCTGAAAACCGACGGTTCCAGCACTCTGGCCAGCTTCGGCGAGCGTATTGGCAACCAGACGCTGTCGCTGGAAAAAATGACGGTATCGGTAGAAGGTAAAGAGATGGCCGTGCTGGAAGGCATGGTGATCGACGGTAAGTCCGATCTCGTCAACGACGGCAAAACCATCAATAGCCAGCTGGATTACTCGCTGAACAGCCTTAAAGTGCAGAATCAGGATCTGGGTAGCGGCAAGCTGACGCTGAAAGTGGGACAGATCGATGGCGAAGCATGGCACCAGTTTAGCCGCCAGTATAACGCTCAGACTCAGGCGCTGATGACGCAACCCGAGGTGGTGCAAAATCCTGAACTTTATCAGGAGAAAGTGACCGAAGCGTTCTTTGGCGCCCTGCCGCTGCTGATGAAGGGCGAACCGGTGATTACCGTCGCGCCGTTAAGCTGGAAAAACGCTAAAGGCGAGACCGCGCTGAACCTCTCCTTGTTCCTGAAAGATCCGGCCGCGACCACTGAAGAACCGCAAACGCTGACTCAGGAAGTGGATCGTTCCGTTAAATCTCTCGATGCGAAGCTGACGATCCCGATGGATATGGCCGTTGAGTTTATGACTCAGGTCGCCAGACTGGAAGGTTATCAGCAGGAAGATGCCGATAAGCTGGCGAATCAACAAGTCAAAGGGTTAGCCGCGATGGGGCAAATGTTCCGCATCACCACGTTGCAGGATAATACCATCGCCACCAACCTACAGTATGCCAATGGTCAGGTAACGCTCAACGGGCAAAAAATGACGCTGGAAGAGTTTGTCGGCATGTTTGGTATGCCTGCGCTCTCCGTGCCGGACGCTCCGGCTATTCCTCAGCAGTAAGTTTTCTGTACGTCCCGCGCCCGGCGGGACTTTCCCGTCGGGCCGCTATTCAAACACCTGCCCCGCCACGCTATTTTTGCGTCACCAGACGAGCGGAAATGGTCTGGCTGCGCGAATGGCTCTCTTCATGACCAATCCGTTGCAGGATGCGCTCCGCAAGGGTATAGCCAATTTCGCGGGCTGGCGTGCTGGCCCAGATGATCGGCAGATCGTCCAGCGCGTTTTCCGCCACATCAGCAAACGCCGCCAGCGAGATCTGTTGTTCAAAATAGCGATCAACGCCAATTTCACCACTCTGACGCCCCGCTTTCATCAGGCCAAACCATGCTCCCATCGCAATGGTTTCGTTGTAGCACACCACTGCGCTGATGGTCGGGTTATGCCGCAGTAATGCGGTAATGGCTTCGGCGGCCTGCTTCTGGCTGGATGCGCACTCCAGCACCCAGTCGCTGTGAAAAGGCAACCCAAACTTCAGCAGCGTCGCGCAATAGCCGCCGACGCGCTCCGCGCGCGTTAATGAGGAGCTTTGCCCTCCCAGCCACGCGATCCGCTGATGCCCAAGGCGAATCAGATGTTCCGTCAGTAGCTGCGCCGCCTGCATGTTATCCGGCCGGACAGTATCCACCTCTTCCAGATAACTGGCGCGCGAGGCAAACACCACCGGAATCCCTTTTTCTTCTGCCCGTTCCCGGAGCGCATCGCTGCTACCCGCCGCTCCGGCGATCACCACGCCATCCACACCCTGATTAAGGAGCATAGCGAAGCGCTGACTCAGCTGTTCGCCATCCTGACCGCCGTGCAACAAAAAGACCATGCGCCCCTGCGCTTCCAGCGCCTCTGTCAACCCGGCCGTGAGTTCCGCATAAAAAGGCGCAGACAGATCGCGCACAATCAGCCCAATGACGCCGCTCTGCCCACCGCGAAGCGCCGATGCCTGGCGGTTACGCACAAAGCCCAGCTGTTCAATCGCCGCGTTAACCCGCTCGCCGGTGGCTGACGAAATCCGCCCTTTGCCACTGAGCACTAATGAGACGGTACTGACGGAAACGCCAGCCGCCAACGCGACATCATGGATGGTGGTTTTTTTGGCTATAGCCATGAAAAAAGAAAGCTCCTTGATAACGTGACAGATAAAACGTTTTATCAATCACTTATATTTATACGCTTTATTATCGTTCGATAATGTGATTTGCGCCGCACTAAAATTAGGTAAAACGTTTTATCTTCTCGCTCAAATAATTGACCACAGCCTTCTTTTTCACGAGGAGTCGTTAGATGACGACGAAGACAACACCAAAAATAACATTATGGGAATTTTTCCAGCAGTTGGGTAAAACGTTTATGCTGCCCGTGGCGCTGCTCTCTTTCTGCGGGATCATGCTGGGGATCGGCAGTTCGTTAAGCAGCCACGATGTCGTCACCCTGCTCCCGGCGCTGGGCAACCCGGTGCTACAGGCCATCTTTACCTGGATGAGTAAAGTCGGCTCGTTCGCTTTTAGCTTCCTCCCGGTGATGTTTTGTATCGCGATTCCGCTCGGTCTGGCGCGTGAAAACAAAGGTGTCGCCGCGTTTGCCGGTTTCGTCGGTTATGCCGTAATGAACCTTGCCGTGAACTTCTGGTTAACGGCGAAAGGCATTCTGCCGACGACTGACGCCGCCATTCTGAAAGCCAATAACGTACAGAATATCCTCGGGATTCAGTCTATCGACACGGGGATTCTGGGGGCGGTGATCGCCGGTATCGTTGTCTGGATGCTGCATGAGCGTTTCCACAATATTCGTCTGCCCGATGCGCTGGCTTTCTTTGGCGGTACGCGTTTCGTGCCGATCGTCTCTTCCGTGGTGATGGGACTGGTCGGGCTGGTCATTCCGCTGGTATGGCCTGTTTTTGCAATGGGCATCAGCGGTCTGGGCCACATTATCAATAGCGCGGGTGATTTCGGTCCGATGATCTTTGGTACGGGTGAGCGCCTGCTGCTGCCGTTCGGCCTGCACCACATTCTGGTCGCGCTGATTCGCTTTACCGAAGCGGGCGGTACGCAGGAAGTCTGCGGCCATAGCGTGAGCGGCGCGTTGACCATTTTCCAGGCGCAGCTGAGCTGCCCGACAACGCACGGCTTCTCTGAAAGTGCGACCCGCTTCCTGTCTCAGGGAAAAATGCCTGCCTTCCTCGGCGGCTTGCCGGGCGCTGCGTTGGCGATGTACCACTGCGCGCGTCCTGAAAATCGTCACAAAATTAAGGGGCTGCTGATTTCTGGCCTTATCGCCTGTGTCGTTGGCGGTACCACAGAGCCGCTGGAATTCCTGTTCCTGTTCGTCGCGCCTGTGCTGTATGTGATTCACGCCCTGCTGACAGGTCTGGGATTCACCATCATGGCGATCCTCGGCGTCACTATCGGCAACACCGACGGCAACATCATCGACTTTGTGGTATTTGGGGTCCTGCACGGTCTGTCGACCAAGTGGTATCTGGTTCCGGTGGTCGCCGCCGTCTGGTTCGCGGTGTACTACATCATCTTCCGTTTCGCCATTACGCGCTTTAATCTGAAAACGCCGGGCCGCGATACCGAAATCGCCAGCAATATTGAAAAAGTCATGGCGGGCGCGCCAGGGAAATCAGGCTATAACGTCCCGGCGATTCTGGCCGCGCTTGGCGGCAGTGAAAATATTGTCAGCCTGGATAACTGCATTACCCGTCTGCGCCTGTCGGTGAAGGATATGTCGCTTGTGAATGTACAGGCGCTGAAGGACAATCGCGCTATCGGCGTAGTACAGCTGAATCAACATAACTTACAGGTGGTTATTGGCCCTCAGGTACAGTCCGTTAAGGATGAAATGGCGGGTCTGATGAACACGGTTGAGGCATAAGGACAACGATATGTTCGATTTTTCAAAGGTGGTGGATCGTCACGGTACGTGGTGTACGCAGTGGGATTATGTTGCCGATCGCTTTGGCGCCCCTGACCTGCTCCCGTTTACGATCTCGGATATGGATTTCGCTACCGCGCCGTGCATCCTGGAGGCCATCAACCAGCGTCTGGCGCACGGCGTGCTGGGTTACAGCCGCTGGAAAAACGATGAGTTTTTAGGGGTGATCGCCCACTGGTTCGCAACCCGTCACCACACTACGATCGACCCACAGTCGATCGTGTACGGCCCCTCCGTGATCTACATGGTGTCGGAGCTGATCCGCCAGTGGTCATCCGTCGGTGAAGGGGTGGTGATTCACACCCCCGCTTACGATGCGTTCTATAACGCCATCGAAGGCAACCAGCGCACCGTCATGCCGGTTGCGCTACAGAAAAACGCGGACGGCTGGCACTGCGATATGGCCGAGCTGGACGCGGTGCTCGCCCGGCCAGAGAGTAAAATTCTCCTGCTGTGCAGCCCGCAGAACCCTACCGGAAAGGTATGGACGCGCGATGAACTGGAGACGATGGCTGAGCTATGCCATCGTCACGGCGTGCGGGTCATTTCCGATGAAATCCACATGGATATGGTATGGGGCGCGCAGCCGCATATCCCCTGGAGCAATGTGGCGCGTGGTCGTTGGGCGCTGCTGACCTCCGGGTCAAAAAGCTTCAACATTCCGGCGCTGACCGGCGCCTACGGGCTCATCGGCGATGAGGAAAGCCGCAATCGTTACCTCAGCGTATTGAAGGGGCGTGACGGGCTGTCGTCACCCGCCGTTCTGGCGCTTAGCGCGCATATTGCCGCTTATCAACAGGGCGCGCCGTGGCTGGATGCCCTGCGCGAGTATCTTGCTGATAACCTGAATTATATCGCGCATGCGTTAAACACCGCGTTCCCGACGCTAAACTGGCAGGTTCCGCAATCGACCTATCTGGCCTGGATTGATCTGCGCGCGCTGAATATTGACGACCACGCCTTACAGGATGCGCTAATTCATCAGCAGAAAGTGGCCATCATGCCTGGGTATACTTATGGCGAAGAAGGTCGCGGGTTTGTTCGTCTTAATGCCGGTTGTCCACGTTCGAAGCTCGAAAAAGGCGTTAACGGCCTGATCAACGCGATCCACGCTATACGCTGACAATGATTGCGCAATAAAATTATTTATTGCGCAACATAGATTTTACGCCCGTTTTATTTTTATAATGGCGAGCACTTTTATATTAAAAAAGAGTGCGACCATGATTGATACTTCCCTTCCGTTAACTGACGTTCATCGCCACCTTGATGGCAACATTCGTGCCCAAACTATTCTTGATCTTGGCCGCCAGTTCAATTTAGCCCTTCCGGCACAAACGCTTGACGCGCTCATTCCGCATGTGCAGATCACCTCAACGGAGCCTGACCTGGTCAGTTTTCTGGCAAAGCTCGACTGGGGCGTTAAAGTTCTGGCGTCGCTGGATGCCTGTCGTCGCGTGGCCTTTGAAAATATTGAAGATGCCGCCCGCAACGGCCTGCATTATGTCGAACTGCGTTTTTCTCCGGGTTATATGGCGATGACGCACCAGTTGCCTGTGGCAGGCGTGGTCGAAGCGGTCATCGCTGGCGTACGTGAAGGGTGCCAGACTTTTGGCGTTGAAGCTCGTCTGATCGGCATCATGAGCCGTACTTTCGGCGAGGCTGCCTGTCAGCAGGAACTGGAAGCGCTGCTGGCGCACCGCGATCACATTACTGCGCTTGACTTAGCGGGCGATGAACTTGGCTTCCCGGGCAGTCTGTTCCTCTCTCACTTTAACCGCGCGCGTGATGCGGGCTGGCATATTACCGTACATGCTGGCGAAGCGGCGGGCCCGGAGAGCATCTGGCAGGCCATTCGCGAACTGGGCGCCGAACGTATCGGTCATGGCGTGAAGGCCGTGGAAGATCGCGCGCTGATGGATTTTCTGGTCGAGCAGCGAATCGGTATCGAATCCTGTCTGACGTCTAATATCCAGACCAGCACCGTTGCCTCGCTGGCTGCGCATCCGCTGAAAACGTTCCTTGAGCATGGCGTGCTGGCAAGTTTGAATACGGATGATCCCGCGGTACAGGGTGTGGATATTATTCACGAATACACGGTAGCGGCGCCGGCGGCAGGATTAACCCGCGAGCAGATTCGTCAGGCGCAGATCAATGGCCTGGAAATGGCGTTTTTAAGCGAAGCGGAAAAACGAGCATTGCGTGAGAAAGTCGCAGCGGTTTAAGCACGCAACGCCTGATGGCGCTGCGCTTATCAGTCCTGTAACTGCACAACTGTAGGCCGGATAAGGCGTTTACGCCGCCATCCGGCAACACCCGGCGCCTGATGGCGCTGCGCTTATCAGTCCTGTAACGACACAACCGTAGGCCGGATAAGGCGTTTACGCCGTCATCCGGCAGCACCTACGCCTGATGGCGCTGCGCTTATCAGGCCTACAGCGACACAACCGTAGGCCGGATAAGACGTTTACGCCGCCATCCGGCAACACCCAACGCCTGATGGCGCTGCGCTTATCAGGCCTACAACTGCACAACTGTAGGCCGGATAAGGCGTTTACGCCGCCATCCGGCAACACCCGGCGCCAGAAGAGTACACCGTCATCACGCGAGGCACAGCGTAGAGCGATGCTTCGCTGATTCAATCCCCAGCTCAATCAACTCCATAATCTGGATCGCCTGGCTCGCCGGAACCGGGTTTTCACCGTTGCCATTCAGCGCGTCACGGATGCCCGCATAATAAGCCGGATAATTACCCGGCACCGTCAGCCAGGTCTCTTCCACACGGTCTTCGCCTTCCACGCGCGTCAACACGCCGTCACGCATGTCGTAACCCCAGTCTTCCTGCGGCAGTCGCTCACCGTTTTTCAGCCGCTCCTCTTGTGGATCGAGGCCATATTTCACGTAACTGCCGCGCGAGCCATGCACGATATAACGTGCTGATTCTGCCGCTGCCAGCATCGTACCGTGCAGAATCACCCGACGCTGCGGGTAGGATAATATCGCGTGGAAATAATCCGTCGACTGCGCGCCAGGACGAAGCTGCGCCAGATCCACCGTCATGCTGACCGGCAAACCGAACAGATTGATCGCCTGATCCAGCAGATGCGGCGCCAGATCGTACCAGATACCGCTGCCAGGGCCGCCCTGTTCGCGCCAGCGATCGCGGACCTGCGGGCGGAAACGGTCGAAATGGGATTCAAAGTAAGTCACTTCCCCCAGAACGCCATCGGCCAGCAATCCTTTCAGCGTCAGGAAATCACTGTCCCAACGGCGGTTATGGAACACAGAAAGCACGCGTCCCAGGCTGCGCGCCAGGGCGTCGAGCTCACGAGCTTGTGACAGTGTCACGGTAAAGGGTTTATCCACAACCACATGTTTTCCCGCTTCAAGCGCGGCTTTCGCCAACGGAAAATGGGTGTCGTTGGGCGTAGGAATGACGATAAGGTCGATATTCGGATCGTTAAAAAGATGCTTAGGCTCTGAGACAACCGCCACAGAAGGCCAGTCCGCCTTCACTTTTGTTTCATCACTACTGGAAACCGCCGCCAGTTCCAGACCCGGCGTCCCCACGATTAAGGGCGCATGGAAAGTCTTGCTGGCATAACCATAACCAATTAGCCCTACCCGGATGTTGTCACTCATGTCTTTGCCTCTCATGTCAGAACGGAGTCATTTCACACTATCCCTTAACCACTCACAATAGTTTAATAACCGCCAGGTTATAAAGGTTGTTGCTTAACTTAAGTCAAACATCAGTGACTTTGGGCTCTCCTGCTGCGAAAAAGTCGCTGAAATCGTTCCCGACACCCTTGCCGTCTTATTTATTGATGAGTAACATTTGCATCCTGTGTTTATGGATAAATCAAAGCAAAAAAATGTCGTCAGTAATGAATCGCCTTATTGAATTAACCGGTTGGATTGTTCTCGTTGTCTCAGTGATCCTCTTAGGCGTCGCCAGCCATATCGATAATTACCAGCCCCCTGAACCGACGGTCTCCGTTCAGAAAAAATAAGCGTGTTCTGGCCAGTTGCGGCATAGCAGCATATCGTCAGAAATGGTTTCGGTTTACAGCCAGAAAAATCAGGAAAAGATGAAAAGCGGCAAAAAAAGCGAAATATGCCGTCTGCTGGCCGCACGCTTATTGCCAGTTGTCATGAAGCGCGTTACCCTTCCGGCAGGTGCTCTGCTCGCCTGATTCATGACACGTAAGAATACGCTTATTTACCCTTGTGCGCCGATTATTCTTTTCGGTGTCGTTTTGTTTATTTTTATATTCACTACTCCGTTGGTGTTATTTGTTTAATATGGATCGCTATTTATGACAGTTCAGGATTATTTATTAAAATTCCGCAAAATCAGTTCGCTTGAGAGCCTGGAAAAACTGTTTGATCACCTTAACTACACCCTCTCTGACGATCGGGAGATCATCAATATGTATCGCGCCGCAGATCATCGTCGCGCGGAACTGGTCTCGGGCGGTCGTCTGTATGATGTCGGTCAGGTGCCAAAATCAGTCTGGCATTACGTACAATAAAGAAAGTAGCGATCGGCGTTAAAAGCTTTATAATACTGGCCCCAAAATGAAATAGTCTGCCTGTTCGCGCTGGCAAATCTGGAGAAGATATGACCACAACACCGGCACAACGCATCGGGGGCTGGTTGCTTGGCCCACTGGCCTGGCTGTTAGTCGCGTTACTAAGCGCCTCGCTCGCGTTATTGCTCTATGCTACTGCGCTGGCTACGCCGCAGACATTCCATATGCTCAGTGAGCAAAGTACCGGCAACCTGTTGTTGTGGGGCGTTTCGTTTATTACCGCCATCGCAATGTGGTATTACACCTTATGGTTGACCATCGCCTTCTTCAAGCGCCGCCACTGCGTGCCTAAACATTATATTATCTGGCTGCTGGTGTCAGTCTTGCTGGCAATTAAAGCCTTTGCCTTTTCGCCAGTCTCAGACGCGTTTGCGGTTCGCCAGCTGTTGTTCCCGTTACTGGCGGCCGCGCTGATCGTACCCTATTTCAAACGCTCGGCGCGCGTTAAAGCAACGTTTGTGAACCCGTAATACCCTTACAGTTAACCTGTTGTCGCCTGCTGTAGATTGACAGATAATAGGCGGCTTTTTTATTTCAGGCCGAAAAATGACTGATTACCTGCTGCTCTTTGTCGGAACTGTACTGGTCAATAACTTTGTACTGGTCAAGTTTCTGGGTCTCTGCCCGTTTATGGGGGTTTCCAAAAAGCTGGAAACCGCAATGGGTATGGGGCTCGCCACCACGTTTGTGATGACGCTGGCGTCTATCTGCGCCTGGCTGATTGACACCTGGATTTTGATTCCGCTCGATCTCATCTACCTGCGGACGCTGGCGTTTATTCTGGTCATCGCGGTGGTAGTGCAATTTACTGAGATGGTGGTGCGTAAAACCAGTCCGGCATTGTACCGTCTGCTGGGGATCTTCCTGCCGCTCATCACCACCAACTGCGCGGTGCTTGGCGTGGCGCTGTTGAACATTAACCTCGGTCATAATTTTTTGCAGTCGGCGTTGTACGGTTTCTCCGCCGCCGTCGGCTTCTCTCTGGTGATGGTGCTGTTCGCGGCGATTCGCGAGCGCCTCGCCGTGGCAGACGTTCCTGCCCCTTTTCGCGGTAACGCGATTGCGCTGATTACCGCAGGTTTAATGTCTCTGGCCTTTATGGGCTTTAGTGGTTTGGTGAAGTTGTAATGAATGCTATCTGGATTGCCGTAGTCGCCGTGAGCCTGCTGGGCCTGGCATTCGGCGCCATCCTGGGGTATGCCTCCCGCCGGTTTGCCGTGGAAGACGATCCCGTAGTCGAAAAAATCGACGAAATTTTACCGCAGAGCCAGTGTGGGCAGTGCGGCTATCCTGGCTGCCGCCCTTATGCTGAAGCCATCGGTAGTCAGGGTGAAAAAATTAACCGCTGTGCGCCGGGCGGCGAAGCGGTGATGTTGAAAATCGCAACGTTACTGAACGTCGATCCGCAACCTATCGATGGTGATGAACAAGAAGTTGCGCCAGTGCGTATGCTGGCGGTCATCGATGAAAACAATTGCATCGGCTGCACTAAATGTATTCAGGCATGCCCGGTGGATGCCATTGTGGGCGCCACGCGCGCGATGCATACGGTCATGAGCGATCTCTGCACCGGCTGTAACCTGTGCGTTGACCCGTGCCCGACGCAATGCATTGAATTACGCCCGGTAGCGGAAACACCTGACAGTTGGAAGTGGGATTTGAACACCATCCCCGTTCGTATCATTCCCGTGGAACAACATGCTTAAGTTATTCTCTGCATTCAGAAAAGATAAAATCTGGGATTTCGATGGGGGCATTCATCCGCCGGAAATGAAAACCCAGTCAAACGGTACGCCTCTGCGACAGGTTCCACTGGCGCCGCGCTTTATCATTCCTCTTAAGCAGCATATTGGCGCTGAGGGAGAGCTGTGCGTTAACGTTGGCGATCGCGTCCTGCGAGGCCAGCCGCTGACCCGAGGTCGCGGCCGCATGCTGCCCGTCCATGCGCCGACGTCCGGGAAGGTTATCGCAATTGCCCCCCACTCTACCGCGCACCCGTCGGCCCTGGCTGAGCTTAGCGTGATGATTGATGCCGATGGCGAAGATCGCTGGATCGAACGCGACGGCTGGGCGGATTATCAGCGTCGCAGCCGCGAAGAGCTAATTACCCGGATTCACCAGTTCGGCGTTGCCGGGCTCGGCGGCGCGGGGTTCCCGACCGGCGTCAAATTACAGGGCGGCGGCGATAAGATTGAAACGCTGATCATCAACGCGGCGGAGTGTGAACCCTATATCACCGCTGATGACCGCTTAATGCAGGATTGCGCCGCGCAGGTGGTGGAAGGCATTCGTATCCTTGCCCATATTCTGCAACCGCGTGAGGTCCTGATAGGTATCGAAGATAACAAGCCGCAGGCCATTTCAATGCTGCGTGCCGTTCTGGCCGATGCGCATGATATCGCGTTACGCGTTATCCCAACGAAATACCCTTCCGGCGGCGCAAAACAACTTACCCAGATCCTGACCGGGAAACAGGTTCCGCACGGCGGTCGCTCTTCTGATATCGGCGTGCTGATGCAAAACGTTGGTACGGCTTATGCCGTCAAACGCGCAGTGATTGACGGGGAACCGATCACCGAGCGCGTTGTGACCTTGACCGGAGAGTCCGTCAGCCGTCCCGGTAACGTCTGGGCCAGGCTGGGGACGCCTGTCAGCCACCTGCTTAATGATGCGGGCTTCTGTTCTTCAGCCGATCAAATGGTGATTATGGGCGGCCCGCTGATGGGCTTTACCCTGCCCTGGCTTGATGTTCCCGTCGTGAAGATCACTAACTGCCTTCTCGCGCCTTCCGCCACGGAAATGGGCGAAACGCCGGAAGAGCAAGGTTGTATCCGCTGTAGCGCCTGTGCCGATGCCTGTCCCGCCGATTTGTTGCCCCAGCAGTTGTACTGGTTCAGCAAAGGCCAACAGCACGATAAAGCCACCGCACATAACATTGCCGACTGCATTGAGTGCGGCGCTTGCGCCTGGGTATGCCCCAGCAGCATTCCGCTTGTGCAGTATTTCCGTCAGGAAAAAGCGGAGATTTACGCGATCGCGCAAGAAGAAAAACGCGCGGCTGAAGCGAAAGCGCGTTTTGAGGCCAGACAGGCGCGACTGGAGCGTGAGAAAGCCGCACGCCTTGAGCGCCATAAAAATGCGGCCGCACAACCTGCGGCAAAAGATCAGGATGCCATCGCCGCAGCGCTGGCGCGCGTAAAAGAGAAACAGGCACAGGCGACTCAGCCTGTTGTCATCAACGCGGGAGAGAAGCCGGATAACAGCGCGGTTATTGCTGCCCGTGAAGCGCGTAAAGCGCAGGCGCGCGCCAGACAGGCGGAGAACATACCGGCCGCTACAGAACCCGTCGAGCCGGTCGACCCGCGCAAAGCCGCCGTCGAAGCGGCAATTGCCCGCGCCAAAGCGCGCAAGCAGGAACAGCAGACCGCTGCGGAACCTACCGAACCGGTCGACCCGCGTAAAGCCGCCGTCGAAGCGGCAATCGCCCGCGCCAAAGCGCGTAAGCAGGAACAGCAGACCGCAGCGGAACCCACCGAACCGGTCGACCCGCGCAAAGCCGCTGTCGAAGCGGCAATTGCCCGCGCCAAAGCGCGCAAGCAGGAACAGCAGGCCGCTGCGGAACCCGCCGAGCCGGTCGATCCGCGCAAAGCCGCCGTCGCAGCGGCGATTGCCCGCGTTCAGGCAAAAAAAGCAGCACAGCAGCAGGTTGTTAACGAGGAATAAATGGTATTCAGAATCGCAAGCTCGCCTTATACCCATAACCAGCGCCAGACATCGCGTATCATGATGCTGGTGTTAATCGCCGCGCTGCCGGGGATTGCCACTCAGCTATGGTTTTTCGGTTGGGGCACATTGTTCCAGATTATACTAGCCGCAGTCAGCGCGCTGGCCGCAGAAGCCGCCGTGCTTCAACTGCGTAAACAGCCGATCGCCGCTATCTTAAAAGACAATTCAGCATTGCTGACCGGTTTACTGCTCGCTGTGAGCATACCGCCTCTCGCTCCGTGGTGGATGGTGGTATTGGGCACCGTATTTGCCGTCATTATCGCCAAGCAGCTTTACGGCGGTCTGGGGCAAAACCCATTCAACCCAGCGATGATTGGTTATGTCGTTCTGTTGATTTCATTCCCGGTACAGATGACAAGCTGGCTCCCGCCGCATGACATCGCCGCAACGGCGCCAGGCCTTCTGGATGCGTTGCAGGTCATCTTCACCGGACACACCGCCAGCGGCGGCGACATGAATACGTTACGCATGGGCATTGACGGCATCAGCCAGGCTACGCCGCTCGATACGTTCAAAACCTCGTTACATGCCGGGCACGCCGTTGAACAGATTATGCAGTACCCCATCTACAGCGGCATGCTGGCCGGTGCGGGCTGGCAGTGGGTAAACATCGCCTGGCTTATTGGCGGCGTATGGCTGCTCTGGCAAAAAGCGATCCGCTGGCACATTCCGGTCAGCTTTTTAGTGACGCTGGCTGTCTGCTCCACTCTGGGATGGGCATTCGCCGGGGATTCACTGGCGTCTCCGCAGTTGCATCTGCTTTCTGGCGCGACAATGCTGGGCGCGTTCTTTATTCTGACCGATCCCGTCACCGCCTCGACAACCAACCGTGGTCGTCTGATTTTTGGCGCGCTGGCGGGTTTGTTAGTGTGGTTGATTCGCAGTTTCGGGGGATACCCGGACGGTGTGGCGTTCGCCGTACTGCTGGCGAATATCACGGTGCCTTTGATTGATTACTACACCCGACCTCGCGTCTACGGGCATCGCTAAGGACACGCCATGCTGAAAACGATTCGTAAACACGGTATCACGCTGGCGCTGTTTGCCGCAGGCTCGACGGGGCTGACGGCGGCCATTAACCTGGTCACTAAATCGACGATTGCCGAGCAGGCGGTTCTCCAGCAAAAAGCGTTATTTGATCAGGTTCTGCCTGCCGATCGCTACAATAATACCTTGCAGGACAGCTGCTTTCTGGTGAATGCTCCGGCGCTGGGCAAAGGTACGCACCGCATCTATATCGCCCGTCAGGACGATAAGCCCGTCGCCACCATTCTTGAAGCCACGGCGCCGGACGGCTATTCTGGCGCCATACAGCTCCTGGTTGGCGCTGATTTCAGCGGCACTGTGCTGGGTACACGCGTGACAGAACATCATGAGACGCCTGGCCTGGGCGATAAAATTGAGCTGCGCTTATCCGACTGGATCACCCACTTCAGCGGGAAGACCATCGGCGCTGAGAACGATGCTCACTGGGCCGTGAAAAAAGACGGCGGTGATTTTGACCAGTTTACCGGCGCAACCATTACCCCTCGGGCAGTGGTCAACGCGGTGAAACGTGCGGGTCTGTACGCGCAGACCTTACCGGCGCAATTTCCTCAACTTACCGCCTGTGGAGAATAAACCATGAGCGAAATTAAAGACGTTATCGTTCAGGGCTTGTGGAAAAACAACTCAGCGCTTGTACAGCTGCTTGGCATGTGCCCGCTACTGGCAGTGACCTCCACCGCCACGAACGCATTAGGCCTCGGCCTCGCCACCACGCTGGTGTTGACGCTGACCAACCTGACAATTTCCGCCCTGCGCCGCTGGACGCCAGCGGAAATCCGCATCCCAATCTACGTAATGATCATCGCGTCCGTGGTCAGTGCAGTACAGATGCTGATCAACGCTTATGCCTTCGGCTTGTATCAGTCGCTGGGGATCTTCATTCCGCTGATTGTGACCAACTGCATCGTTGTGGGGCGCGCAGAGGCTTTTGCCGCGAAAAAAGGCCCGGCGCTGTCCGCGCTGGACGGTTTTTCCATTGGCATGGGGGCGACCGGCGCCATGTTTGTCCTCGGCTCCATGCGTGAAATCATCGGCAATGGCACGTTGTTTGATGGCGCTGACGGTCTGCTGGGCGACTGGGCGAAAGTGCTGCGCGTGGAGATTTTTCATACCGACTCGCCTTTCCTGCTGGCGATGCTGCCACCCGGCGCTTTTATTGGCCTGGGGCTGATGCTGGCCGTGAAGTACCTTATTGACGAGAAAATGAAAAAACGCCGCGCCGAAGCCGTTGCCGCTGAGCTTCCGTCAGGTGAAACAGGGAATGTGTAATGAACAAAACAAAACGACTGGAAATATTAACGCGCCTGCGTGACAACAATCCGCACCCCACAACGGAGTTAAATTTCACCTCGCCGTTTGAGCTACTCATCGCCGTATTGCTGTCAGCACAGGCCACGGACGTCAGCGTGAATAAAGCGACCGCAAAGCTTTATCCCGTCGCCAATACCCCGGCGGCCATGCTGGAGCTTGGCGTCGAGGGCGTAAAGTCGTATATCAAGACTATCGGCCTGTTCAACAGCAAAGCGGAGAATGTGATTAAGACCTGCCGGATGTTGCTTGAACTGCACAATGGCGAGGTTCCAGAGGATCGGGCGGCTCTGGAAGCGCTGCCCGGCGTCGGGCGTAAAACAGCCAACGTGGTGCTCAATACCGCATTTGGCTGGCCAACTATCGCTGTCGATACGCATATTTTCCGCGTCTGTAACCGGACACAGTTCGCCCCCGGTAAAAACGTCGAGCAGGTGGAAGAAAAACTGCTCAAGGTCGTTCCAGCGGAATTTAAAGTCGATTGCCACCACTGGTTAATTCTGCATGGCCGCTACACCTGCATTGCCCGTAAACCACGCTGCGGCTCCTGCATTATTGAAGATCTTTGCGAATACAAAGAGAAAGTCGATATCTGATGCGCCAGGGGCGACGCCGTACGCCCCGACGCATAACAATTTGTTATCCACTTCGGCTCACCTGTTTACCCGACTATGATACCGGCCCGCTTCGATTTCTTAATGCAATGTTCTTTTGATTTAACACTTCACCAGGTTAATCGTTTTTTTAGAAACTGAAATTTCTATCTATACGTGATCCAGATCACATTGATAACTTCGTGTAAAATTTTTTATCAAATACGGTTAAAATTACAACCAGATGACCTGATGATGCCTTTTCAATACAAAACATTACACTGGCTATTTTTCAGATAATGGCCTATATCACTACTTTAAACCTCAAATAGCAGAACATATCGCCACCATCCGCTTTTTCGCCCCTCCCTGTAGTGTAAAAAACTGCCATTTTACAAATGAAGAAATTTAACGCTACATAACATTTCTCAGTCCCGATGATTCCACCACGCAAGATATATGTAACAGAGTATTACAAACCCCTTGTATGGAAGGGAAAGATAGTGAACATTACTTGCCGTTTCCCCTCCCACTATAACAATCGGACGGATGAACTTGACTCATCACGCGCCAGAACACCCCCGTTAATATGGGATGTAAAAAAAGAGGTAAAAGTGTCTACTGCAAACAATAAACCAACTGAAAGCGTCAGTTTGAACGCTTTCAAACAACCGAAATCGTTCTATCTCATTTTCTCTATTGAGTTATGGGAGCGTTTTGGTTATTACGGCCTGCAAGGAATTATGGCCGTCTACCTGGTTAAACAACTGGGTATGTCAGAAGCGGATTCCATCACCCTTTTCTCTTCCTTTAGCGCCCTGGTGTATGGTCTGGTCGCCATTGGCGGCTGGTTAGGGGATAAAGTTCTGGGCACCAAACGCGTCATTCTGCTGGGTGCTATCGTACTGGCGATTGGTTATGGCCTGGTCGCCTGGTCCGGTCATGATGTTGCAATCGTCTATATGGGGATGGCGACCATCGCCGTAGGTAACGGTCTGTTCAAAGCGAACCCGTCTTCTCTGCTGTCGACCTGCTATGCCAAAGATGACCCGCGTCTGGACGGTGCATTCACCATGTACTACATGTCCATCAACATCGGTTCCTTCTTCTCTATGCTGGCGACGCCGTGGCTTGCCGCAAAATTCGGCTGGAGCGTGGCGTTTGCCCTGAGCTTCGTCGGTATGCTCATCACGGTGGTTAACTTCCTGTTCTGCCGCAGTTGGGTTAAAGACTACGGCTCAAAACCAGACTTCGAAGCGGTACATTTCGGTAAATTGCTGGCGACTATCGCAGGCGTTATCGTGCTGATCGCTATCGCGACCTGGCTGCTGCACAACCAGGGCATTGCACGTATGGTTCTGGGCGTGATCGCTCTGGGTATCGTGATTATCTTTGGTAAAGAAGCGTTCGCGATGCAGGGCGCGGCACGTCGTAAAATGATCGTCGCATTCATCCTGATGCTGGAAGCGATTATCTTCTTTGTGCTGTACAGCCAGATGCCGACGTCACTGAACTTCTTCGCAATCCGTAACGTTGAACACACTATCCTCGGTATCGCGGTTGAACCGGAGCAGTATCAGGCGCTGAACCCGTTCTGGATCATCATTGGTAGCCCGATTCTGGCGGCCATCTATAACAAGATGGGTGATACGCTGCCGATGCCGACCAAATTCGCTATCGGTATGGTTCTGTGCTCTGGCGCGTTCCTCGTTCTGCCGCTGGGCGCGAAATTCGCTACAGATGCAGGCATTGTGTCTGTTAACTGGCTCATCCTCAGCTACGGTCTGCAAAGTATCGGTGAACTGATGATCTCCGGTCTGGGTCTGGCAATGGTTGCCCAACTAGTTCCACAGCGTCTGATGGGCTTCATCATGGGGAGCTGGTTCCTGACTACGGCGGGCGCCAACCTGATTGGTGGCTACGTGGCTGGCATGATGGCGGTGCCGGAAAACGTTACTGACCCGCTGATGTCTCTGGAAGTTTACGGTCGCGTATTCCTGCAAATCGGTGTCGCCACTGCGGTTATCGCCGCGCTGATGCTTATCACCGCGCCGAAACTGAATCGTATGACTCAGGATGATGAAGAAAACGCGAAGGCAGCCAAAACCGCTACCGCGTAATTTTCAGGGAAACTGATATTCAGGCCGCTAACGTGCGTTAGCGGCTTTTTTTTTGCCTGATGCCGCACTACCATACGTTAAACCTCAGCAAAAAGGAGTTACCGATGAAACTGTTCTACAAACCGGGCGCCTGTTCTCTTGCTTCTCACATCACCCTGCGGGAAAGCGGTATTGATTTCACGCTGGATGGCGTTGATCTGGCGAAAAAGCGTCTGGAAAACGGCGATGATTATTTCGCGGTAAACCCAAAAGGACAGGTTCCTGCTCTGATGCTGGACGATGGCACCTTACTGACCGAAGGCGTTGCGATTATGCAATATCTGGCGGATAGCGTGCCCGATCGTCAGCTGTTGGCACCGACAGGCACCATCTCCCGATACAAGACGCTGGAGTGGCTCAACTATATTGCCACGGAGCTGCACAAAGGTTTTACGCCACTCTTCCGCCCGGATACGCCAGAGGAATATAAACCGATTGTCCGTGCACAACTGGAGAAAAAATTGCGCTACGTGAATGACGCGCTCCAGGAAGGCCAGTGTCTTTGCGGCCAGCGTTTCACGATCGCAGATGCCTACCTTTTTACCGTGTTGCGTTGGGCGAAAGCGGTGAAGCTGAATATGGAAGGATTAAGCCATATCGACGTTTATATGGCGCGGGTCGCTGAACGCCCCTGCGTGGCGGCAGCGCTGAAGGCGGAAGGTTTGAACTAATGGTTGTTGCACCGGATGGCAGCTACGCCTTATCCGGCCTACAGAACACCCCGTAGGCCCGGTTAGCGTTAGCGCCACCTGGCACTTTGCCGGATGACGGCTGCGCCTTATCCGGCCTGTAAAACAGCCCGTAGACCCGGTAAGCGTTAGCGCCACCGGGCGCTTTGCCGGATGGCGGCTGCGCCTTATCCGGCCTACAGAACACCCCGTAGGCCCGGTAAGCGTTAGCGCCACCGGGCGCTTCGGTAAAACTCACAGCTGCGTCGCGCTGAAATAGTGTTCAGGTTTAGCAATGCGATCCTGCGCGGCCACCACCTGCAACTCGTATTCCTGCATATTTTTCGTGGCGATCATAATTTCATATACCGCCGCAGTAACGTGTTCAAGCGCTTGCTGCAACGTTGCGCCCTGCAACAGTTTTACCAGCAACAAACCGCTGGTCACATCCCCGACACCCACCGGCTGACGCATCCCGAAATCAACAAGCGGACGGCTAATATGCCAGGCTTCATCCGCCGTCACCAGCAACATCTCAAAGCGGTCGGGGCTGTATCCTGCCCGGGCAAGATGTTTAACCAGCACAACTTGCGGCCCTTCCGCAATCAGTTCCCTGGCAGCCAGTACGGCTTCATTAACATTATTGACCGCATGTTCACAGAGAATTTCCAGCTCCACCAGATTGGGCGCGATAATGTCGCTGGCCGGGAGCGCATGGCGAACGTGGAACTCAGCGACGCCAGGCGCCACGATGCACCCTTTTTCAGGATGCCCCATGACCGGATCGCAGAAATATTTCGCCTGTGGATTCGCCGCTTTTACTTTACGAACAATCCCCAGAATATGCTCACCCTGCTCTGCGGAACCCAGATAGCCGCTAAGAACCGCATCGCACGTCTGAAGTTTATCGATATCCGCAATACCCTGAACAATTTCAGTCAAATGTTCGGGCGGCATAACACACCCTGTCCATTTGCCATACTGCGTGTGGTTAGAAAACTGAACGGTGTTGAGCGGCCAGACATTCGCGCCAAGACGGCGCATCGGAAATTCAGCAGCACTGTTGCCCGCATGGCCGAACACAACATGCGACTGGATGGCGAGGATATTCTTCATGTTTACCATAACCCTAAAATAATAAAGGGGCGTGGTTTCCCACGCCCCTGCTGACTTTTTATTATTTCCAGCAAATCAGACAGTAATTCTTTTTACCGCGGCGCAACAGCGTGTAGCGCCCGAATAAAATGTCGCTGTCCTGGAAGAAATATTCCGGGTCTGACTGTTTTTCACCGTTGATGGTCACCGCATTAGAGGCGATGGTTTTACGCGCCTGACCACGAGACGGTTGCAGTTCGGAATCCACCAGCGCCTGCATCAGATCGGCACCTTTTTCCATCTCGATCATCGGCACGCCATCCTGAGCCAGTTGTTCGAAATCGGTTTCGCTGAGATCGCTCAGATTACCGTTGAACAGGCTTTCAGTGATACGTTTCGCCGCAACCAGACCTTCTTCGCCATGCACCAGGCGCGTGACCTGCTCTGCCAGCACATACTGGGCGCGCGGCGCTTTACCGCTGTTCTTATCTTCTTCTTCCAGCGCATTGATCTCGGCAATGTCCATGAAGGTGAAGAATTTCAGGAAGCGGTACACGTCAGCATCTGCGGTGTTGATCCAGAACTGGTAGAACTTGTACGGACTGGTCTTTTTCGGATCCAGCCATACCGCACCGCCTTCGGTTTTACCAAACTTGGTGCCATCTGCTTTGGTGATCAGCGGTACGGTCAGGCCGAACACCTGGTTCTGATGCAGACGACGGGTTAGATCGATACCGGAGGTGATGTTGCCCCACTGGTCAGAGCCGCCGATTTGTAGCGTAACGCCGTGCAGTTTATTCAGGCAGGCAAAGTCATAACCCTGCAACAGGTTATAGGAGAACTCGGTAAAGGAGATGCCCTGATCGTCACGGTTCAGACGTTGCTTCACCGCTTCTTTGTTGATCATCTGATTGACGGAGAAGTGCTTGCCGATGTCGCGCAGGAAGGTCAGCACATTCATGCCGCCAAACCAGTCGTAGTTATTCGCGGCAATGGCGGAATTGTCACCACAGTCAAAATCGAGGAACGGTGCAACCTGCTTGCGGATTTTATCCACCCACTCCTGCACAGTCTCTTCGGTGTTCAGTTTACGCTCAGCGGCTTTAAAGCTCGGGTCGCCAATCAGACCGGTCGCGCCGCCTACCAGCGCAACAGGCTTGTGACCCGCCTGCTGGAAGCGTTTCAGGCATAACAATGGAACAAGATGCCCCAAATGCAAGCTGTCAGCGGTAGGGTCGAAGCCGCAATAGAGCGCGATCGGGCCTTGCGCCAGTCGCTCTGCTAACGCTTCCTCGTCCGTTACCTGGGCCACCAGCCCCCGCTCTTGCAATTGTTTAATCAAGTTACTGCTTGCCATCAAAATCTCCATGTATAAAACGACTGCACCTTTGCCGGTACACGACTTTTCGCCAGACGCGAAAGGTATATAGAATAAAGCGCTGACGCACGCAGCGCTAGCGCTTAACACAACAAATTTCGGGGTTTAAGGAGCAAGCCGGTCAATTTTCCACGCGTTGTTTTCGCGCTGGTATAAAAAGCGGTCGTGTAAACGGTGTTCGCCGCCCTGCCAGAACTCCATCTGTTCAATATTGACGCGGAATCCGCCCCAGAAGCTGGGCAACGGGACTTCCCCTTGCTGGAACTTCTGCTTCAGCTCAAGGAACTTGCTTTCCAGAATGCCGCGCGCAGAGATTCGGCTGGATTGTTTAGACACCCAGGCGCCAATCTGGCTGTCGCGCGGGCGGCTGTGGAAGTATTTCACCACTTCAAGCGTGGAAAGGCGTTCCGCTTTGCCAGTCACCATCACCTGCCGTTCCAGCATATGCCACGGGAACAACAAACTGATGCGCGGATTATTTTCGAGGTGATGCGCCTTACGGCTGCCCAGGTTGGTGTAAAACACCATCCCTTTTTCATCGTAATGTTTAAGCAGCACAATGCGTTGATAAGGCTGGCCGTTTTCATCGACGGTGGCGACCACCATCGCGGTCGGGTCCGCCAGTCTGGCATCACATGCCTGACCCAGCCAGCGTTCGAAAAGGGTTAACGGTTCAGCGGGAAGATCGTGGCGACGCAGGCCGCCTCTGGTGTATTCACGGCGCAGATGCGCGATTTGCTGCAATTCGTCGTTATCAGACATGGTGTTCGCTACGGATTGTCAGTGGGTGGCGCTATTGTGCGCCGCCCAGGTGAAAATCTCAACGCTTCGGGTTTTGTAACTGGCAGTTATTCAGCACAATTCTGTCGCGTTTATAGACCGTTGCGCCATCGCCTTTTGACCAAAAGACGTAGATGCCGTCCGTGTAACGTGCTCCCGACGCAGACATGCCCTGTTTGAGGTTCAGCAGTTTATTGTCGTAAACAAAATTCACCTCTTGCCGGGTATTGTTCATTTTTACGGTAAGCGGTTTTTCATCACACTGATATTCCAGCGTGTCCGTTTGCATACGCTCAAGCAATTGGTTGTAGACGCTACAACCGCTCAGGAGCACAGGCAGACATACAATGAGCAGTTTTTTCATAGACATATCCCGAAGACTTTCCTGGTCCGAAGGGCAAATACGCCCTTCCTAACCCTTTCAGTTTAACGGCAGACAGGCCCGGAAAAATTCAGTTAACTCTGAGTTCGTGGGTTCGCCGGGAAAATGGCCCCCAGAATGCTGGATTCTGTGGCTCCCGTCACCGAAGGGAGATTCCCCGGCAACCCGGCGAGCGTGCGCCACGCCAGCCAGGCAAACGCCAGCGCTTCCATATCATCGCCACTGATCCCGGCTTCATCCGTGCTGGTAACTTCCGTACCCGGCAGCAACCCGGCCAGACGCGCCATCAGCAAAGGGTTACGACTCCCGCCGCCGCACACCATCAGCCGCTCGCAGCCGCCGCTTAACAGAACCTGTTCAGAAATTGTCACCGCGGTCAGCTCAGCCAGCGTTGCCTGAATATCGCGGGGAGCGAGGCCAGGAAAGGCCGAAAGGTGGCGTTCTATCCAGCCATAGTTGAAATACTCGCGCCCGGTGCTTTTCGGCGCGGGCGCTGAAAAATAGGGATCGCTCAACATATTTTGCAGCAGCGGAATTATCACTTTCCCTTCACTGGCCCATTGCGCGTCTTTATCATAAGGCTTAGCGCACTGCCGCCAGATCCAGGCATCCATGAGCATATTGCCTGGCCCGGTATCGTACCCTCTTACCGGTTGACCCGGTATGAGCAAAGACAGGTTGGCGATACCGCCAATGTTTAGCACCATCCGACGCTCTGTCGGGTGCGCCAGCAGCGCCTGGTGAAACGCGGGAACCAGCGGCGCGCCTTGCCCGCCCAGCGCAATATCGCGACGACGAAAATCACCGACAACCGTTATCCCGGTTCGCGCGACAATTTGGTTGTTATCACCGATTTGTAAGGTATGCGGTGCAGCGCCGGTAGGTTCATGCCAGACCGTCTGACCATGACAGCCGATGGCGACAATATCCCGCGGCCGCAGTTTTTCCTGCGCCAGCAGCGCGTTCACCGCGTCGGCAAAAAGCTGCCCGAGCTGCGTATCCAACTGGCCAAACTGGGAAAGCGTGAGTTGTTGCCCCTGGCAAATATCCAGAATGGCTTGTTTAAGATGAACGGGGATGGGCCAGGTCAGGCTCGCCTGCTGTGCGACCATCGTTTCATCAATTGCCGCCAGCACAACATCGACGCCATCAAGGCTGGTTCCAGACATAACGCCGATAAAACGGCCCGATTTCATACATCTTCCTTTTAGCGTGTTAAGCATGATTTTAGCGCTACCACTCAACCACAAAGTTTCCGCTAATACCATGCTTCATTAAGCATTTTTACCCTTCGATGCAGACGCTGACACTCTGTTCTGATAAATCTCATGAATGATTCGTTTATACTTGGTTAACCCAAATCTGATTATGATTTTCACATTGTTCCAGCAGAACATGTGCCTTTACGGTCGTATATGCCATATAATTTAACCATGAGGGATGCTTTGTGGCGTTTCATGGTGAACAGGAGATTTATAGATGATTAAACGTGTGCTGATCGTTTCACTGATGGGCTTATCTTTAGCGGGTTGTGTGAATAACGATAGCCTGTCCGGTGATGTCTATACCGCGTCCGAGGCGAAACAAGTGCAGAATGTCACATACGGCACTGTCGTTAACGTCCGTCCGGTGCAAATCCAGGGCGGTGATGACTCCAACGTGATCGGCGCTATCGGTGGTGCAGTGCTCGGTGGTTTCCTCGGTAATACCATCGGTGGCGGGACGGGTCGTTCACTGGCGACGGCCGCTGGCGCAGTCGCTGGCGGCGTAGCGGGACAAGGCGTCCAGGGCGCGATGAACAAAACTCAGGGTGTGGAACTGGAAATCCGTAAGGATGACGGCAACACCATTATGGTGGTACAGAAACAGGGCGATACCCGTTTCTCCGCAGGTCAGCGTGTTGTTCTGGCCAGCAACGGCAGCCAGGTTACTGTTTCTCCGCGCTAATCCAACAGACGTGTGGTCAGCCTCTGGCCACACGCCTTTCTTCTGCTCTTAGTTCTGAGACTGCAACTCAATAATATTGTGCTCAAGTTTCGCAATCAGCTTAATTAACAGCTCAAGTTCCTGCGGCGAAATCCCTTCCAGAATCTCTCCACGCGTTTTATTGATCACGGCTTCCATCTCTGTGATGAGCGGTTCCGCCTTCTCCGTCAGCTTAATTCGCTTGGCGCGACGATCGCTGGCGCAGGTTTGTCGTGAGATAAGCCCTTTGTCTTCAAGCTGATCCAGCGTACGCACCAGAGACGGTTGTTCAATGCCAATCGCTTTG
This sequence comes from Citrobacter sp. CK198, assembly GCF_030333295.1. Classification (NCBI taxonomy): domain Bacteria; kingdom Pseudomonadati; phylum Pseudomonadota; class Gammaproteobacteria; order Enterobacterales; family Enterobacteriaceae; genus Citrobacter; species Citrobacter sp. CK198. Next base: position 372,507 of record NZ_JAOWGE010000031.1, on the reverse strand, counting down.
GCTAACTGTATTTGCGACTGATCCGGCGGAAGTTGGTGAATATTATGCAGCGTTACCCAGTGTGTCTGCGTCAACTCCAGAGGTTTCAGGCGATGGTCAATCAGAGCACGCCAAATGCGCACCAACCGTGCCAGATCAGAACCTAGTGGCGATTCCAATTTCATCTCCTTATAATTAGCTTGCTAAGATATTATACTGATTTTAGAATAGTGTGCAGCATTTATATGCTCAAAACAAATGTATTGCTAAATTTGCTTACAGGTAGACATTTTTTCAGACATTATGCGGAAAAGACGTGCTGTACCTCGGTTTTTACTAAACCTATAGCAACGCTGTTTAACGCAAAGGATTCTTGCTTGTGACGTTTATACCCACTGCAACAGGATTGCCCCTACAAGATCTGGTGATCGGCGCATCTGTCTATTTCCCTCCGCTTTTCAAAGCATTCGCGCTTGGATTTGTTATCTGGCTGCTGGCGCATCGCCTGCTACGCGACTGGATTTACTCGGGTGAAATCTGGCACCCCCTGCTGATGGATCTGTCGATATTTGCACTTTGCGTGTGCCTGAGCCTTATTTTGCTGATTGCGTGGTGATTATGTCGCTTAAAACAATGAAATACTTTTCAACGATTGTGGTTGCGGCCATCGCGGTTCTGGCCGGTTGGTGGCTATGGAATTACTACATGCAGTCTCCGTGGACGCGCGACGGTAAAGTACGGGCGGAACAGGTGAGCATTACGCCTCAGGTCTCCGGCAGCATCACCAAACTCAATATAAAAGATAACCAGTTCGTGAATGCAGGCGATCTGCTCTTTTCTATCGATAAGACCCCTTTTCACATCGCTGAGCTTAATGCGCAGGCAGAACTGGCTAAAGCCCGCTCCGATTTAGCGAAAGCCAATAATGAAGCCAACCGGCGTCGCCATTTATCACAAAATTACATCTCTGCCGAAGATATGGACACCGCAAACCTGAACGTTAAAGCGATGCAGGCCAGCGTCGAAGCGGCGGAAGCGTCATTAAAACAGGCGCAATGGCAATTAGCCCAGACCGACGTTCGCGCGCCGGTCGCGGGCTGGGTGACAAACCTCTCAACGCGCACGGGGGATTACGCCTCCACCGGCCAACCGCTGTTTGCGCTGGTCGACAGCCACTCGTTCTACGTCATGGGATATTTCGAAGAGACGAAACTGCGCCATATTCGCGAAGGCGCTCCGGCGCAGATCACCCTCTACAGCGGCAACGTAAAGTTACAGGGTCACGTATCCAGTATTGGCCGGGCGATTTATGATCAAAGCGTGGAGAGCGATTCCGGCCTGGTCCCTGACATTAAACCTAACGTTCCCTGGGTTCGTCTGGCGCAGCGCGTGCCGGTGCGTATCGAATTTGATGCGTTACCCCATGATGTCACGCTGGTTTCGGGCACAACATGCAGCGTGGCTATCGGTCAGCGCTAATGAAGCTCCCTCACCTGACCTGGCGCGATACGCCCTGGTTCAAAGCAACCTCTGGGCAATGGCGCTATGCATTGCGCAATACCCTCGCCATGTGCCTGGCGCTGACGTTCGCCTACTACATCAACCTGGATGAGCCATACTGGGCGATGACCTCTGCCGCCGTGGTAAGTTTTCCGACGGTAGGCGGCGTGATCAGTAAAAGTCTGGGGCGTATTGCCGGGAGTTTACTTGGCGCCACCGCCGCGCTCATCATCGCAGGTCACACGCTAAACGAACCCTGGCTCTTTTTATTAAGCATGGCGGCCTGGATTGGCTTTTGCACCTGGGCCTGCGCCCATTTCACCAATAACGTCGCCTACGCCTTCCAGCTGGCGGGTTACACGGCCGCCATCATCGCCTTTCCCATGGTCAACATCATCGAGGTCACTCAGTTGTGGGATATCGCCCAGGCCAGGGTCTGCGAGGTGATCGTCGGTATTCTTTGCGGCGGCATGATGATGATGATCCTCCCCAGCACCTCTGACGGCACGGCGCTGTTGACCGCGCTGAAAAATATGCACGCACGGTTGCTGGAGCACGCCAGCCTGCTCTGGCAGCCGGAAACCACCGATGCGATACGTTCTGCCCATGAAGGGGTTATCGGCCAAATTCTGACGATGAACCTGCTGCGCATTCAGGCATTCTGGAGTCACTACCGTTTTCGTCGCCAGAACGCGCTGCTTAACGCTCTGCTGCATCAGCAGCTTCGCCTGACCAGCGTCATTTCCAGCCTCCGCAGGATGTTGCTGAACTGGCCCAACCCGCCGGAGCAGACCCGCGATGTGATTGAACAACTGTTGACCGCGCTGGCTAATCCGCGTACCGACAGTTATACCGTCGCGCGCATTATTGCCCCGCTACATCCGAAAAACCGACAGGATTACCGCCACGTCGCCTTCTGGCAGCGATTGCGCTATTTCTGCCAGCTCTACTTACACAACAGCCATCAGCTACGGTTGCTGGAAAACGGCGCCGCAGTCGATGAGATCAAAGTAACGCACAGCCCCGGTCTGGCTCGCCATACGGACAACGCCGAAGCGATATGGAGCGGATTGCGCACATTTACCACCCTCATGGTGATTGGCGCGTGGAGTATCGGTTCACAATGGGAATCCGGTTCAGGGGCGTTAACGCTGGCGGCCATCAGCTGCGTACTCTATTCCGCCGTCGCCACGCCGTTTAAATCACTCTCTTTATTGATGCGCACGCTGATTCTGCTCTCGTTGTTCAGCTTCGTCGTCAAATTCGGTTTGATGGTGCAGATAACCGATCTCTGGCAGTTTTTTCTGTTTCTGTTTCCTTTGCTGGCCACGATGCAACTGCTGAAGCTGCAAATGCCGAAACTCGCCGGGCTTTGGGGGCAGTTGATCGTTTTTATGGGATCGTTTATCGCCGTCACCAATCCCCCCGTGTATGACTTTGCTGATTTTCTTAATGACAATACGGCTAAAATTGCCGGGGTCGCGCTGTCGTGGCTGGCGTTTGCGATCCTGCGTCCGGGTTCGGATGCCCGCAAAAGCCGTCGCCATATCCGCGCATTGCGCAGAGATTTTGTCGATCAGCTCAGTCGTCATCCATCACACAGCGAGAATGAGTTTGAATCGCTGACCTATCATCACGTCAGTCAACTCAGCAATAGCCAGGATGCGCTGGCGCGACGCTGGCTGTTACGCTGGGGAGTGGTACTGCTGAATTGTTCACATGTGGTGTGGCAACTGCGTGCCTGGGAAACCCGCTCCGACCCGCTTTCGCGCGTCCGGGATATCTGTATTGCCTTGTTGCGCGACGTGATGAGCGAGCGCGGCGTGCAGCAACGGCCGCTGGCGACCACGCTCCAGGAGCTACAGCGTATTTGCAACGCGCTGTCGCATCATCATCAACCTGCGGCTCAGGAACTGGCGGCGCTCATCTGGCGATTACACTGCTCGCTGTCGCAGCTTGAGCAAGCGCCGCCGCAGGGTTCACTGACATCCTGACTATTTGATGACGCCGCAGGCGTAACGCTCGCCACCACCGCCAAGCGGTTTCGGCTGATCGGACATGTTATCGCCGCCGACGTGGATCATCAGCGCTTTATCTTTGATTTCATCAAGAGATTTCAGGCGCGGCGCAGTAACAGGCGTGGTGGCTATCCCGTCATTATTGACCACCAGCACGGGAAGATCGCCCATATGCCCGGCGCCTTCCGGCCCCTCGTGCTTCCCGGTATTGTGCGGGTCGAAATGCCCGCCCGCCGCTTCTGCCGCCGAGGCTTTACCCTCTTTAATCGCAGGCTGGCAACTGCCGTTAGCATGGATATGAAAACCATGCTCACCCGGCGGCAGCGCTTTCAGATCGGGAGTAAACTCCAGCCCTTTATCCGTTTCGGCAATAGTTACGCTGCCAATCGACTGCCCGACGCCTTGCGAAGTCACCAGATTCATCGTCACTTCTTCACTGGCGGCCTGTGCACCCGCACAGGCCAGCAGGGTTAACATTGCCAGACTCAAACGCTTCATAAGACCTCCGTCAAATGTGTTTACCCGGTTAAGTGTAAACCAGTGACACAATTTTGAACGGAAAGCCGAAAACGGAGCATTACGGCACGTCGTAACCTAGCGCCGCCTTGCGGATACGGAACCATTGCTGACGCGACATCGTCAGAGACTCTGCCTCAATCGCTGCGCGTACGCGCTCAATTTTACCGGAGCCGATAATCGGCAACGGCTGAGACGGCAGGCGTAAAATCCACGCATATACCACCTGCTCAATCGTGGTCGCGTTCAGCTCTTCCGCAATCGCAGCAAGTTCGTTGCGCAGCGGCGCGAATTCATCATCATTAAACAGACGACCGCCGCCAAGACAGGACCACGCCATCGGTCGAATACGCAGTTGCTGTAGCTGATCCAGCGTGCCGTCCAGTAGCAGTGGCTGATGAACCGGTGAAATCTCAACCTGGTTCGTGGCAAGGGTAAACGGCAGACGCGATTGCAGCAGCGTAAACTGGGCCGGGGTAAAGTTAGAGACGCCAAAGTGGCGCACTTTTCCGCTCTGGTGGAGATGCTGGAATGCTTCCGCGACGTCGTCCGCATCCATTAACGGGTCGGGACGATGGATGAGCAGCAGATCAAGACGGTCGGTCGCCAGATTTTTCAGGGACTGCTCAGCGCTGGCGATAATGTGGTCGCGGTCAGTGATGTAATGGCCGAGTACATTTTCAGCCCGGGCGGTCGTGGCGATACCACACTTCGTTACGATCTGCATCCGCTCACGCAGGTGCGGCGCCAGTTTCAACGCTTCGCCAAACGCGGCCTCACATTGATAACCGCCGTAGATATCCGCATGGTCAACGGTCGTGACGCCCAAATCAAGATGCTCTTCAATAAAGCTGACCAGCTGACGCGCAGACATATTCCAGTCCATCAGACGCCAGTAACCCATCACGAAGCGCGAAAATTCCGGGCCTTGCGGGGCAATAGTGATACGCTGAACCATAACCGCTTCCTCATATATAGATGTTTAGCGAGTATACGCAATTACGGTTTCAAAAGAGTGAGGGTTGTTGAGGTTCTTCCTGCGGGTTCGGTTTGTTTGCGCGTAATTTGCGCATAAGACGCTGACGACAAAGCCGCAACACGTCCTGCTTCTCGGCGTCGCTCATTTTTTGCCAGTTGAAACGCTCATCCCGACTGCGCAGACAGCCGCGACAAAATCCGCGCTCATCCGACTGACAGATCCCCCGGCACGGGCTTGGAACGGGAAAAAACTCTAACTGCTCGGCCACACTCTCTCCTCAACGAAAGCACTTATGCTTATTGAAGACGCTAACTGGCTTTCTGGCAACCTGACTTGCATTAGACCGATTGGTCTATTACACTCAGCGGCATGAACAAACAGACTGAACATGACACCCGCGAACATCTTCTGGCTACCGGCGAGCAGCTTTGTATGCAGCGTGGCTTCACCGGAATGGGATTGAGCGAGCTGCTCAAAACCGCCGAAGTGCCGAAGGGGTCGTTTTATCACTATTTTCGTTCCAAAGAAGCGTTTGGCGTCGCCATGCTGGAACGGCATTACGCCGGATATCATCAGCGGCTGGCAACGCATTTTGACGCCGGAGCGGGCAACTATCGTGACCGCATTCTGGCTTACTATCAGGAAACCCTGAATCAGTTTTGCCAGCAAGGCACTATCAGCGGCTGTTTGACCGTAAAGCTGTCCGCCGAAGTGTGCGATCTCTCAGAAGATATGCGCACTGCGATGGACAAAGGCGCGCGGCATATTATTACGCTGTTAGCGCAAGCGCTGGAAAAAGGACGCGAAGCCCGCTGTCTCTCTTTTGCTGGCGAGCCGCTGCAACAGGCGCAGATCCTGTATGCGTTGTGGCTAGGCGCGAATCTGCACGCCAAAATTTCGCGCAGTGCCGCCCCGTTTGAAAGCGCGCTGGCACATGTAAAAACGATTATCGCAACGCCTGCGGCTTAACGGGCGTTTTTATTTTCCTTATCACTAGACGACCGGTCTACTTATACCAGGAGCCATTATGTCATCTGAGAAACTGTTTACCCCGCTGAAAGTGGGCGCAATTACGGCAGCAAACCGTGTGTTCATGGCCCCTCTGACGCGTTTGCGCAGCATTGAACCGGGCGACATTCCCACCCCGTTAATGGCCGAGTATTATCGTCAACGCGCCAGCGCCGGGCTAATCATCAGTGAAGCGACGCAGATCTCCGCACAGGCGAAAGGCTATGCGGGCGCACCGGGTCTGCACAGCGCGGAACAGATCGAGGCATGGAAAAAAATTACCGCTGGCGTTCATGCCAAACAGGGGCACATTGCTGTTCAACTCTGGCATACCGGTCGAATTTCTCATTCCAGCCTGCAACCCGGCGGCCAGCCCCCTGTCTCCTCGTCTGCGATCGGCGCTGGCACCCGTACCTCGCTGCGCGATGAAAACGGCCAGGCCATTCGTGTCGACACCTCAATGCCGCGCGCGCTGGAAACCGACGAGATCCCAGGCATCGTCAACGATTTCCGTCAGGCTATCGCCAATGCGCGTGAAGCCGGTTTCGACCTGGTAGAACTGCATTCCGCCCACGGCTATCTGCTGCACCAGTTCCTTTCCCCGACGTCAAACCATCGTACTGATCAGTACGGCGGCAGCGTTGAGAACCGCGCGCGTCTGGTGCTGGAAGTCGTCGATGCCGGTATTCAGGAATGGGGGGCAGATCGAATTGGTATTCGTGTTTCCCCTATCGGCACATTCCAGAATGTCGACAATGGCCCGAATGAAGAAGCCGATGCGCTCTATCTGATTGAGGAACTGGGTAAACGCGGCATTGCCTATCTGCACATGTCCGAACCTGACTGGGCTGGCGGCGAACCGTATACTGACGCCTTCCGTGAGAAAGTTCGCGCCCGCTTCCACGGCCCAATCATTGGCGCAGGCGCCTATACGCCGGAAAAAGCGGAAGACCTGCTCAATAAGGGCCTGATCGACGCCGTCGCGTTTGGCCGGGCGTATATCGCTAACCCGGACCTGGTAGCTCGTCTGCAACGCAAAGCAGAACTGAACCCACAACGCGCAGAAAGCTTCTACGGCGGCGGCGCTGAAGGTTACACAGACTATCCTACCCTGTAATCCTGCGTTGGTAGCGGCGTAAAAACGCCGCTATACTAGAACAACATTTTGAATGTATTGACCATTCAGCACTTTTGAGGGGAAAAAGATGCGTTTACTTCATACCATGCTGCGTGTTGGCGACTTGCAGCGTTCCATCGAATTCTACACCAACGTACTGGGCATGAAGCTGCTGCGCACCAGCGAAAACCCGGAATACAAATACTCTCTGGCATTCGTGGGTTACGGCCCGGAAAGCGAAGAAGCGGTGATCGAGTTAACTTACAACTGGGGCGTTGATAAGTACGAGCTGGGTACGGCCTATGGCCATATCGCCCTGAGCGTCGACAATGCTGCCGAAGCCTGTGAGCGCATTCGCCAGAACGGCGGTAACGTCACGCGTGAAGCGGGTCCGGTAAAAGGCGGCTCCACCGTCATCGCGTTTGTTGAAGATCCTGATGGCTACAAAATTGAGCTGATTGAAGCCAAAGACGCCGGTCGCGGTCTGGGCAACTAATCTCCCGCCGGGCACAGACTCTCTGTGCCCGTTGTTTTACTGCATCTCAGCGTAAAATTTGCCATAATGCGCGCTGCAATTTTTCCGTATTAAGAGACCCAGATGTCCGATAACGCTCAACTTTCCGGTCTGTGCGACCGTTTTCGTGGTTTTTATCCTGTCGTCATTGATGTCGAAACGGCGGGATTCAATGCCAAAACCGATGCGCTGCTTGAGGTTGCCGCCATCACGCTGAAAATGGATGAACAAGGCTGGCTGATGCCGGACACGACGCTGCATTTCCATGTTGAGCCGTTCGAAGGCGCAAACTTACAGCCCGAAGCGCTTGCCTTTAACGGAATCGATCCTTCTAACCCGCTGCGCGGCGCGGTCAGCGAGTACGATGCGCTGCATGCTATTTTCAAAATGGTGCGCAAGGGAATTAAAGACAGCGGTTGCAATCGTGCGATCATGGTGGCCCATAACGCCACGTTCGATCACAGTTTTATGATGGCCGCCGCTGAGCGCGCTTCGCTGAAACGTAACCCCTTCCACCCCTTCGTGACCTTTGACACTGCGGCCCTGAGCGGCCTGGCGCTGGGACAGACCGTGCTGTCAAAAGCGTGTCTGGCGGCGGGAATGGCGTTTGATGGAACGCAGGCGCACTCTGCGTTATACGACACCGAACGAACGGCCGTTCTGTTTTGCGAAATCGTTAACCGCTGGAAGCGTCTTGGCGGCTGGCCGTTGCCGGTACCAGAAGAGGCATAATCGTGTCGGGTGGCGGTGCCCGCGCGTCCTGATAAGCGACGCGCCATCAGGCAACCGCGTTTTCAGCAAAAAAAAAGCGACCAGATGGTCGCTTTTTTATTTCGGCTGAATTACTCAGCGTCAGGCTCTTCGGTTTTGTATTTTGCCGCAGTTTCTTTGATCAACTGCTGCAACTCACCGCGCTGGTACATTTCAATTAAGATATCGCAGCCGCCAACCAGCTCACCGTCCACCCACAGTTGCGGGAAAGTCGGCCAGTTTGCATATTTCGGCAGCTCGGCGCGGATGTCCGGGTTTTGCAGAATATCGACATAGGCAAAACGTTCACCACAGGCAGAAAGCGCCTGAACAGCCTGCGCGGAAAAACCGCAGCTTGGCAGTTTTGGAGAGCCTTTCATGTACAGGAGAATCGGGTTTTCAGCGATCTGGCGCTGGATTTTTTCGATAGTGGTGCTCATTGTCTTGCTTCCTTAAACTTCTTTACGGCAGTAGTCTGACATTGTAGCGGGTCAGGCTGGCAACGGAAAATAACATTTTCATCACGCTTTACTATTTTATCGTCTGAAGCCTGAAGTTGCATTCTAAATATCTCTTATCCACTTAAACAGTATGGAATTGTTTATCTGTTGACCCGTTTCCGCTTTTGTTGCTGCTTTTTTTTGCACTCAATAACGAAACGCGATTTTAGATGACAAAAGCTATTAACTTCCGGGGATTTTATAGATTAGAATCGATGCGTTTTGTAAATCATACGCAGGCATGAATTCGACCTGCCCTTAACCAGAGGATTGCTCAGTGGCGCGGATAAACCGGATCTCGATCACGCTCTGTGCTTTGCTTTTTACCACGCTCCCTTTTACGTCAATGGCGCATGCTTCCCGGCAAGCCAGGGCGACGCCTGCCGCGCATGTCACGAAAACGGCAGATAAGCAGAAGAACACCGCGACCAGCAAGAAAAAAACGAAGACTGCAAAAAAAGCCGTGAGTAAAACCCAAAGTAAAACGGCCTCCACATCGAAAAAACGCATTGCCTCCCCTGCGAAAACCAGCAAAACCGCAAGCCGTCGAAGCAAACCCGCCACCACACAAACCGCCGCCGTAACCTGGACGGAAAAATGTACGCCGCGCAAGGGTCGTAAGCCGCATTGTGTCAAAGTAAAAGGCGCCCCGCTTGCCATTGCCGATGCGCATAAAGCGAAAATGCAGAAAGCCACCAACACGGCGATGAATAAATTAATGAATCAGATTGGCAAACCGTATCGTTGGGGCGGAACGTCTCCACGAACCGGTTTTGATTGCAGCGGTCTGGTTTATTACGCGTATAAGGATCTGGTGAAATTCCGCATCCCGCGTACTGCAAATGAAATGTACCATTTGCGTGATGCCGCGCCGATTGAACGTGGCGAACTGAAAAATGGCGATCTCGTGTTCTTCCGTACTCAGGGTCGCGGTACTGCCGATCACGTTGGCGTTTACGTTGGCAACGGCAAATTTATTCAGTCTCCGCGCAGCGGTCAGGAAATACAGATTACCTCTCTTAGCGAAGATTACTGGCAGCGCCATTACGTGGGCGCACGCCGGGTCATGACGCCGAAAACCATTCGATAAAACGTTACCCTGTAGTATGGCTACAGGGTAAGTTCTTCTTTTGTATCACCTTTCAATTTGCTACCCTATCCTTACGTACAATAAGGTTATTGTGCGCACCTAATATAAATATAAGGAGAGAAGCAATGTCGTTTGAATTACCTGCATTACCGTATGCCAAAGATGCTCTTGCACCACACATTTCTGCTGAGACGCTGGAATATCATTACGGCAAACATCATCAGACCTATGTGACCAACCTTAACAACCTGATCAAAGGCACGCCGTTTGAGGGGAAATCACTGGAAGAGATCGTTCGCAGCGCTGAAGGCGGCGTCTTCAATAACGCGGCACAGGTCTGGAACCACACCTTCTACTGGAACTGCCTGGCGCCTGATGCTGGCGGCGAACCAACGGGTAAACTGGCTGACGCCATTGTCGCGTCCTTCGGCAGCGTTGCCGATTTCAAAGCGCAGTTCACCGACGCCGCAATTAAGAACTTCGGTTCCGGCTGGACCTGGCTGGTTAAAGGGACGGATGGGAAACTGGCTATCGTCTCTACGTCGAATGCCGGTACGCCGCTGACCACCGACGCCACGCCGTTGATGACCGTGGATGTGTGGGAACATGCCTACTATATCGACTACCGCAATGCCCGTCCTGGCTACCTGGAGCACTTCTGGGCGCTGGTAAACTGGGAGTTTGTGGCGAAAAACTTCGCGGCATAAAGAGAATAACGCAGAAGGGAGTCCCTTCTGCGTTTTAATGCTGCGCTTAGTTCGCCACGCAAACGTCTTCAGGCTGTCTGCGCGCAGAGACAAAGACCAGCAACAGCGCAAGCCCTGCCACAATCGCCCCCATCACCGGTACGAAGCTGTAGCCCAAACCACCGGAAATCACTGCGCCCCCCGCCGCTGCGCCAAGCGCATTACCGAGATTAAAGGCACCGATATTGACCGATGAAGAGAGGCCTGGCGCTTCGCTGGCAACCCGCATAACGCGCATTTGTAAAGGCGGAACCACCGCGAATGTCGCCGCCCCCCATACCACCATGCTGATAGCGGCGCCCACTTCATTGCGCGCCAGGAACGGGATCGCCAGCATAATCACCATCAGCAGCAGCAAAAATCCTTTCAGGGTGCCGTTAACCGAACGATCCGCCAGTTTTCCCCCCAGGTAGTTGCCGATAGAAAAGCCAACGCCAATCAGTACCAGCATCCCGGTAACGAAAGCAGGCGTTGCATGCGTAATGCTGTGCAGCACCGGGGCGATATAGGTATAGAGCGTAAACATCGCGCCTGCGCCCAGAACGGTGGTCAGTAATGCCGATAACACCTGTGGTCGCAACAGCACCGCCAGCTCTTTGCGCACCTCAGGGCGCTCTCCCGCCCCGCCTTTCGGCAACGAGAAAAAGAGGCTAATCATTGAAATTACGCCCAGCCCCGCCGTCGCCATGAAGGACATACGCCAGCCAATGGTTTCCCCCAGCCAGGTCGCCGCAGGAACACCGCCAATATTGGCGATCGTCAGCCCCATAAACATGGTGGCGACCGCGCTGGCCTGTTTATGTTTGGGTACGACGCTGGCCGCCACCACCGACCCCAGACCGAAGAAAGCGCCGTGATTCAGGCTGGTCAGAATCCGCGACAGCATCAACGTAGTGTAATCCGGCGAGATGGCCGACAGCACATTTCCGAGGGTAAAAATCGCCATCAAAAAAATAAGCGCATTACGACGTGCGCGATGGGAAAGCAGCAGCGTCATCAACGGCGCGCCGACCATCACACCAACGGCATACGCGCTGATTAGCATTCCGGCCGCAGGAATCGAGACATCCACGCCGCGAGCGATAACGGGCAACAAGCCCATCGGAGAGAACTCGGTGGTTCCAATACCAAATGCGCCAATTGCCAGCGCCAGTAAGGGATAATTTATTTTCATACATCGACTCCGCAGCTTCGTGCCGTCACGGGGCACGCAAAAGAGTCAAAAGCATGACATCAATCACAAAACTAATAAAGTAAGCAAAATAGCAAAAGACTTTTACGATTTGGTTAAAAATGAGGAAGAAGAGAGAGGAAAGACAGAGGGAGAATGCTCTCCCTCAGAGGTAAATCAGTTCAGTGCGGCAGTCAGACCGCCTGCGACAATCAGGCCCAGCACAATAATGGTGGTCACTAACGAAAATTTCAGATCGGTGCTCATCAAGTTTTCTCCTTTTTATTCCCACACAAAAAGTGATATTGCGCATTTTTACACACTTGAATGCAAAAATCTCCCATGATTTATATTGATAAGCGCTTTTAACTCTTCCCCTTTTCGTCAAGATCAGACAAAATTCCACGTTTACTTGATTAGCGTACCGGCCATTGCCCCCTTCCTGATGTTCCGTGTCGTTTTCCCGGCGTGCCGCAACCCTGACGTTGCGATCAAGGTGTGTAAAGGCAAACGTTTACTTACAGTATTTTCAGGAGTTCAGGATATGGTCTGGAGTGAGATGTAATGGCAACAATTAAAGATGTGGCGAAGCGAGCAAACGTTTCCACTACAACCGTATCACACGTAATTAACAAAACGCGCTTCGTTGCGGAAGAGACGCGCAACGCGGTATGGGCAGCCATTAAAGAGCTGCACTACTCTCCCAGCGCGGTTGCCCGCAGCCTGAAGGTTAACCACACCAAATCGATTGGTTTGCTGGCGACCAGCAGCGAAGCCGCCTATTTTGCTGAAATTATCGAAGCCGTTGAAAAGAACTGCTTCCAGAAAGGATATACGCTGATTCTGGGCAACGCCTGGAACAACCTGGAAAAGCAGCGCGCGTACCTCTCCATGATGGCGCAAAAGCGCGTGGATGGCCTGCTGGTCATGTGTTCCGAATACCCTGAGTCCCTGCTCTCTATGCTTGAAGAGTATCGCCATATCCCGATGGTGGTGATGGACTGGGGCGAAGCCAAAGCGGACTTTACCGATACGGTCATTGATAACGCCTTTGCAGGCGGCTATATGGCCGGTCGTTATCTGGTTGAACGCGGGCACCGTGAAATTGGCGTGATTCCCGGCCCAATGGAACGCAACACCGGCGCAGGTCGTCTGGCTGGCTTTATGAAAGCGATGGAAGAAGCGCTGATAAACGTACCGGAAAACTGGATCGTTCAGGGTGATTTCGAGCCGGAATCAGGCTACCGCGCGATGCAGCAAATGATCTCCCAGTCTCACCGCCCGACGGCCGTATTCTGCGGTGGCGACATTATGGCGATGGGCGCGTTGTGCGCCGCTGACGAGATGGGGCTGCGCGTACCGCAGGATATCTCGGTCATCGGCTACGACAACGTGCGCAACGCGCGTTACTTTACGCCTGCGCTGACGACGATTCACCAGCCGAAAGATTCTCTGGGTGAAACGGCCTTCAATATGCTGCTTGACCGTATCGTCAATAAACGCGAAGAGTCGCAGTCCATTGAGGTGCATCCGCGTCTGATTGAGCGTCGCTCTGTCGCCGATGGCCCGTTCCGCGACTATCGCCGTTAATCCCCTTCTGCGGGAGCCTCTTCCGGCTCCCGTAACCACTCTTTATTCAGCGTTTCGCTGTCGCCCAGATAGTCCAGTAACCAGGCCAGCGCGGGCGACGTGTCGTTCTGCTGCCACGTCAGACAGCACGCCGCATCAGGAAACGGATTCTCAAGCTGTAGCGCCACCCATTTCCCGCTGTCGATCCACGGCTTAGCAAAGTGGGTCGGCACCATTCCCACACACAGTCCCGCGGAAAGGCAGGTCGCTGAAGATTCCCAGTCCGGCACCACCACGCGTTTTTGATTATCCAGCAGCCAGGTGATGCGCTTCGGAAGCGTACGCGAGGTATCCTCCCGGACCAGCGACGGCCAGTTGCGCAACGTGTCGTCACTGAGCGGGCCAGCCATTGACGCCAGCGGATGATGGCGGGCGACCACGCAGCTCCAGCTCAGCATCCCCATATCGCGAAAGGTGTAGCGTCCCCCAACCGGAATGGCCTGCGTCGCGCCGATAGCCAGCTCCACGCGCCCGTCCGACAGCGCATCCCAGACGCCGTTAAATACCTCCTGAAAGACCAGCAATTCCACATCATCAAAATGACGATAAAAATCAACAATCATCTGCCGGGTGCGCTCCGGCTTAACAATATTGTCGACCGCAATCGCCAGTTGACCCCGCCAGCCGTTGGCGATCTGCTGGCATTGCTGTCGGGTGATCTGCATTTTTTTGATAACAGAGCGCCCTTCCTTTAAAAACCATGCCCCGGCGGGGGTCAGTTCAACATCCCGATGGCGTCGTTCGAAAAGCGGCACCGCCAGCCACTCCTCCAGTTGACGGACGGTGTAGCTCACCGCAGAAGGCACGCGGTGCAACTCCTGCGCCGCAGAACTAAAGCTGCCATTACGGGCAACGGCATCAACCACTTCGAGTGAATATTCTGACCACATATTCTGCCTGCAAAAATTTTGAATCCAGTAGCCAAATATTAGCGTTTCACAAGCAGAATTTCACTCCCTACACTCAGCGGCAATGTCTTACTTCTGGAAAAGAGAAACAATTATGCAACCCGGAAAAGGTTTTTTAGTCTGGCTGGCGGGTCTCAGCGTGCTGGGCTTTCTGGCAACAGATATGTATCTGCCCGCGTTCGCGGCAATTCAGGCCGACCTGCAAACACCAGCGGCGGCTGTCAGCGCCAGCCTCAGTCTGTTCCTGGCCGGTTTCGCCGTCGCGCAACTGCTGTGGGGGCCGCTGTCAGACCGTTACGGGCGTAAACCCATTTTGCTGCTGGGTCTCTCCATCTTCGCACTGGGCAGTCTGGGGATGATGTGGGTCGAAAGCGCTACCGGGCTGCTGATACTGCGTTTTATTCAGGCGGTGGGGGTTTGTGCCGCTACGGTGATCTGGCAGGCACTGGTGACGGATTATTATCCAACGCAAAAAATTAATCGCATCTTCGCCACCATTATGCCGCTGGTCGGTTTATCGCCCGCCCTTGCGCCTTTACTCGGCAGTTGGATACTGACGCATTTTTCCTGGCAGGCCATTTTTGCCACGCTGTTCATCATTACGCTGATATTGATGCTGCCCGCCTTACGCTTAAAGCCAACAACAAAAGCACATGACCACAGCCAGGAAAAACTGACCTTCGCCAGCCTGCTGCGTTCACAAACTTATCGCGGCAACGTCCTGATTTACGCCGCCTGCTCCGCCAGCTTTTTTGCCTGGCTGACGGGTTCCCCGTTTATCCTCAGCGAAATGGGCTATAGCCCGGCGGTAATTGGCCTGAGTTATGTACCGCAGACCATCGCGTTCCTGGTGGGCGGTTACGGTTGCCGCGCGGCGCTGCAAAAATGGCAGGGTCAACAGCTGTTGCCCTGGTTACTGGTTCTCTATGCGCTGAGCGTGGTCGCCACCTGGGGCGCCAGCTTCATCAGCCATGTTTCGCTGACAGAGATCCTGATTCCATTCTGTGTGATGGCTATCGCGAACGGCGCGATCTACCCTATCGTGGTCGCCCAGGCGCTGCGCCCCTTCCCACAAGCGACCGGACGCGCAGCAGCCTTACAGAACACGCTGCAACTGGGTCTGTGTTTCCTGGCAAGCCTGGTCGTTTCGTGGCTGATCAGCACGCCGCTGCTTACCACCACCAGCGTAATGCTGTCGACGGTGGCTCTGGCGGCACTGGGATACTGGCTGCAACTTCAGGCGCAGGAACCGGCCGCGCGCGCAGCAAACACCGAAGTTGCGCACAGCGAATCTCACTAAAAATGTTCAACAACAGGTAATTAGCTCGCTAACAATTTTCGGTTGTATCATCGAATTTTGAGGCCTATACTAAATTTCGGTTGTTAATATTACGATAATTATTATGCGTTAACGGGAACCGGAGCGTTCCCGTTTCACCACGGATGGCCTTTTCGGTAAGGGTTCCTCCCTTCCTCTGTTCTACGTCGGATAATAGACTCGCGGAATTATTCCGTGAGATTTCTCACAAAGCCCAAAAAGCGTCTACGCTGTTTTAAGGTTCTGATCACCGACCAAGTGATGGAGAAGCTATGAGTTCATCGTGTATAGAAGAAGTCAGCGTACCAGATGATGACTGGTATCGTATCACCAACGAATTGCTGGGCCGTGCGGGTATCGCCATCAATGGCACTGCCCCGGCGGATATTCGTGTTAAAAACCCCGATTTTTTCAAACGTGTATTACAGGAAGGATCGCTGGGGTTAGGTGAAAGTTATATGGATGGCTGGTGGGAATGCGACCGACTGGACATGTTTTTTAGTAAAGTCTTACGAGCCGGGCTCGAAAACCAACTCCCCCACCATTTCAAAGATACGCTGCGTATCGCGGGCGCACGCCTGTTCAACTTACAAAGTAAAAAACGCGCCTGGATAGTCGGGAAAGAACATTACGATCTCGGCAACGATCTTTTCTCCCGCATGCTCGACCCGTATATGCAATATTCCTGCGCTTACTGGAAAGATGCCGACACACTGGAATTCGCCCAGCAAGCGAAGCTGAAGCTCATTTGTGAAAAATTACAGTTGCAGCCGGGTATGCGCGTGCTGGATATCGGATGCGGCTGGGGCGGCTTGTCCCAGTTTATGGCGTCCAATTATGACGTCAGCGTCGTTGGCGTCACGATTTCCGCCGAGCAGCAAAAGATGGCCCAGGAACGTTGCGCAGGTCTGGACGTTTCTATTCGGCTACAGGATTACCGCGACCTTAACGATCAGTTTGATCGCATTGTATCCGTTGGTATGTTTGAACACGTCGGGCCGAAGAACTATAAAACCTATTTTGAAGTGGTCGACCGTAATTTGAAACCGGACGGTATTTTCCTGCTCCATACTATCGGTTCCAAAAAGACGGATAATAACGTCGATCCGTGGATCAATAAGTATATTTTTCCGAACGGGTGCCTGCCGTCTGTTCGCCAGATTGCGAATGCCAGCGAATCGCATTTCGTGATGGAAGACTGGCACAACTTTGGCGCAGATTACGACACCACCCTGATGGCCTGGTATTCTCGCTTTATCAACGGCTGGCCGGAAATTGCAGATAATTACACCGAACGGTTTAAACGCATGTTCAGTTATTATCTGAATGCATGCGCCGGGGCGTTTCGCGCCCGTGATATACAGCTATGGCAGGTGGTTTTTTCTCGCGGCGTCGAACACGGCCTGCGTATTCCCCGCTAATCCTGATAACCCCCGCGCTGCGGGGGTTTTTACGTCGGGTTACGCGTCGCCTGCATGCAGATTCGCCGCGCTTTCCCGTGCCGCCAGCACGCGCTCGACGGTATCAACAACCGCCTGGGTTTGCGGATCAATTTCGATATTGACGCGAGCGCCCAGTTTTTTCTTACCCAGCGTGGTGCGTTCCAGCGTTTCCGGGATCAGATGAACGCAAAAGCGCGTTGGCGTCACTTCCCCTACCGTCAGACTGATGCCATCGATGCCGATGAATCCCTTATACAGGATATATTTCATCAGTTGCGGGTCCTGAACTTTAAACCAGACCTGACGATTATTCTCAGAGGTCAGAATTTTCGAAATTTCAGCCGTGGTCATAATGTGACCCGACATTAAATGCCCGCCAATCTCATCGCTGAATTTCGCCGCACGCTCCACGTTAACGAGATCGCCGACGCTCAGATCTCCAAGATTGGTAATGCGTAACGTCTCTTTCATCAGGTCAAAGCTGATCTGATTACCGTTTATTTCAGTGACGGTCAGGCAACAACCGTTGTGCGCCACCGATGCGCCCGTCTCCAGCGCGTCCAGCATGTGTTCAGGTAATTCCACGACATGCGTGCGGAAATTCGGTTTTTCATCAATCGACACCAGTTTCGCGGTGCCCTGCACAATACCTGTAAACATACCTGCAACTCCTGAAATCAGTTAATACATCTCTGCCCAGCACAATAGCAGGTGGAAAATCAGGTTGCCAGCAAAGCGCTAAAAGCACCTGTTTTTTCACTGGAGAATTACGTATTCCTCGCTACAATAGACTGAAATTTCCCCTGCATTTTCTTCTTGCTGCCATTTAAGGCGGCTTTTTTAGTCTCTCAAATAACAACAAATAATGGTGTATACGTGCAAAAGTATATCAGTGAAGCGCGTCAGTTATTGGCTCTGGCAATACCGGTGATTCTTGCGCAAATCGCCCAAACCGCGATGGGATTCGTCGATACCGTGATGGCTGGTGGGTACAGCGCCACGGATATGGCTGCCGTCGCTATCGGCACATCTATCTGGCTGCCCGCCATTCTGTTTGGTCATGGGCTGTTACTGGCTCTGACCCCGGTTATCGCGCAGCTCAACGGTTCTGGCCGCCGCGAACGCATCGCTCACCAGGTGCGACAAGGCTTCTGGCTGGCGGGCTGTGTGTCCGTTCTCATTATGTTTGTGCTATGGAATGCCGGATACATTATCCGTTCTATGCATAACATTGATCCTGCGCTGGCGGATAAAGCCGTGGGCTATCTTCGCGCGCTCCTGTGGGGCGCGCCGGGATACCTGTTCTTTCAGGTTGCGCGTAACCAGTGCGAAGGTCTGGCAAAAACCAAACCCGGCATGGTCATAGGCTTCCTTGGCCTGCTGGTCAACATTCCGGTGAACTATATATTCATCTACGGTCACTTCGGTATGCCGGAACTCGGCGGCGTGGGCTGCGGCGTTGCCACGGCGGCGGTCTATTGGGTGATGTTTATCGCGATGGCCTCGTATGTGAAACGTGCGCGTTCAATGCGCGATATTCGCAACGAGCGCGGATTCAGCAAGCCGGATACGGCGGTCATGAAACGTCTGGTACAGCTAGGTTTGCCGATCGCCCTGGCGCTGTTTTTTGAAGTCACCCTGTTTGCCGTGGTGGCGCTGTTGGTTTCACCGCTGGGTATTGTGGATGTCGCAGGCCACCAGATTGCCCTGAACTTCAGTTCGCTGATGTTCGTATTGCCGATGTCGCTGGCGGCTGCGGTTACCATCCGCGTGGGCTATCGACTTGGCCAGGGCTCAACGCTGGATGCCCAGACAGCCGCCAGAACCGGGCTGGGCGTCGGAGTTTGCATGGCCGTTATCACCGCAATTTTTACCGTGACGCTGCGTGAGCCTATCGCCCTGCTCTATAACGACAATCCTGAAGTGGTCACGCTCGCCGCGCAACTGATGCTGCTGGCGGCGGTGTATCAAATTTCCGATTCGATCCAGGTTATCGGCAGCGGTATTTTGCGTGGTTATAAAGATACGCGGTCGATTTTCTTTATTACCTTTACAGCTTACTGGGTGCTGGGATTACCGAGCGGTTATATCCTCGCGCTGACCGATCTGGTGGTGGATCGCATGGGACCGGCCGGGTTCTGGATGGGCTTTATTATCGGCCTGACGTCTGCGGCTATTATGATGATGCTGCGTATGCGATACCTGCAACGCCAGTCATCAGCGATTATTTTGCAGCGCGCTGCGCGATAAATCAGCAATAGCCGCCGGACGGCGGCTATTCTCTCGACATTTTGCGCGTTTCCTCTGCAATCGAGTGAAATCAGGAAGAAAATTACGTTTTCCCTCTTGCCTCATTCCGGCTCTGCCGCTAATATTCGTCCCCGTTGTCACCTGCAACATTGCGTTCATAGCTCAGTTGGTTAGAGCACCACCTTGACATGGTGGGGGTCGTTGGTTCGAGTCCAATTGAACGCACCATCCTGCGTCTGTAGCTCAGTTGGTTAGAGCACCACCTTGACATGGTGGGGGTCGATGGTTCGAGTCCATTCAGACGCACCATTCTTTATCCACACAGCACACTGTTCCCACAGCGCATTGTTCCCACAAATCTTTCCTGAATTCATGGTTTGACCGTTGTACAGACCAACAACCGCAACTGTCCCTTCACGCCTGCTGCCCTGATATTAATTATCTTACTGATTTTATTCTATTTAATAACCTGAAATTGCCGCTAACGGCAGCGCGCTCGCACGACCAAAAAATGTAAATGATAATCATTATTGTGTTGCAAATGAGAAATATTGCTAATAAATTATTTCACGCAATTTTTCTTTTAACAATGGCAAGTGATTAATATCATGATAAAAAAGGCATATAAATTATCGCTTTTGAGTTCGCTTATTGCAGGGAGTCTGGCGATTCCTGCGGTACAGGCTGACGACATCAAAACAGCGGCAAACCAGAAAGCAGAACAAACAAACGCCAGTAACCCACCTGAGAAACAGGCTGCCCGCGACAAAGAAATAAACAGCGGCGAAACCATGGTCGTGACGGCCAAAGAACAGACGCTCCAGGCCCCCGGCGTCTCTATCATTGACAGCGAGGCCATTAAAAAACGGCCGATACAGCGCGACGTCGCTGAGATCATTCGCACCATGCCGGGCGTCAATCTCACCGGGAACTCTAACAGCGGACAACGCGGGAATAACCGCCAGATTGATATCCGCGGCATGGGGCCGGAGAACACTCTGATTCTGATTGACGGTATGCCTGTCTCCAGCCGCAACTCGGTGCGCTATGGCTGGAGCGATGAGCGTGATACCCGTGGCGACACCAACTGGGTGCCGCCAGAAATGATCGAACGTATTGAGGTCATCCGTGGCCCGGCCGCCGCGATGTACGGCAGTGGCGCAATGGGCGGGGTCGTCAATATCATCACCAAACCGGCGACGGACGAATGGCACGGCAGTTTAAATACCTATTACAACTTTCCACAGCACAAATCCGAAGGCAGCACCAAACGCTATAACGGCAGTTTAAGCGGCGCGCTGGCGGATAATCTGACCCTGCGAGTCTACGGTAACTGGAATAAAACGCAGGCTGATGCCCAGGATATCAACGAAAACCACACGACCCCGCGTATCGGTTCTTATGCCGGTAGCTACCCCGCTGGCCGTGAAGGTTTTATCAATAAAGACATCAATTCAGCTCTGCGCTGGGAATTTATGCCGATGCAGGCGCTGGAACTGGGGGCCGGCTACAGTCGCCACGGCAACCTGTATGCCGGTGATACGCAAAACACCAACAGCAACGCGCTGGTAAAAAAATATTATGGCAAAGAAACAAACGTTCTCTACCGCCAGACGCTCAGCCTGAAATATACCGGCGCCTGGGACAGCGGCGTCACCACCAATAACTATGTACAGTTTGAAAAAACGCGTAATACCCGCCTCAATGAAGGCCTCTCTGGCGGCATCTCGGGGATTTTCAGCCCGTCAAATGAAGGGTTCTCGACCATTTCGTTGTATGACACCAACCTGCACTCGGAAGTGAATATCCCGCTTGACCTGTGGGTTAGCCAGACGCTGACCTTTGGCGCAGAATTTAACCACCAGGCGATGAAAGATCCGTCGTCAAATACCGAATCCACCACCGGCGGGGGCTCGGTTCCGGGGATTGCCGATACCGGGCGCAGCAAATACAGCTCAGCGGATATTTACGGCATCTTTGCGGAAGATAACCTTGAACTGACGGACAGCACTCGTCTGACCCCTGCCGTTCGCTTCAACCACCAGAGTATTAGCGGCAGTAACTGGAGTCCGTCACTGAACCTCTCCCAGGAACTGGGCGGCGACTTCACGTTAAAACTGGGTATTGCCCGCGCATGGAAAGCACCAAATCTGTATCAGACCAACCCCAACTACCTGTTATTCAGTAAAGGCCAGGGATGCTACGGCGGCGGCGCCTGCTATCTGCAAGGCAACCGCGATCTGAAAGCAGAAACCAGCGTCAATAAAGAGGTAGGGATTGAATATAATCATGATGAAGTGCAGGCCGGGCTGACCTGGTATCGCAACGACTACCATGACAAGATTGCAGCCGGTGACTCGGTTGCGGGCAAAGCCACCTCCGCAAATATTTATCAATGGGAAAACGTGCCAAAAGCCGTCGTTCAGGGGCTGGAAGGGACGTTCAATTTCCCGCTCGCCGATACGCTGAAGATGAAAAATAACTTCACCTATATCATCGAGAACAAGAATAAGAAGAGCGGAGATTACCTGTCGGTTATTCCCAAATACACCATCAACTCAACGCTGGAGTGGCAGGCCGCCAACGATCTGTCGGTGCAGGGTACGCTGACGTGGTACGGCCGCCAGAAACCGAAAAAATACACTTATCAAGGGAACCCCACTTCGGGCAGCGAAACCCGACAGGTATCGCCTTATGCGCTGGTGGGCATGAGTGCGACTTACGCGGTGACGAAATATGTGGATGTGACCGCAGGGATCGATAACCTGTTCGACAAGCGCCACTTCCGTGAAGGGAATGCCCAGACCACCGGTAACGCCACCACGGGCGCGTATCTGTGGGGAGCCGGTGCGAACACCTATAACGAACCTGGCCGCACCTACTACATGCAGGTGGGGCTGCACTTCTGACGACCATCAGACTCGCATCATAGCGTAATGGCTAAGGGCGGCTTCCCGCCGCCCTCTTCACTCACTGCCCGGTTAATCGCAGCGCGCTGCCCCGGGAGTCTCCTCCGCGCTCATATTCAGTAATGCACTCTGAAAAGAGGCGGTGAACATCGGTCCGTGCGTCAATCCCGGGTAATTCCACCAGGCAACCGCAAGCCCGTCTTTTTGCAGGGCGGAAACGGCGTCGCGGGTTTTATTCAGGATACCGGAAACCGGAGTCTGCGCGTTTTTCCCCGGTGAAGCGGAACCTTCCATGAAAAATAAACGCTTATGGCAATTTTTTGCGGCATCCATTGTGGTTAACCGGGTTAACAACGAGGAATTGTCTCTTCCCAGCGATGGGCTGGCGCTGTAGTAAAACCGAAAAAATGACGACGACAGCCACGAATCAAGGACGAATAAGCCGCCGTAGGAGTGTCCCCATACGCCGCGTCGTTCAGGATCGATGTTGATCCCTTGTTCCGTTTGCGGCGCGATACGCGTCTCCAGCAGTCGACGGAAGTCCCCACTGCCGCCACCCGGTCGACGGTAGCGCCCCTCCGCCCCGCTTTTCACTTCCAGCGCGGGCGTATAATCATAGGCTCTGCCGTTCAGATCAAAGGGTAAGCGGGTCTGGTAGCCGATGGCGACAATAACGGGCGGCGTTTTTTCCGCCAGTTGTTTCAGCAAGTCCTCCGTCAGGCGGTCCATCACCGCGTTGCCATCCAGCATATACAGAACCGGATAACCCGACGCTGGCGGCGTTTTATCAGGAACGCCGGTCCAGACCTTGTAGTGCCTTTTTCCGTCGGCGGAGTCGAAATTTTCAACCCTGAAATGGTAAAACGCAGAACCCCGATCGGCGATATTCGGCCCCAGCGGCTCCATATCCGGCCTGGCATACCCTTTCGCGCCATACAGCAGAGTAATGCAAGAGATTGCTAAAAACGGCGCCATGTGACGACGCCCGTTTCGATACTCACGGCCATACATCTCTTCGTTATTCCTTTTTTTACAGGTGAAATTCAGATTTTTACAACATTACATACAGTTACCCGAAAGGCCCTGCGGGTCAAGTAAACCGTTACGGCCTTCATTCACATTTAAAATACTGGTGAATGTACTTTAATCACTTATTTCGCAAAACAATATAAGTTTGTGCAAAGTCTCACAGTAACCCATTTTTATGCGCGTTATAGTGGCGACAACAGCAAATAAACAAGGCCTCTATTCGTTATGAAAAACATCTTTACACTGACATTCCTCGCGCTAAGCTGCCTTTCCACGCACGCTATAGCCAGTGAAAAACTTGCCGGTAATGAAATTCTCGCCGTTCAGAAAGGCGGTGTCCCGGATAAGATTTATGAAAGCAACAAGCCTCATTTAAGAATTGCGACCTATAACATCGGCAAAAATGAAGCGTCCGAAAATGTAGCTGATTTCACGTCGCTTAACGCCGCTATCAAAAAAATTGCAGCTGATATCATTGCGGTTCCAGAGGTTGATAATAAAACCGCAAGAAGCCAAAAGATTGATCAATTGAAAACGATCGCTGATGCAAATAACTATCACTATGCCTTTGGTAAGGCGCTGGATTTTGACGGTGGTGAATACGGGCTCGGCATTTTATCGAAATACAAAATTCAGCATACTCAGGTTATCAATTTACCCTCAGGCGATGCAGAACAACGGGTAGCATTACTGGCGCAAATTGAGGTTCCAGGTTTCGATACGCCGGTACTGGTCATGGTTACCCACCTTGACTGGCAAAAAGATCCCACCATGCGAATTGAGCAAGTCCGCCATCTGCTGGATGTCAGTATTGGCGATGCGTCATCCGATTTTAAAGATATCGCCTCTTCAATAAAAATTCTGGCTGGCGATTTCAACTCTACCCGTGACGAACAGCCGTTAAAAGAAATTGGCTATTTCTTTAATCCGGTTGAGAAACAGGGGACGGATTATCGTACATGGCCTGCGGTTAACCCGGCGATTGATATTGACCACATCTTCACTTTCAAGGGGCAAAAATGGGATGTGAAGAAGATAGACATTCCGCATAACTCCCCTGCCTTCACCTGGTCGTCGGCAAGCGATCATCTCCCCTTTATCGCGGATATGGAACTCACCGAGCAGTAACCTATTGGCAGGGATGGCGGGATTTCCGCTTTCCCTGCTGGCAACCGCACCGATCGCCAATAGCGCAAGGTGCATCAATCACAGATTTTGCCCTATACTGGAAAGCTGACAAACACTGAACTAAACAGGTGATTGATGGATATTGATCTCGACAATCTGGTCTTTGACGGGCTGGAGGAAGCGCAAGAGCGTAACGCTGAACGTCTGGAAGACGCAGATAAAAAAGCCCAGGCGGTTATTGCGGATGATGACTGCGGCGATGCCTGCAAAATATAACGACAGAACCGGCGTAATGCCGGTTTTTTTATTCAGGATTAAGCCGCAGAAAGCGCGCAGATTTCGTTCCAGTATGCCTCGCGCGTTTGTCGATGTTCAGCGTTCTGTTTTATCACGGAACCACTCCGGATCAATGTTGGCGATATCCACGCCATACAGGCTGGCGACAGGAAGAACAGACTCAACAATACGCTGAAGATGAGGCTCCGCATCGTACTGTCGGGTCTGTGGACGTGCTTTCACCACAGTATGCCAAAGACGTTTAAACCCATTCATCTTCTCCGCCCCTCTGTCTGTATGCTGGATGCGTTTTATTGCAGCGCATTCGCGTGAAAAAATGAAATACGAAATCCTGCCATCCTTGTGCATTTATTGCATTAGACCATCCCATCTTAATTCACCGACCATTAACATCTGTTTTACTAATATCTTTTTGTATATAGATAAGAATCTTTTCTTATTTGGTGACGACGGCGAGTTGTGGGAGCGTAAAAAGACAAACCCAATCATGTCGCGAATGCAGCGGCCTTTTTGACCGCGACATGAATTATTTAGCGTCTCTACAGGGATATCAAAGAAGATGATGGCAACGACAATTCACAGCACTAAAAAAACATTACTGGCATTCAGTGCGCTATTCGCATCCGGTATTGCCGCGTTACCCGCCCAGGCCGATCAACTGGCGGATATTAAAGCCGCCGGCGTAGTGAAAGTGGCCACGTTCGATGCAAACCCGCCGTTTGGCTCCGTCGATCCACAAACGCATAAAATCGTTGGCTACGACGTTGATTTTGCCGAAGCGCTGGCCAAATCGTTGGGAGTCAAACTGGAACTGGTCGCCACCAACCCAGCCAACCGTATCCCGTTACTGCAATCGGGTAAGGCCGATCTGATCGTCGCGGATATTACCATCACCCCGGAGCGCGCCCAGGTTATCGACTTTTCCGTTCCCTATTTTGTCACCGGGCAACAATTCCTGGTTCCGGCGACCTCCCCCGACAAGCTGGATGAGTACAGCCGCGCGCGAATTGGCGCGGTGAAAGGAACAACGGGGGAACAGGCGCTGCACCAGCGTTTCCCGCAATCCCGCGTGCTGGCCTATGATGATATCCCGCTGGCGCTGACCGCGCTGCGTAATGGCAACGTTCAGGCGATCACCCAGGACAGCACCATTCTGGCGGGCCTGTTAAGCGGGGCGCCAGACAAAGCCAACTTTAAAATCCTACCCGACCTGCTGAGCAAAGAGGAAATCGGCGTCGGGGTGAAAAAAGGCGAACCCGCGCTGTTAAAGGCGGTGAACGATGAACTGCTGAAGCTCGAGTCCACCGGACAGGCGGCTAAAATCTATGACGTCTGGTTCGGCCCCGAAACCAAAAATCCACAGCCGCGCGCCTTTAAAATAGAAGCGAAGTAATATGCTCTCAGGTTTGTTTACCCGCTCCGCAGCTTCGGCTGCGGATTTTACGCATTTGCGTCAGGCGCGCGTTGAACTGCGCGATGTGATCAAACAGTACGACGGGCACCGGGTATTAAACGGTGTCAATCTGACGGTGGAACCCGGAGAAGTCGTTACCATCCTTGGGCCATCCGGTTCGGGAAAATCCACGCTTATTCGACTCATCAACCAGCTTGAGTCATTAAGCGGCGGCGATATTTTTATCGATGATAAGCCCATTGGTCAGCTCAAGGGCGCAGCGCTGCGCCAGTTACGCAGCCGCATTGGATTCGTATTCCAGCAATTCAACCTTTACGCCCATCTGACGGCGCAGCAGAACATTACGCTGGCGCTGGAATATGTGCATGGCTGGAATAAAGAGGCCGCCCGGCAGCGAGCCCGCGAGTTGCTGGACCAGGTGGGTCTGGCTGAAAAAGCCGACGCATTTGCCGCCCAGCTCTCTGGTGGACAGCAGCAGCGCGTCGCCATTGCCCGCGCGCTGGCCTCCTCTCCGCAAATTATCCTTTTTGATGAGCCAACATCCGCGCTGGACCCGGAAATGATCGGCGAAGTCTTACAGGTCATGAAGAACCTTGCCCACAGCGGGATCACCATGATCGTCGTTACGCACGAGATGCACTTCGCGCGCGAAATTGCCGACCGTGTCGTGTTTATCGATGGCGGCGATATTCTGGAAGTCGCCTCGCCGGAAGTATTTTTTACCCGTCCGCAGCACCCCAGAACCCAGCGCTTCCTGAAGAAAGTGCTCGATCCGTTACACCAGGAGTCATCGTTATAATGCTTACTCTGGACTGGCAGGGGGTGCTGAGCGGGCAACCTCTGCAATGGGTCATCTCGGGTTTTTTGACCACGCTCTGGGTCACGCTGGCAGGCGTTTTGCTATCGACACTGCTGGCGATTATCCTGCTCGCGCTACGTCTCTCCGGCAACGCATTCGGTCGCCATCTGGTCGCCGCCTGGGTCTCGCTGTTTCGCAATACGCCTCTGCTCGTGCAGTTGATGTTCTGGTACTTCGCAGCGTGGAATTTTCTGCCCCGTGGCGTGATTGATTTCGTTAATACCGATCATTTTTGGTCGATCCTGCCTGGCGATGTCTGGTGGCTGACGCCAGAATTTCTCTGCTCCGCATGGGGGCTGGGGGTATTCACATCGGCCTTCCTGGTTGAGGAGATCGCCTCGGGGTTGCAGGCGGTATCCGCCGGGCAGCGAGAGGCCGCGGTATCGCAAGGTTTTTCCGCGTGGACGACCCTCCGCCATATTCTGCTCCCCCAGGGGCTGGCAAACGCCTGGCAACCCATCGTGGGGCAATACCTTAACCTGATGAAACTCTCATCGCTTGCCAGCGGTATCGGCTTTGCCGAACTGACCTATCAGGTGCGACAAATTGAAAGCTATAACGCCCATGCTCTGGAAGCCTTTGCCGTCGGCACCGCGCTCTATTTGCTGACCGGCATTGTATTGGGTCTGCTACTGGCGCGGCTAAACCCCGCCCCGGCCAAAAGAGTGAGGCCCCAAACGCGTATTTTCAGCCTCAGGAGTCCACACCATGATCGCTAATATTTCGGTCATTACCGACAATCTGGATTACCTGCTGTGGGGACGCGCTGCTGATGGTCAACCCGGCGGCGTGCTTCTCACGTTGTTGATGGCGCTGGGTGCTGGCGTGCTGGCGCTTCCCGGCGGGGTGGTTCTCGCCTGTCTTGCCTGGCGATTTCCGGGCGTTATCCGTAATGGGCTGTTTCTCTGGGCGGAATTTATTCGCGGCATTCCGCTGATCTTCGTGATCTTCTGGATGTGGTATTTGCTGCCAATGCTTACCGGAAGCGATATTCCCGGCGCAGTTACCGTCACGCTGGCGCTGGCCTGGTTTACTGCGGCATCGGTGATGCACTCCGTTTATGCTGGCATAAACGCGCTTCCTGCCGGGCAGTACGACGCCTCGGTAGTGCAGGGATTTCGCCCGTTTCAGGCATTATGGCTCATTCTGCTTCCCCAGGTGCTACGCAATGTAATGCCGTCATTGACCGGCATTTTTATCGGCCTGCTGAAAGACACGTCGCTGGCGTTTATCGTTAATGTTCCTGAACTGACTACCGTCGCCGGTCAGGTGAATAACCGGGTACAGATTTACCCGGCGGCCATTTTTATCTTTACCGGACTGGTCTATTACCTGCTCTGTTTTGGCCTGGAGAGATTCACCCGTCGACGATTCGCCATCCGATAAACGGCTCAACACTCAACAAACTGATGTTGTTCGTTGAGGCGATATTTTACCCCGGCGCGTATGTTGTTCTCGCCTTCAATGGCGACGGCGAAACGGGTACGTTCACCATCGTGGTACGCCAGCGCGGCACAGCCGCCGGGCCCCAGTATCAGGGAGTCAACGTGCCCGGTGCTGGCGATAACCGCATTGTCACCGCTGGTAACGAGATGGACATTCTCTCCGCTGTTGGCAATTCTGGCATTGGCGCCAAAGCTGACAACCTGCGCCAGATCGCCATTGCTGGCAATATTGCTCCTGTCACCCAGCGTGCTGATGCGCACCCGCATTCCCGCACTGGCAATACGACTCCCGTCACCGGCGCAGCTTACGCGGGTTGAGTTCCCTGCCACCGCCACCCGCGCGCGATCGCCGGAACAACCTATATGCGTGTTGTAGCCTGCGCTGCCAATGCGCGCGCAGTACCCCGCGCTGGCAATCTGCGAAGCGTACCCCACGCTGGCAATTTTGACGTTATCGCCCGCACATCCCAGATGAACGTTATCGTCCGCGCAGGCAATGTGTTCGCTATTACCGTGGTGCGACTGCGCACTCACCAGGCTGTCCATCGCGCTGATATCCTGACGCGCAAAGCTCTCCTCATCCAGCCAGCGTGACCAGGCATATTCCACCAGGCTATTTGCCCAGTCGAGATAGCCTTCACTGCTCAGCGCCCGATGCACATCGGCGTAGCTGCCGCCATTCGGAAAGCGACGGACAAACCAACGATACATGACGGGCCCGACTCGCCAGGTACGTAAATCCTCTCGCGTAATGATCATCCGTTAGTGCCGATGATAGCCATCAACCATGCAGCGGAAGGTCTCACCGGGAGTACGACCTGTCGTGCAAAGGTAAAGATGACCGAAGATAAAAAAGAGGCTAACGATCGCCAACGCGAAATGCGCCTGCAACAGCCAGTAACGCACGCCGGGGAACAGATCGCCCGCCGCCTGCGGATAAAGCGACAGTAGTCCGGTTATCAGCAACAGCGGCACCAGGCCGTACATCACCCCGAGATAAGCGGCCTGCTGTAACGGGTTGAATTTAGACTGTGTGGTGGCGGGAAACGGATGTTCCTCACCCTGCATAATGCCGAACAGATAGAAGCGGGTCTGCTTCATCGCCCGGCCAATCCAGCCCTCGCGGCGAATAATATAATGGTGTCCGTTGCCGCCCAGCATGTTGATCAAAACAAAACCCAGCCAACACGCCAGCAGCAGAAAACCGCAGATCTCATGCACCGTCAGCAGGCTCTTCATCACCGACGCGCCAACCAGCGAGAAATGATTGATCAGCCCGCTGCCGAGCAGGAGCACAAACAGTAGCGCGTTCGACCAGTGCCACAATCTCACCGCTTTTGAGTACAGGTAAACCTTTTCACCGTGACCGGCCGCGGCTTTGTTGGCGGCGCGAAACCGCAGCATGGCATGCAGCCCCAACACCAGCCACATCGCTACCAGCATCAGTCCGGCGATGACTAACCAGACAGGCCAGTATTCGGGAGAAAACACGGGGACATAGTTCGCCAGTTGGGCATGGAACTGTTCAGCATTCTGCGACGCGTTCATACATTTTCCTTTTTAATCAAATGTTGACCGAACCGGCGATACAGATGCGGTTTTCCGGCGCCTGCGAGTTGGTGTTGATAGAATTTGTTCTCCTTCAGCCAGGTCTGAATTTCCGGGCTGTCTTCACGACCAAAAATCAATGCGTGCTCCGGGCAAGCATTCACGCAAATCGGCGGGAACCCCTTTGCCAGGCGAGATTCGGCGCAAAAGTCGCATTTATCCGCCACTTTGGTTTGTGGATTGAGATAACGCACCTGATACGGACAAGCGCCTATACAGTAGCTACAGCCGATACAGCGCGATTCATCTACCCGCACAATACCGCGCTCATCACGCCAGGAGGCACCAGTCGGGCAAACATCAATACAGGGCGCATCTTCACAGTGCTGGCAGGACTGGCGGAAATAGTGATAAACGGTTTCGTTTTCATTATCCGAAACAGGAATATGCGCGATGGATAAACGACTGCCCTGAGCCGGAACATGGTTGGTCTTGCGACACGCCCGGGCGCAGAGATTGCAGCCGTTACACCGGGATTCGTCATGAATCATGGCATAACGCACCGCTTTGCTATTCTTCGTGTTCGCTAACAAATTTTGGCCGGGCCCGCTGAAAAAAATCACCGTCCCCATACCAAGCACAAATTTTCGTCGAGTGAAGGACATCTGGTTATCCTCTAATCCGGTGGCAGCGATCGCCCACGCTTTCCATGACATCACCCTGAACAATCAGGGATTCTGAAACTGCTCAACCTCAAGCCATTCGCATAAGCCATATGCCTTGCCGTAGCTCATAAAACGTTCGCTAAACAGATACGGCACGTCGTTGGACGACGCCACACGGCGAATATCCGCGTAATCCGGGTGCGTGTCGATCGCGGCAAGGGCTGTCTCTATTTGCTGCGGCGCAAAGCGGTATGGCGGTTGTTCCAGCATGGCGACCTTGTAGGGTCGCGGATAGGTCTGGCAATCAAAACGCACCGCCTGTGCGATAGCCCGGCAAATATCGTTCTCCACCACCTGCACGCACATGTCGGCATAGTTAGCGGTCATGGTTTGCGTCGAGTAGTAATAATCATCCTGAGCACCCTGTACGCAGGCGATATCCGCCCCCGTCTCGCTCTGAAGCAGCGTCTCCAGCAGCGGCGTTAACGCCTCTTCCTCCACTGAATACGGCGGTTGCAGGAAAAGCGCGCGAGCCACCAGCTGGCCTGAAGCAGAATGCTGGCGGATGAACTCCGCCATGATCTCTGCCGGACTCGCGGGAGGCGCTGGTTCATCCACTCGCCTTTCATGCTGATGTAAGCCTTGCAGCCACTGCCGCTTTTCAATATCCACCTCAGGCGTGGAGTGTTCGCCCTCTGAATGACTCATCTCACCTTCCTTACGCTGGCAGCAGATTCTGCGCGGCCAGATCGGCGGCGACATCCTCAAGACCGAGGCGATGCAACGTTTCTCGCGTCGGGCATCCCAGTTCAGGGTCCCAGCCCATCTCGGTATAAAAGAGCGTCAGGGATTCACGCATATCGTCGCGATCCATTTTGTCAGTCCCTTCAGTGAACACCGGAATGTTGGGGTCCTTGTCAAAAACCCACGAACAGATGAGATCGTGTTCATTGCGCATGTCTTTGGTCTGCATCAGTTTGACGGTATAGGCGCGATGGAGCGTGAAGATACGTTCTGCGGCTAAATCAAGGCTCGCCTGGGTGGTTTCATCCCCGGTCACCGCCTGGAAAAATTTCGCTTCCAGGTCCAGATCCCCACGATAATTTCGGCTCTTCAACGGCGAAACGGTCATCGGCCAGACCCAGTTGCACAGCGTCACGGCGTTATGCAGGCAAACTTTGAGCAGCGTCCATTTGGCATACTTGATTTTCGCCGCGTTGATCGGCGTGTAATTTTTAGTCTCGTCGTAGGCGTCTTCAGAACCAAACAGTTCCGCCGCGACCTCTCGCTGTAGCTTCAGCGGTAAACCAGAACCAATAAAGTTGATGTGGGTGTGGGTCATGCAGTCACGGTTAAACATGCAGTTGGTAATTGCCCCCACCTGCGCCGACGCTTCGTTAGCATGGTGTACCGGATAGCCAAACGGCGACCACAGTTTGTTTTTATCGTACGCCCAGTATTCCTCACCCAGATTCCAGCGCTCGGCAATGGCGTATGAACCATCCGCAAGATGGCTCAACTCTCCTTTGCGATGCGCCAGGCGATAGTAGAAATCCTTGATAAAGTTGGGATCGCCCGCTTCCAGTTGATCCCAGCGGATCTCCGCATATTCCTCAGCCGGAAGCACGCGCTTGAACACGCCTTTGCTGTAGCAATACGTGAAGTCACGGTGCAACTGCCCGTAGTTACACCAGATACCGTAGTCGTCAAACAGGTTCAGGCCGATCAGATTACCGATAACGCGGCCATCGTCCTTGTCGTCAAAATCTTTCGGGCCGTGCGGGAAGATCGTGGTATGGACAAAGTTTGCCACGCAGGTATTCCCCCCGGTGCTCGGTACGCCAAAATCCTTTACCCGTGGAATATTGAGCTGCGACATGCAGCGGATCGGGCATGAGTGGCAACCGCTCATTTTCACGGTGTATTTTTCAGCCGCCGGACCTAAGTCAAACACGGATTTATAGGTGCGAAAGCCGACCGTATTTTGATTACCCGGCGGGATCTCGCCGGTTTCAACAGGCCCGCCCTCTGCGGCCCCCCAGAACAAACCTTTACGCGCCGTCCAGCGCGAGGCCGGTGAGGAAAATTCCGCCCATGCCTGCGGGGTGCTCGGCACAACATGATTATTATTGGCGCCAATCAGCTCCGTCATCATGTAGTCATTCAGCCGCTTCATCTCTTTGCGATCGGCAATATTGACCCCTTTGGTGCCTTCAACGGCAATGGCCTTGAGGTTTTTCGACCCCATCACCGCGCCGGTTCCCGCCCCGCCGCTGTGGTTACGGCTGTTGAGCATACAGGAGAGCGGCACCAGGTTTTCACCCGCCTGACCAATGGCCGCCACGCAGGTCTCCGGGCTGGTCATACGGCAGATCTCTTCGGTCGTGGCGCGCGTCCCTTTGCCCCACAGAAAATCTGCTTTTTCGAGGCTGACCTTGTCATCTTTAATATTGATCCACACAGGCGAAGCGGATTTACCCTCAATAATAATCGCGTCGTACCCGGCAAATTTCATTTGTGCCGCAAAGAAGCCGCCCATATGCGCGTCGACAACCAAATTACCTTTAGTAAACGTAGAGAGCGAAGTGATATTGACGCGGGAACTACAGGGCGCGCCAGATCCGGTCAGCGGGCCGGTGGCAAATACCAGTTTATTTCCTTCATCGAAAGGTTTCGTGCCTGGCGGGACTTCGTCATACATAATTTTGTAGCCGAACCCCATTCCACCGACAAATTTTTTATATTTATTGGAATCTTCGAGGGTAATATCGCCTGTTGTAAGATTGACCCGTAATATATTACCTGTCCAACCGTTAGCCATAATGTTTTCCTTTGCAAGATTCAAACAGTAATATCTTTCCACTCGATAACTTTCAGCGCCCCTGTTGGACAGGCGCTGGCGCACTCGCCGCATAAAACACATTTTGACGATTTTTTCGTTTCGCTGTTTACGGTAGCCATCATCCAGGGGCAGGCAGTGGTGCAGGCGCTACAGCCAATACACCGCTTATGATCAACCGCGATGCAGCCATCGTCCTGTTTCCAGGTAATTGCGCCGATTGGGCAGACCTTCATGCACTGCGGGTCCTTACACTGGCGACAGGTATCTGCGGTGTAGTTTAAATCGCCGTACAGACCGCCGCCGGAGCCGACGCCATTGTCGCCAAAGAAGTAATTACGGTGAATCTTAATGCGGGAGAAGAACGAGCCCACGGCGCCATCGTTGTAATTGGTGCAGGAGATTTCGCAGCGATGGCAGCCTGTGCAGCGGGCGCGTTGGGTCACTAATACCCCTTTGGGCGTGTTTATCAGTCCTACCGTACCGCTATCAACGTCTTCCTGTTTGCAGCCAAAAAGTGACAGCAGCGCGGGAGCGATAGTTAATCCTGCCAGACCCTTTCCTGATATACGCAGAAATTCGAGCCGCGTTAAGCCAAAATCTAATATTGGACGTTCGACCTGGTTCATTTATTTCGCATCCTCTTCGCAAACACAGTGCTGACAACACCCGATGTTTTGCCCTAACCGGATCGCATACGTCATATCATTAAATACAAATAGACTAATCCTAAAGAGTTAGGCACATAAATAATGTGGTTATTCAGTGCTATTAACTTTGATCGTTATCAATTAAAAACCGGAAGTGAAATAATAAAAGCGGAGTGATATTTATTATCATTTAGGGGAAATAAAACACGGCAATCTATTAATAATTATAAATGTGACCTCGTTCCCATTATTAATATCAATCGCCTTCGTTATATATTAATATACATATCGATATTAATATAAACGCGATATCTGATTATTTACAAGGTGAAGAGTTTAAATACCGGGAATAAGGGATGACGAAGCGAGCGCCATCCCTGAGAGAATTATCCTGCCAGGGCTTTGATAACCGTTTCCATCGCCTGTTTTTCAAGTTCGCTGCGCTGGAGTCGCTGGTTCGCCATGGCGGTTCGTAACACTCCCGCAATCACGATATGCTTCGGCTCTTGCCCCAGGTCGCGCATCTCCAGAACCACTTTGCCAACCACTCTGCACATCTCACGGTACAGTTCGTCGTCTTTTGTCAGGTTTCCCATTATTGTCTCTCATCGCCAGCACAAACAAACAGCATATATCACTCTAACCATGAAGACAAAACTCAAATAAATCAAACAAATAAACAGAGTGACTATTCAACTTAACCGATATCCGTCACCTCACACTCTGTAACTTGCTCACCCGTTCGGCCAGGCCCTTTTATAGGCCGGATAAGCGTCACGCTATCCGGCACTACGTGGTATTAGTTATTGACCGGAATCACCGCGCCTTTGTACTTCGTGCGGATCCAGTCCTGAATCTCTTTTGAGTGCAGAACGTCAACCAGCGCCACGATGTCTTTTTTCTTCTCGTCGCCACGGTGTACGGTAATGATGTTGGCGTACGGATTGTTTTCACCGCTCTCAACGGCGATCGGATCGTTAACCGGGTCCAGACCTGCGTCGATAGCGTAGTTGGCGTTAATCACCACCGCATCGCCTTCATCGTTGTTGTACATCTGTGGTAACAGCGCCGCTTCCACGTTCGGCAGGAACTTCAGTTTTTTCGGGTTATCCACGATGTCGCTGATGCGCGCGCTGACCTTATCCACGTCCGGCTTCAGTTTGATCACGCCCTCTTTTTCAAAAATCGACAGAATACGTCCCTCTTCAGAGACCGCGTCACGCATAATGATCCTGCCGCCTTCCGGCAGATCTTTCAGCGATTTGTATTTTTTAGAGTAGATGCCGATCGGCTCAATATGAATCGCCCCGGCGCTGACGAAATCATAGGTTTTATCACCCGCATGATCTTTCAGCACGCTATTCAGGTACGGGATATGCTGGAAGTAGTTGGCGTCGATTTCACGACCGGCCAGCGCGGTGTTCGGCAGAATGTAATCCTGGAAAGGTTTAATCTCCAGATCGATCCCCTGTTTCGCCAGAATTGGTTTCGCCTGCTCAAGGATTTCCGCATGCGGTACGTTAGAGGCGCCAACGGTCAGCGTATCCGCCCAGGAGGCAAAGCTCAGGGCGCTTAAGGTTGCTGCGGCGAGTAATGTCAGTGATTTTTTCATGATAATGGTTTCCGTATTTTATTAGCGTTTATCTAACAGAGAGGTGATCACATCGCCGCAGAACTGGATAATGAAGACGATGATCAGGATAGTCACCGTCGCCACCAGCGTGACGTCGTTGTGGTTGCGCTGGAATCCTTCCAGATAAGCCAGGTTCCCTAAACCGCCTGCCCCAATCACTCCGGCCATCGCGCTGTAACTGACCAGCGCAATCAGCGTCACGGTGATCCCGGACACTAGTGCGGGTGATGATTCAGGCAGTAAAACCCGAAAAATAAGTGTGCTGAGACGTGCGCCCATTGAACGCGTGGCTTCAATCACGCCTCTGTCAACCTCGCGCAGTGCGATTTCAACCAGACGCGCATAAAACGGTGCCGCCCCGACAATCAACGCCGGCAGCGCAGCGTTCGCCCCGAGAATGGTGCCGACCAGCGCTTTGGTAAACGGGATCAACAAGACGATCAAAATGATGAACGGGATCGAGCGAAAAATATTCACCACCAGAGAAATGACGCTATACAGCGTGCGGTTCTGAAACAGCCCGCCGCGCGCGGTCAAAAACAGCGCCAGCCCCAGTACAATCCCCAGCACAAACGTCGCGATACCGGAAAGCGCCGTCATATAGAGCGTTTCCTGCGTTGCCGCAAAAAGTTGTTCCCATTTCAGATGGGGAAACAGATTCTCAACCATGTTGTACTACCTCACCTTCAATATCGCTCTGCCGCAAATCCGCCAGAATATTATTCAGTTGTTCTTCCGTCGCCACGACGTGCAGCCACAGTTGGCCAAACACGCCATGCGCGGTTTGCGTCATCTTGCCGTGTAAGATATTGAAAGGCAGGCCGTAACGCAGGGTAAGCTCCCCTACGATCGGCTGATGCGTACTGTGCCCGGTGAAGGTCAGCTTAATCACCGTCCCGCCCAGCTCGCTCGCCAGCTGCGGGTTAAACGCTTCCTCTTCGGCATACTGACTTACCTGGCGGACAAACTGCCGGGTAATCGGCTGTTGCGGATGAGTAAAGACGTTCAGCACATCGCCTTCCTCCACCACTCTGCCGTTTTCCATCACCGCAACGCGATCGCAGATTTTGCGCACCACATGCATCTCGTGGGTAATAAGCACAATCGTGAGCTGGAAGCGGCGATTAATATCGAGCAGCAGATCCAGAATCTGATCGGTGGTTTGCGGGTCCAGCGCGGAAGTCGCCTCGTCGCAGAGCAGCACATCTGGGTTATTTGCCAGCGCACGGGCAATCCCCACACGTTGCTTTTGCCCGCCGCTCAGCTGGGATGGGTAAGCATTCTCACGCCCGGTTAATCCCACCAGGTCGATCAGCTCCGCCACCCGCGCCTTGATTTTTGCTTTTGGCGCGCCCGCGATTTGCATAGAAAAAGCGATGTTTTCGCTGACGGTACGCGACCACAGCAAATTGAAGTGCTGAAACACCATGCTGATTTTCAGCCGCGCCTGGCGCAGGGACTCTCCTGTCGCCGCTGAAATATCATGACCATTGATGGTCACGCTGCCCACGGTCGGTTTTTCCAGACCGTTCAGCAAACGAATCAACGTACTCTTTCCGGCGCCGCTGTAGCCAATAATCCCGTAAATTTGTCCCTGTTCAACCGTCAGATTAACGTTATCCACTGCGGTAATAGACAGCTTGCCGGGCGTAAAAACTTTCGAAATATTTTTCAGGACGATCATATCGTTATCGTATCCGCTGCTGCTTATGGTTATCCTGCCAGTGCTTTTAGCTGTTTAGCAGTATGGATGTCCAAACGAGTGTAATCAGGGTATTTCTGCTTTTAAATGACCAAAAAGGAATTTGATATATCCACAAGGAATAAGAGAGGCGCAGCGCGGGAAAATGGCTTTAGTACAATTTCGGCAACCTTTATGCGGGGAGCGGCATTATCCTTAACGTGAGCAGCGTAAACTGTTGAATTAATCGACAAAAACAGGGTCATTCGGCCATCAACACCGCCAGACGACCGCACGGCTAAACGTCCTGCCATCCAAATAGCGTTTTATATTCCATTCTGTTCTTATTCACAGACAAACATTCTTTAGGCGTGCATTTTGGCAACTCTATTATTTCGTCATGTTATTCACTGACGGATATTCACCATGACAACGTTTCACTCCGTAACGGAACTGATTGGCAATACGCCGCTGCTTCAGTTGCATAAGCTGAATAGCGGCGTAAGCGAACTCTTTTTGAAACTGGAGAACCAGAATCCGGGCGGTTCGATTAAAGATCGCGTCGCACTTTCTATGATCAATGAAGCGGAAAGACAGGGGCTGCTAAAGCCCGGCGGCACGATTATTGAAGCGACGGCGGGCAACACCGGGCTGGGTCTGGCGCTGATCGCCGCGCAAAAAGGTTATGCCCTGACGCTGGTCGTGCCGGACAAAATGAGCCGTGAGAAGATCTTCCATTTGCGCGCGCTTGGCGCACAGGTGGTATTAACCCGCTCAGACGTCAACAAAGGTCATCCGGCCTATTATCAGGATTACGCACGCCGTCTGGCGCAGGAGACGCCCGGCGCCTTTTATATTGATCAGTTCAACAACGCCGCGAACCCGCTGGCGCATGCTTCCACCACCGCCCCCGAATTGTTTGCCCAGATGGATGGCCGCATTGACGCCATCGTGGTCGGCGTCGGTTCCGGCGGCACGCTGGGCGGTTTACAGGCATGGTTTCGCGAACACTCCCCGCACACGGAGTTCGTGCTGGCCGACCCCGCCGGTTCAATCCTTGCCGATCAGGTCGAGACAGGCACATTCGGCACCGCCGGTTCCTGGCTGGTTGAAGGGATTGGCGAGGACTTTATTCCGCTGCTCGCCCACATCGAATCCGTTTCACAGGCCTTTCGCATCAGCGATAAAGACGCCTTCGCCACGGCGCGCGAGTTGCTCAGAACCGAAGGCATCCTTGCCGGTTCATCGACCGGTACGCTGCTCGCCGCCGCCCTGCGCTACTGTCAGGCGCAGACGCAGCCAAAGCGCGTGGCGACCTTCGCCTGCGATAGCGGCAATAAGTATCTCTCGAAAATGTTTAACGATGACTGGATGCGCCAGCAAGGGCTCATCACCCGGCCACAGGCTGGCGATCTGAGCGACTTCATCGCCTTACGTCATGACGAAGGGGCAACCGTGACCGCCGCGCCGGACGATACGCTGGCGACCGTGCTGGCGCGTATGCGCCTGTACGATATTTCGCAGTTGCCGGTTCTTCAGGAGGATCAGCTTATCGGCATCATCGACGAATGGGATCTGATTACGCATATTCAGGGCGATAACCCGCGTTTTTCCCTCCCGGTAAAAGAAGCGATGACGCGCGAGGTAGTCCGGCTTGATAAACGTGAACCGGAAAGCGCGCTGAAACCTATTTTTGATCGCGGCCAGGTGGCTGTGATTGTCGACAACGACCAGTTCCTCGGTCTGGTCACCCGTAGCGATGTGCTCACCCACTGGCGCAACCGCCTGGATAAATAAGGAACTCTCATGAAATCGTATTCCACACTTAGCGTCCATAGCGGAACCTTTTCTGACGCGCACGGCGCCGTTATGCCGCCGATTTATGCGACATCGACGTTTGCGCAACCCGCGCCGGGTCAGCATACCGGATATGAATATTCACGCAGCGGCAACCCAACGCGCCATGCGCTGGAAACCGCCATTGCCGAGCTGGAAGGCGGTACGCAAGGTTATGCCTTCGCGTCCGGTCTGGCGGGCATCGCTACCGTGCTTGAACTTCTCGATAAAGACAGCCATCTGGTGGCGATTGACGATGTCTATGGCGGCACCTATCGACTGATTGAAAATGTGCGCCGTCGCAGCGCCGGACTACAGGTTAGCTGGGTAAAACCTGACGATCTGACCGGTATTGAAGCCGCGATTCGTCCTGATACCCGCATGATCTGGGTAGAAACGCCGACAAATCCGTTACTAAAACTGGCCGATCTGGCGGCCATTGCCGATATCGCGCGTCGCCACCAGCTTATCAGCGTGGCCGATAACACCTTCGCTTCGCCGTTGATCCATCGTCCTCTTGATCTGGGGTTCGATATCGTGGTGCATTCCGCGACGAAATACCTGAACGGCCATTCAGACGTCGTCGCCGGACTGGCGGTCGTCGGGGACAACCCGGCGCTCGCACAACAGCTGGGTTATCTGCAAAACGCCGTCGGCGGCGTACTGGACCCATTTAGCAGTTTTCTGACATTACGCGGTATTCGCACGCTGGCCTTGCGAATTGAGCGGCACAGCGGCAATGCGCTGACGCTGGCGCAATGGCTGGAAAAACATCCGGCGGTAGAACACGTCTGGTATCCGGGGCTGGCGTCGCATCCTCAGCATGCCCTTGCGCGCCAGCAAATGTCACAGTTCGGCGGGATGATCTCCATCGTCATAAAAGGCGATGACCAGCGCGCCACTGACGTTATCACGCGGCTGAAATTATTTACCCTGGCGGAAAGCCTGGGCGGTGTTGAAAGCCTCGTCAGCCAGCCGTTTACCATGACTCACGCCTCTATTCCGCTTGAGCAGCGTCTGGCGAATGGCATCACCCCGCAATTGATTCGCCTGTCAGTGGGCATTGAAGATGTTCAGGATTTGCAGGACGATTTAGCTCAGGCGCTCGCCGGGTAGTTGCGCAACGCCGCCCTTTCCCGGGCGGCACAACGCAAGGATCATAATTAACGCTTTAATAACAATTTGTTGTGAATCTGCACAGATGTTTTTTGAAACGCTGTTTTCATTTTCCTTTTGTGTAAATTTCAGCGTATAATGCGCGCCAATTGTCTCTTGAATGGTTTCAGCGCATTGGACTGCAAAACTCAACGACTAAAAAACACGCCATCCCGTTGGGCTGAAACACGAGCACACATTCCTCTGCACGCTCTTTCGATGTCACCTATCCTTAGAGCGAG
The DNA here is from genome assembly GCF_030333295.1 of Citrobacter sp. CK198. Taxonomy (NCBI): domain Bacteria; kingdom Pseudomonadati; phylum Pseudomonadota; class Gammaproteobacteria; order Enterobacterales; family Enterobacteriaceae; genus Citrobacter; species Citrobacter sp. CK198. The sequence goes on along the minus strand of NZ_JAOWGE010000031.1, from coordinate 331,742 downwards.
GCAACACCACTTTCGCAACACAGGTTTAGCTTCAAGGCCGTGCGCCCCTGAAGCCAGATTTCCATATCCTTCTCAACTTAAAGACTAAGACTGTCATGAAAAAGACGAAAATTGTTTGCACCATCGGTCCGAAAACCGAATCTGAAGAGATGTTAACCAAAATGCTGGACGCAGGCATGAACGTTATGCGTCTGAACTTCTCTCACGGTGACTATGCAGAACACGGTCAGCGCATCAAGAATTTGCGCAACGTAATGAGCAAAACCGGTAAAAAAGCCGCAATCCTGCTCGATACCAAAGGCCCGGAAATCCGTACCATTAAGCTGGAAGGTGGTAATGACGTCTCCCTGAAAGCGGGCCAGACCTTCACTTTCACAACGGACAAATCCGTTATCGGCAACAGCGAAATGGTTGCCGTCACTTACGAAGGTTTCACTTCTGACCTGTCCGTAGGCAACACCGTACTGGTTGACGATGGTCTGATCGGCATGGAAGTCACCGCGATCGAAGGTAACAAGGTTATCTGTAAAGTGCTGAACAACGGCGACCTGGGCGAAAACAAAGGCGTTAACCTGCCGGGCGTTTCCATCGCGCTGCCAGCACTGGCTGAAAAAGACAAACAGGATCTGATCTTCGGCTGCGAACAAGGCGTTGACTTTGTTGCCGCGTCCTTTATCCGTAAGCGTTCTGACGTTGTTGAAATTCGTGAGCACCTGAAAGCGCACGGCGGCGAGAACATCCAGATCATCTCCAAGATCGAAAACCAGGAAGGCCTGAACAACTTCGATGAGATCCTCGAAGCGTCTGACGGCATCATGGTTGCTCGTGGCGACATGGGCGTTGAGATCCCGGTTGAAGAAGTTATCTTCGCGCAGAAGATGATCATCGAAAAATGTATCCGCGCACGTAAAGTCGTTATCACCGCGACCCAGATGCTGGATTCCATGATCAAGAACCCGCGTCCGACCCGCGCAGAAGCTGGCGACGTGGCGAACGCCATCCTCGACGGCACCGACGCAGTGATGCTGTCCGGCGAATCCGCAAAAGGAAAATACCCGCTGGAAGCCGTCACCATCATGGCAACCATCTGCGAGCGTACTGACCGCGTGATGACCAGCCGTCTGGACTTCAACAACGACAGCCGTAAACTGCGCATCACCGAAGCGGTGTGCCGCGGCGCGGTTGAAACTGCCGAAAAACTGGAAGCGCCGGTCATTGTCGTTGCGACTCAGGGCGGTAAATCTGCTCGCGCAGTGCGTAAATACTTCCCGGACGCTACCATCCTGGCGCTGACCACCAACGAAGTGACCGCGCGTCAGCTGGTGCTGAGCAAAGGCATTGTGCCGCAGCTGGTGAAAGAAATTAACTCTACTGACGACTTCTACCGTCTGGGTAAAGAAGTCGCTCTACAGAGCGGTCTGGGCCAGAAAGGCGACGTTGTGGTCATGGTTTCCGGCGCGCTGGTACCGAGCGGCACGACCAACACCGCATCTGTTCACGTCCTGTAATAATTCCTGTGTGAATTAATTTTCTGAATAAAAAGCGCCCTCGCGGCGCTTTTTTTATTTAATCGATAGCCACTCTTAATAAAAAATCAAATCGGATTTCACTATCTAATCGCAGATTATCTAAGACGAATCCGATGGAAGGATTCTGTTTTCACTCGGTTTTTTAGCCATTTTAGCTCAATTCGATGCTTCTTTGAGCGAACGATCAAAAATAAGTGCATTCCCGTCAAAAAAATATTCTCAACCTAAAAAAGTTTGTGTAATACTTGTAACGCTACATGGAGATTAACTCAATCTAGAGGGTATTAATAATGAATCGTACTAAACTGGTACTGGGCGCGGTAATCCTGGGTTCTACTCTGCTGGCTGGTTGCTCCAGCAACGCTAAAATCGATCAGCTGTCTTCTGACGTTCAGACTCTGAACGCTAAAGTTGACCAGCTGAGCAACGACGTGAACGCAATGCGTTCCGACGTTCAGGCTGCTAAAGACGACGCAGCTCGCGCTAACCAGCGTCTGGACAACCAGGCTACTAAATACCGTAAGTAATAGTACCTGTGTAATAAAAATGGCGCACATTGTGCGCCATTTTTTTTGCCTGTGTTTTCCCTTCCCTGCTACTGCGTTGCCTGGTTTTCAGCGCCGCTTCCGGGTTGGCTGTTTTGCGCGGACTCCACCACTGAGCGGCCAGAAGCTATCGGCGCCTGCCCTGATGTAACGGCAACCGGATATCCCGCCCGGCGATACAGCGCGTTTTCCACCAGACGCTCATCCACCTCCTGAGTCGCCTTAAACTGCGTAAAGCCTGCTGGCAGCACATACGGCATCGTCTGTACGTTTTGCTCCTCTTCAGGCGACAGCGGGCGATGTACTTCAACGTAACGCATTCCATTTGGTTCCACGGCGAATTTCACCGGTTCGTTAATCACCCGTACCGGCGTTCCCGTTCTGACCTGCGCAAACAGAGCTTTAATGTCTGGCGCGTTCATCCGAATACAGCCGGAACTGACGCGTAACCCGACGCTGTCCGGGGCATTGGTGCCGTGAATGAGATACTCACCGTTGCCGTATGCCAGGCGCAGGGCGAAGCGTCCTAACGGGTTATTTGGCCCGGCGGGCACCACCGGCGGCAGCGTAATGCCGCGTTCAAGCGAGCGTTTGCGGATACCTGCCGTCGGCGTCCAGGTCGGATTCGGGATTTTTTGCCCGACGCGCGTCGCCATTACCGGCGTTTCCAGCCCCTCTAAACCAATACCGATGGGGTAAACCTGAACACTATTTTCACCCGGCGGGAAATAATAGAGTCGTAACTCCGCCAGGTTCACAATAATGCCTTCACGCGGCGCATCGGGTAATAACAGTTGAGATGGAATGATAATCGGCGTCCCCGGTTTAGGGACCGGCGCGATGGTATTATTTGCCTCCAGGATCAGCATTGCGGCAGTATCAAAACGCCGGGCAATCGCCTGTAAGTTTTTATCCCCCGCTTGCACGGTATAGGTTTGATTCTGCCCGACAAGGCGACTGTTTGCTGGCGGCAAGGGGTAATCCACTGCCCAGGCCGTCTGAAATGCGCTGTAAGCGCCGAAAAGTGTAACTGCAATGAGAGACGCACGTTTCATATCCACCCCCCTGGCGTTTTGCCGGATGGCGGTTAAATGCCTTATCCGGCCTACGAGTCACGTAGAGCTGTACGCCATCTGGCGTTCTACGTCTTTTCAGTTTAGCTAAGAGTTGCGGCTCTGGCGCGGATCGCGCGAATCATAGCTTCCAGTCCTTGTGAACGGGAGGGCGTGAGATGTTGCGTCAGCGCCATTCTTTCAAACCACGGCCGCACATCAAAATTCACAATATCCTGTGGCGTCATCTGATGATACAAAATGAAGACGATGGCAATTAACCCTTTTACTATTGCTGCATCGCTGTCGCCCTGCAATTCAATAACGCCGTCAGCGTTCTGACGCATAACAATCCATACCTGACTCTGACATCCCTGAATACTATTTTCCGGGCAACGATCCTGCTCATTTAATTCCGCCAGACGCTGCCCCAGTTCAATAATGTACAGATACTTTTCTTCCCAATTGGCGCAACGCTGAAAATTACGCAGCAATCTTTCTTTATCTGGTAGCGCAGCCATAGCGTCTCCCTGTTATCCCAGTAAGCGATGAATACGTTTTAGCCCGGTTGCCAGACGATCCACTTCTTCATGGGTGTTATACATTGCTATCGACGCCCGACACATGGCGGGAACGTTGTAATACGTCATCAGCGGCATTGCGCAGTGATGGCCGGTTCGTACGGCGATACCGTAATTGTCGAGGAAGCTGCCCACGTCATAGGCGTGGTGTTTGCCCAGATTAAAGGCGATGACCCCCAGCCGGTTAGCCGGGCCATATAGCGTCAACTCCGGCACGTCCGCCAGTTGTTCCAGCGCATAGTGCATCAGGTTTTGTTCATATTCGCTGATTTCCGCCAGCCCTAACGCGCAAACGTATTCAATGGCGGCGCCAAGGCCAATAATTCCGCCCGTGTTCGGCGTCCCCGCCTCAAAACGCCAGGGCGCTTTGGTCCAGGTCGTCCCTTCCGTCAGACTAACGGTCGCAATCATCGAACCGCCGCCTTCCCACGGCGGCATATCCTGAAGCAGTTCCTCCCGGACATACAGCACGCCGATACCGGTGGGGCCATACAGCTTATGCCCGGAGAAAACGTAAAAATCACAATCCAGCGCCTGAACATCCACCGCATGGTGCATTACCGCCTGCGCGCCATCAACCAGCACTTTCGCGCCATACTGATGCGCCAGCGCGATCATTTCAGGAAGCGGGTTTTCCGTTCCCAGCACGTTCGACACATGCGCGATAGCCAGCAGTCGGGTACGCTCATCAAACAGCGACGGGAGCGTATCCAGCTGCAACGTGCCGTCCGTATTGAGCGGAATGACGCGCAGTTCCGCCCCTGTACGCGCGCACAGCATCTGCCAGGGGACGATATTGGCGTGGTGCTCCATCTCGCTGATGATGATGTTATCGCCAGCCCGAACATTCTCCGGCCCCCAGCTGTTGGCAACAAGGTTGATGCCCTCTGTCGTCCCGCGCACGAACACCAGTTCTTCCGCTGAACGGGCGTTAATGAACAGCGATGCCTGTTTACGCACATTTTCCATCTTCTCGGTGGCCTGCGCGCTCAGCGTATGGATGCCCCGGTGCACCGCCGCATAGCCATGACGGTAAAACTCCGCCTCAGCGTCAATCACCTGGTTGGGCTTTTGCGCACTGGCCGCGCTATCCAGATACGCCAACGGCAGCCCGTTGACTTCACGCGTCAGGACGGGAAAATCAGCCCGCACTTTTTCGATGGGAAATGTCATGCTATGCCTCCCGGCAGGCGAAGCCCTATTCGCGCCAGCACCTGTTGTTTAAGCGCGTCATCGCCGAGGGCTTCCGTCAACTCAGCGGCAAACGCGTAGAGAATCATCTGTCTGGCATCCTGCTCTCCAATCCCGCGTGAACGCAGGTAGAACATCTGCTCGTCATCAATCCGTCCTACCGTCGCCCCGTGGCTGCATTTCACGTCATCGGCGTAAATCTCCAGCTGCGGTTTGGTGTCCACCTCGGCAAGTTTACCGAGCAGCAGATTGTTATTGGTCATTTGTCCGTCGGTTTTAATGGCGTGCTGCGCCACGTTGATCAAGCCATTGAATACCGCCCGACCTTTATCGCTGACAATGGTTTTATGCAACTGACGGCTGTTGCAGTAACCCTTGTTGTGCTCCAGCCACGTACGGGTATCACACACTTCGTTTTTCACCGGCATCGCCAGGCTGTTAATCCGCAACGTAGTGTTTTCACCGTTTAACTGGGTGCTGGTGTTATGTCGCAGCACGGCATCGCCCAACAGGAAACTGTGGCTGTGCGCGCTTGCATCCGCCGCCAGCAGAATATCGTTATGGGCAAAGTGGTGGCTCACCGGGTTTTCAAACGCCAGTTTGATGTGGTGCAGATGCGCATTCGCCGCCACGTTCATGGTCAGACGCGCTCCGGTAAAGTGCCGTGCCGCGTTAAGGCTGACATAGTGTTCTATCACCGTCGCCTCTGCCCCTTCCGCCAGTTCCAGGTGGTGGCGGTAGTGCGCAGTGTTGACCTCATCGCCTTCCAGCCCCTGCGTGATGTGCATCAGCAGCAACGGCTTAGAGGGCCGCTGGTTGCGCTTAACGCTGATGTGCGTCACGCTCTGCGCCAGGCTTTCCGTCAGATGCAGGAAAACCTCCGGCTGAACCGGTGTGGCCAGCGTCTGACGTTCGTCGTTGATCGCAATGTCGAAACCGCTGGCTGTAGCGCTGTCGCTAAGCTGCGGGCTGAACTGGCCGTCAACAAACACCAGACGCACAGCGTCGATATCCAGCGCCAGCGCGTCGCGCTGTTCCTGAGTAACCTCGGCAAAACGGCTGACAAACTGGCTACTGACCAACCCTTCCAGCGGCGTGTATTTCCAGTTTTCATGCTTACGCGTCGGCAGCCCCAGGCGCAGCATCTGTTGTAAATGCTGCTGCGCGTGCGCCGAGCGGGATTCGCCCTGCGCCTCAAACAGATGGTGCCATTGTTGCAGCGCGTTACTGCTGTTCGGTAAGCCAGCCATATCCTTGCTCCTCCAGTTGTTTGACCAGAGTGAAATCGCCGGACTTCACAATCCGCCCCTGATACAGGACGTGGACGTAATCAGGTTTGATGTAGTCCAGAATGCGCTGATAGTGCGTCACGATAATGAATGAACGTTTACCGTCACGCAGCGAGTTGACGCCTTCCGCGACAATTTTCAGCGCATCAATATCCAGCCCGGAGTCAGACTCATCAAGAATGCACAGTTCCGGCTCCAGCACCGCCATTTGTAGAATATCGTTACGTTTCTTCTCACCGCCGGAGAAGCCCACGTTCACCGAACGGGTCAGCAAATCTTCCGGCATCTTCAAAAGCGCGATTTTCTCTTCCATCAGATCCTGAAAATCAAAACGATCCAGCGACTCCTGACCACGATAGCTGCGCACGGCATTCAGCGCTGTTTGCAGGAAAAACTGGTTGCTGACGCCAGGAATTTCTACCGGATACTGGAACGCCATAAAGATGCCTTCGCCCGCCCGATCCTCTGGCGACAGTTCCAGTAAATCTTTGCCTTTAAATTCGACAGAGCCGCCAACCACTTCATAATCTTCACGGCCCGCCAGCGTCGCGGAAAGCGTACTCTTCCCGGAACCGTTCGGCCCCATAATGGCATGCACTTCTCCGGGTCTGACGTCGAGGTCCAGACCGCGCAGAATCGCTTTATCTTCCACACTGACCTGTAAATCTTTAATGCTTAACATGTGCTTTCCTTAATACTTAACCGACGCTGTGTTCAAGGCTGATTGCCAGCAATTTTTGCGCTTCAACGGCAAATTCCAGCGGCAGTTCAGAGAAGACGTCTTTACAGAAGCCATTAACAATCATCGAGATGGCATCCTCTTCGCTGATGCCGCGTTGCAGGCAGTAAAAGAGCTGATCTTCACCGATCCGCGACGTCGTCGCCTCGTGCTCAAGCTGGGCGCTGTTATTACGACACTCGACATACGGGAAGGTGTGCGCGCCGCAGTCCGCGCCAATCAGCATTGAGTCGCACTGGGTAAAGTTACGGGCGTTGGTTGCCGTCGGCATGATCTTCACCAGCCCGCGATAGCTGTTCTGGCTATTCCCGGCGGAGATCCCTTTTGAAATAATGGTCGATTTGGTGTTCTTACCGATGTGGATCATTTTGGTGCCGGTGTCGGCCTGCTGATGACCGCTGGTCAGCGCCACAGAGTAAAACTCACCGATGGAGTTATCGCCGCGCAGAATGCAGCTCGGGTATTTCCAGGTGATGGCCGACCCCGTTTCGGACTGCGTCCACGACATCTTGCTGTTTTCACCTTCGCACAGCGCGCGCTTGGTGACGAAGTTCAGTATCCCGCCGGTGTTGTTATCGCCGGGGAACCAGTTTTGCACGGTGGAATATTTTACTTCGGCATCTTTGTGGATGATCACCTCTACCACCGCCGCGTGCAGCTGGTAGCTGTCGCGCACTGGCGCAGAACACCCTTCGATGTAGCTGACGTAGCTGCCCTCATCCGCCACCAGAATGGTGCGTTCGAACTGCCCTGTTTTTTCCGCGTTGATTCGGAAATAGGTTGACAGCTCCATCGGGCAACGAACGCCTTTCGGCACATAAATGAAGGTGCCGTCAGACGCTACCGCAGCGTTCAGCGCAGCAAAAAAGTTGTCATTACCCGGCACCACGGTGCCCAGATATTTCTTCACCAGCTCAGGGTGATCGTGAATCGCCTCGCCAAACGAACAGAAGATGATGCCCTGTTCCGCCAGCTTTTCCCGGTAGGTAGTGGCAACGGAAACGGAGTCGAAAATGGCATCCACCGCCACCTCTTTACCCTCACGTACCGGTACGCCAAGCTGTTCGAAGGCGTCTTCCACCTCTTTGCTGAGAAACGCATTCGCACCGGTTTGCTGTACTGCACCCGGTTCTGACGCGCACGTCTCATCGCAGTTACCGCACGATGGCGCAGAGTAATAACTGTAATCCTGATAATTCAGCTTATCGTAGTGCGCTTTCAACCAGTGCGGCTCTTCCATCTCAAGCCAGGCTTTGTACGCATTAAGGCGAAACTCCAGCATCCACTCCGGCTCATTTCTCTTGGCGGAAATCGCACGCACGACCTCTTCGCTGATGCCTTTTGCCAGCTCGTCAGTCTGTAACTGGGTGAAGAAGCCTTCTTTATAATTCAGTGGACCACCGGTCCAGGTTTTGACATCGTCAGTTGCTTCAGTATTACGAGACATAGTACCGCCTATACCCCGAAGCTTTCGCCACAGCCGCATTCGTTCTGGGCTTTCGGGTTATGAAATTTAAATAACTGGTTTAATCCTTCGCGCACATAATCGACCTCTGTCCCGTCAATAAACGGCATGGCCTGAAGCGGCACGTACAACCTCGCGCCCTCCGTTTCAAACAACAGATCGTCCTTTTCCGGCTCGCTGACGGTATCCAGCACGTAACCAAATCCCGCGCACCCCGTCTGCTTCACGCCTAAACGCACGCCAAGCATGCCGGGTTGCTTCGCAACCAGGTCACGAATATGCGCCGCCGCCTCAGGCGTTAGCGTCAGGCCACGCCATGCAAAATCGTCTGGATTAAATGTTCCTGAATGCAATTCCATAGGTCCACCTCGTGTAATGAGCCACCAGGGCATAACACCATGTTAGTGATAATGATTATCACTTCAACCCTCTGACAGAAGGGTCATTCGGGTTAACCGCCCTTTTTGACCACTTTTACTAAGCATAGACCCTGTTTCGAGGGTTATCAGTGATGGATTATTTTATTCAATACATTGATAGATAAAGCATTTAAGAAGAGTAAACAGCGCGGCAGGTTAAAAAATTAAATATGTATCGAAAATGCCTATTTTTGAGATAGGGTTATCAATAAAAATGGGGGTCAAAAGCGGACGATGACGGTGCTAAACAATAGCTCAAACAGCCGTCGGATTAGCAAATCCACTAAAGTGAAAAAGAAAGAACGGAAAGAACGGAGTAATTAACAACGAACGATCGGTATTGTATGAATAACACCGATCGTTCGTTGCCCCACCCGGCGCTTATCTCCGGCACTCATTTCAGGCTTAGCTCTTGAAGGGGTGTAAGAATATTCTCATAAGTTTGCATCGCGTATTTAACAGATCTTGCTTTCTGCACAATTTTTATACGCCTTATGCTGCGTCAGGAACAGGCTTCACCGTCGCGCATCGCGCCCTGCACCGCCTCAAGGAACAGGCGTAGCGCGGCGGGCTGATGCTCACGGGAAAGGTATAACCCGTATACGGCCAATTGCCGCGGTTGTAGATGGGGCAACAAGCGAACCAGTTTCTCCTGCGCCAGCCCCTCTCGCACCTCTTTTTCCGGCACCAGCGCAATCCCCATCCCTGCCAGCGCCGCTTCACACAAAAGCGAAGAGATTCCGGCGCTCAGGTTGCCCTTGATCGCAACGGAGAGCGGTTCTCCCTGCTCATCCAGAAAATGCCAGGATTTTCCAGCAAATCCGCTGTAATAGAGGCAATTGTGTTGCGCCAGCGCCTCCGGCGTCTGCGGTGTGCCATAGCGATGCAGATAGCCAGGAGACGCGCAGAGCACAGACTCACAGTCACCAAGCCGACGCGCAATTGTCCCTGGCTCAGGGTTATCGGTAATGCGTATCGCCACATCAATACGCTCCCCCACTAAACTGACAGGCTGATTATTAATCTCCACTTCAATGCGCAATTCAGGATAACGCGCTAAAAAAGCGGGCAGCATCGGGGCAAGAATATGCATCGCGGTGAAATGGGCGCAGGCGACGCGCAACGTGCCGGACGGCACCTCTCGCCCGGTCGCCCCCGCAATATCCAGGGAAAGCCGCGCCAGCGTTCGCGTTTTCATCAACGCGTCTTCTCCGGCAGGCGTGATCGTCAGGCGGCGCGACGAACGATGAATAAGTCTGGCTCCGGCCCATTTCTCCATTTCATCCAGATAACGGCTCACCATCGGCCTGGAGATCCCTAATGCGCGCGCAGCCGCGCTCAGGCTACCCAAATCGCAGATATGGTTAAACACCGTTGCCGCCATCACTCTGTCCATAACCTTCCATCCGATCGTTTTATGAAACTCAGCATGTCCTGATAGGGGAATTTTAACAGATCGAGATTTGCTTAAAATAAGCCACGTAAATAAATCAACATTATCTGCCGATAAGGTCACTCAGAATGAAAATCAAAACGCTGGCACTTCTGCTGTCGCTGACTAGCGCGCCATTGTTCGCCGCCCCGCTGCAACTCGACGTCTATAATCCGCAGGAAAACGCGATTTTCCCGGTCTCTTCCACGCTGGTCTCTGGCCCTAAAGAAGCCATTTTATTCGACGCGCAGTTCAGTACCAAAGACGGGGAAAAGCTGGTCGAAATGATTAAAAAGAGCGGCAAGTCGCTGAAAGCCATCGTGATTACCTCCGGCGATCCAGATTTCTATTTTGGTCTGGAACCGATTGTAAAAGCCTTCCCGAACGTGAAAGTTCTGGCGACGCCGCATGTGGTGGAACACATTCGCGCAACGAAAGACGCCAAACTGCAATACTGGGGCCCGCAAATGAAAGATGGCGCGCCAGCGGCGCTCACCATCCCGCAGGCAACCACCGAGACACAATTTACGATTGATGGGGAAACGCTGGAACTGCGCCACCCGAACGATTACGCTGCTTACGTCTGGGTCCCGGCTAACCGCGCAATACTTGGCGGAACGGGAATCGCATCCGGTATCCATGTCTGGACGGCGGATACCCAGTCTCCTGAGCAGCGTGCGGCCTGGCGTCATGTGTTGACAGAGATGCACAGTTTGCAGCCGACCCAGGTGATTCCGGGTCACTATATCGGTGAACGTCCCGCAGGCGATGCCGCTATACGCTTCACGCAGGATTATCTGCAATCCTTTGAGCAAGCGCTTGAGGCGAAAAAAGGGTCAGAGTATGTCATCAAAACGATGACCGCCGCCTGGCCTGGCCTCGCTGACGAAAGTTCCCTGACGCTGAGCGCGAAAGTGAATACCGGTGAAATGAAGTGGTAAACCGCCGCTCATAGCCCAAAAAAATAACCCCGGCAGAGCGTGTCGGGGTTTTCTGTTGGTGTTAATTCACCGAGCGATAAAACAGTGCGGAATCAATGAACGCCCAGACGCCAGGCAAAGTAAATCTCTTCTTTTAGCTCAGAGGAAGAGAGCGTGAGTAAATCGGCAAATTCCAGCTCTAATTGTTTTAAGCGCTTCAAATACTGGGCTGGAGAAAGCTCTGTTTTATCACGGCGTAAAAATTCAATTGCCAGTTGGGTTGGGTCTAAATCGGTAGACATATCATCCTCGCTTATGTTCAAAACGTGCACAGTATAACACTTTTTTCTGCACACATTTTGACCAAAAGCAGTCTGCGATAAAGATATTTTGTGACAACGTCACACAACAGCAGTTGTCAGACGTGAAGAACAGCACAGCCGTCCCTGCTCATCAAAAATATCGATCTGCCAGACCTGATGACGAGAGCCGGTATGCAGCGCTTTGCACACCCCTCTGACGCGCCCTTCGCGCGCTGAGCGAACGTGGTTGGCATTCACCTCCAGCCCCACGACTTTCTGTTCGCCCTGCGTGCACAGATAGCCCGCAACCGAGCCGATACTTTCAGCCAGCACAACGGACGCGCCGCCGTGTAGCAGACCAAAAGGTTGCTTTGTACGGCTATCCACCGGCATCGTTGCTTCCAGCGTATCGTCGCTAATATGCTCAAAGCGAATATCCAGTAGCCCCACCATGTTCCCTTCGCCCAGAGCGTTCAGCGCTTCGAGCGTGACTTTACGTTTCCAGATCATCCAATAATCTCCAGTAGTGCCTGTAATGGATGGCGAACCCCGGTGCCTTCAACGCGTTTTACCTGGCTGCGGCAAGAGTAACCGGTCGCCAGGCAGCGATTGCGCGGCAGTCGCGCCATCGCCTGTTGCCACGACAGCGCATAGATCCCCAGCGAATTTTCATGATTTTTCACTTCATGGCCGTAAGTACCCGCCATGCCGCAGCAGCCTACGCTGACGCTCTCCAGCTTCGCCCCTAAGCGCGCAAAAATGGCCGCCCACTGCGCCGGTGCGCCAGGCAATGCCGTCACTTCGGTACAATGCCCAAAGAAATACCAGGGCTCACCGCTCACGGCAAGAGGCTGTCGGGACGCCAGCACCGTCGGCAGCCACTCATTCACCATCTGTACGTGGAAATCACCACGCTGTTCGCCGAGGGTTTGTTTGTATTCATCACGATAGCAAAGCACCAGCGCCGGGTCGACACCGACCATCGGGATACGCAACTGCGCCACCCGATTGAGAAATTCGGCCGTTTTCTTCGCCGTCTTCGCAAATCGGTTAAGGAACCCTTTGATGTGCTGGGCCTTGCCATTTGGCGAGAACGGCAGCAATACAGGTTGAATACCGAGCTTTTCCACCAGCCGGATAAAATCCGCCACCACCTGCGCATCGTAGTAACTGGTAAACGGGTCCTGCACCACCAGCACCGTACGCTCTTTTTGCTCCTGGCTCAGGAGTTCAAGCTGTTCCAGCGTCATATTGGCGGAACGGTGCCCGACCATTTGCTGTTGCAGCGACGGCGTCGAAAGTAGCGGCAAATCCACCATGCCGATATGTTTCTTCGCGAGGTTTCGCACCAACGGCTGATTGAGAAAGAAGTTAAAGGTTTTCGGCGCCCGCGCCATTAATGGTGCATAGCTTTCGACCGTCGCCACCATATGATCGCGCAGCGGACGCAGGTAGCGCGTGTGGTAAAGCGCCAGGAAGCGTGAGCGGAACTCCGGCACGTCTATTTTAATCGGACATTGTGTCGAGCAGGCTTTGCACGCCAGGCAACCCGACATCGCCTCCTTCACCTCATGGGAGAAATCATATTCGCCTTTACGAGCGTGCCAGCTGTTGCGGGTACGGGCAATTAACGTCCGCAGACTGGCGCGTTTTTCCGGCAGATCTTTTTCCAGCTGTAGCGGATCAACCCCACGGTCGGCCAGCAGGCGCAACCATTCACGCACCAGCGTCGCACGCCCTTTGGGAGAGTGAATGCGATTCAGGCTGATTTTCATTGACGGGCACATCGGACTTTTGGCGTCAAAGTTGAAGCACAGGCCATTGCCGTTACACTCCATCGCCCCGCGCCAGACCTGACGCACCGCCAGTGGAATCTGCCGATCGTAGGTACCGCGTTTCACCGCATCGACCTTCATCATCGGCGCATCAATGCCTTCCGGCGGACAAATTTTTCCGGGGTTCAGGCGGTTTTGCGGGTCGAACGCCGCCTTCACTTTGCGTAGTTCGCCATAAAGCTGCTCGCCAAAAAACGCCGGGCTATATTCAGCGCGAAAACCTTTACCGTGCTCGCCCCACAGCAGACCGCCATATTTCGCGGTGAGCGCCACCACATCATCGGAAAGACTCTTCATCAGAATTTCCTGTTGCGGATCGCACATATCCAGCGCGGGTCTGACGTGCAGCACCCCGGCATCAACATGCCCGAACATGCCATAACTTAAGCCATGACCGTCGAGCAGCGCGCGGAATTCAGCAATATAGTCGGCCAGATGTTCCGGCGGCACACAGGTATCTTCCGCAAACGGAATCGGTTTGGCCGCGCCTTTGGCATTACCCAACAGACCAACCGCTTTTTTCCGCATGGCATAGATACGCTCCACGCCCGCCAGCTCCGCGCACAGCTGCCAGCCGATCACTCCGGCTTCCTGGCGAGCAATCAGCTCATCCAGACGCTGGCACAAGGCGCTCACCTGAGCATCAATAGCCGCTTCGTCATCCCCGGCGAACTCGACGATGTTCAGGCCCAGCATCTCTTTATCAGGCACATCAGTAATCAGCTCACTGACGGAATGCCAGACGATGTCCTCCCTCGCCAGATTAAGCACTTTAGAATCGACGGTTTCCACCGAGAGCGCCCGCGCCTCGACCATAAAGGGCGCGTTACGCAACGCGGAATCAAAAGAGTCATATTTGACGTTCACCAGACGGCGAACTTTAGGCAGTGGAGTAATATCCAGACGCGCTTCCGTGATAAACGCCAGCGTGCCTTCAGAACCGGTCAGCACGCGCGTTAAGTCAAACTCCGTCATATCATCGTTAAAGACATGGCGTAAGTCGTAGCCCGTTAAGAAGCGGTTGAGTCTGGGAAACTTATCAATAATCAGCTGTCGGTTTTCCCGACAACGCTGGTATACGGTGTTATAGATGCGACCGATCGCGGTGTTGCTTTTACCGAGCGTTTCCGCAAGTTCGACCGGCATTGCCTGGGTATCCAGAATATCGCCCCCCAGCAATACCGCGCGAACGCCCAGCACATGATCGGATGTCTTACCGTAAACTAACGACCCCTGACCGGACGCATCGGTATTGATCATGCCCCCGAGGGTCGCACGGTTGCTGGTCGAAAGCTCCGGGGCAAAGAAGTAGCCATACGGCTTCAGATACTGATTGAGTTGATCTTTGATCACCCCGGCTTCGACCCGCACCCAGCCCTCTTCCGGGTTAATTTCAATAATGCGGCTCATATAGCGGGACATATCAACGATAATGCCCTGGTTCAGCGCCTGACCATTGGTGCCGGTGCCACCGCCGCGCGGGGTAAAAATCAATGAGGCGAAGCGCGACTCTGCCGCCAGACGGGCGATAAGCGCCACATCCGCCGTTGAACGCGGGAAAACCACAGCATCAGGAAGAAGCTGATAGATACTGTTATCTGTCGACATTGTCAGACGATCGGCGTAATTCGTTGCCGTATCGCCGGTAAACCCTTGCTGCTCCAGCGCCTGCAAAAAATTGAGCACCAGCTGAACGACGCCAGGTGCCTGAGAAATCTGTGGAATCATTATAGTGACCCTTTCCTGCGGTCTGTATTGTGAATTTAATCGTTTGCGTGTTGCTCTGTTTGTTGTATCACATTTTTTTCTTACACGCCCAGCAGAATTACAGGCAGAATCCGCCTGTTAAAAACCGCTGAAATTGCTCATCATTATGGGGTAAGGTTCGCGTGTTCGCGTCGCGTCAACGTTCTGACGCACAGAAAAGGTGAAAAGGTATTTATGGTAAATCTTCGTCAGCCCAGGGATATCGCGCAAGTGCTGCTGTCGGTGCTGTTTTTAGCCATCATGATCGTGGCCTGCTTGTGGATTGTGCGTCCCTTTGTCCTTGGTTTTGCATGGGCGGGAACGATCGTTATTGCGACCTGGCCCGTTTTGTTACGTTTACAGAAAATACTCTGGGGCCGCCGTTCTCTGGCCGTTCTGGTTATGACGCTGTTGTTGGTTCTGCTGTTCATTATTCCCATCGCCCTGCTGGTCAACAGCATCGTGGACGGTAGCGGCCCGCTCATCCACGCCGTCACCGCCGGCGACATGACATTGCCCGACCTGGCCTGGTTAAACAGTATTCCGCTGATTGGCGCCAAATTGTATGCCGGGTGGCATAACCTGCTGGATATGGGCGGCACGGCGATCATGGCGAAAGTGCGTCCTTATATTGGCACCACCACGACCTGGTTTGTGGGTCAGGCCGCGCATATCGGTCGCTTTATGATGCACTGTGGTCTGATGCTGCTGTTCAGCGCCCTGCTGTACTGGCGCGGCGAACAGGTGGCATTGGGCATCCGCCACTTTGCCAGTCGTCTGGCCGCGAAACGCGGCGATGCCGCCGTGCTGCTGGCGGCTCAGGCCATCCGCGCCGTTGCATTGGGTGTGGTTGTCACCGCGCTGGTTCAGGCAATTCTCGGCGGGATTGGCCTCGCCATTTCCGGCGTGCCTTACGCAACGCTGCTGACGGTCGTCATGATCCTCTCCTGCCTGGTGCAACTGGGGCCGTTACCGGTGTTAATCCCGGCAATCATTTGGCTGTACTGGACGGGCGATACGACCTGGGGCACGGTGCTGCTGGTGTGGAGCTGCGTGGTCGGTACGCTGGATAACGTGATTCGCCCGGTATTGATTCGTATGGGCGCTGACCTGCCGCTGATCCTGATTCTCTCTGGC
Source organism: Citrobacter sp. CK198 (assembly GCF_030333295.1). Classification (NCBI taxonomy): domain Bacteria; kingdom Pseudomonadati; phylum Pseudomonadota; class Gammaproteobacteria; order Enterobacterales; family Enterobacteriaceae; genus Citrobacter; species Citrobacter sp. CK198. Next base: position 315,560 of record NZ_JAOWGE010000031.1, on the reverse strand, counting down.
GTTATCGGCGGGCTGATTGCCTTTGGAATGATCGGTCTGTTTATCGGTCCGGTATTGCTGGCGGTTTCCTGGCGTCTGTTCTCCGCATGGGTGCATGAAGTGCCCGCGCCGGGAAACGCCCCTGACGAACTCCTTGAAGAACTGGGGGAGATTGAGGACAGCCATAAATAAACCCCATCGGCCGATCGACGCGTTCGGTCGGCCGATACTTTAGCATTGCTCATCAATTAGCATCCTGACCAACCTGCCTTATGGCGTAATCCTCCTTACGTAATTCATTTACGTCGCAAATTCTTCATAGTTTTTAAACTATTGGGACGAATCTGATCGACGCAAAAAATCTCCACGCCTACTATTAGGGCACGGTTATAAATCAACGCCTTGATTTATAAGCATGGAAATCCCCTGAGTGAAACAACGAATTGCTGTGTGTAGTCTTTGCCCATCTCCCACGATGGGCCTTTTTTTAAGTGCCTGCCCTCACACACCTTTTCTCCACCGCCAACAATTCTGATATGCCCACGCATAACGTCGGGTGTGATAGCGCGTATCGCAAAAAAAACGGCTCCTTTTTACGGGAGCCGTTGCGGATTAGAATCAGCGCTGACGCTTATTTTTTCAGTTCAGCCAGACTCAACCAGGTCTGTACGACGGTGTCCGGGTTCAGCGACAGGCTGTCGATTCCCTCTTCCATCAGCCAGGCGGCGAAGTCCTCGTGATCGGACGGCCCCTGACCACAGATGCCGACATACTTGCCTTGTTTCTTCGCCGCGCGGATCGCCATCGACAGCAGCGCTTTCACCGCCTCGTTACGCTCATCGAACAGTTCAGAAACCACGCCGGAGTCGCGATCCAGACCCAGCGCCAGCTGCGTCATGTCGTTAGAACCAATCGAGAAGCCGTCAAAGTGCTCCAGGAATTGTTCAGCCAGCAGGGCATTGGACGGAATCTCACACATCATGATGATCTTCAGCCCGTTCTCACCCCGCTTCAGCCCCTGACGCGCCAGCTCGTCAACTACCGCTTTCGCCTGCTCAACGGTACGTACGAACGGGATCATGATCTCCACGTTGGTCAGTCCCATATCGTTGCGCACGCGTTTCACCGCTTCACATTCCAGCGCGAAGCAATCGCGGAAGCTGTCGGAGACATAGCGACCGGCGCCACGGAAGCCCAGCATCGGGTTCTCTTCATCGGGTTCGTAACGCTCGCCGCCCACCAGGTTGGCGTATTCATTCGATTTGAAATCCGACAGGCGCACGATAACGCGTTTCGGATAAAATGCCGCGCCCAACGTCGCAATGCCCTCTGTCAGACGACCGACATAGAACTCACGCGGTGAATCGAAGCCTTTCATCATCTCGCGGATTTCGTTTTGTAGTTTCGCATCCTGGTCATCAAATTCCAGCAGTGCGCGAGGATGCACGCCAATCATTCGGTTGATAATAAATTCGAGACGCGCCAGGCCAACGCCTTCATTCGGCAGGCAGGCGAAGTCAAAGGCGCGATCCGGGTTACCAACGTTCATCATGACTTTCAACGGCAGATCGGGCATGGTGTCCACGCTTGAACTTTTGACGCTGAAGTCGAGCAGGTCTGCATAGACATAGCCGGTATCGCCTTCGGCGCAAGAAACGGTGACGTTTTCATCATCCTTCATGCGTTCCGTCGCATCGCCGCAGCCGACAACCGCCGGAATCCCCAGCTCACGGGCAATAATGGCCGCGTGGCAGGTACGACCGCCACGGTTGGTCACGATGGCCGCCGCTTTCTTCATGATCGGTTCCCAGTCCGGGTCGGTCATGTCAGTCACCAGCACGTCGCCAGGCTGGATACGGTTCATTTCGCTAATGTCGTGGATGACTTTAACCGCCCCCGCGCCAATGCGATGTCCGATGGCGCGGCCTTCCGCGACCACTTTCCCCTGCGCATGCAGCGTGTAGCGCTCCATTACCTGACCACGAGAACGGACGGTTTCCGGGCGAGCCTGTACAATAAACAGTTTGCCGGTATGGCCGTCTTTCGCCCATTCGATATCCATCGGGCGACCGTAGTGTTTCTCAATCTGTACGGCCTGTTTCGCCAGTTCCTGCACTTCTTCGTTGGTCAGCGAGAAGATGTCGCGCTGTTCCTGCGGCACATCTTCAATTTTGACCTGCTTGCCGTGCTCCTGGGTTGGCGCGTAAACCATTCGGATTTTTTTCGACCCCATCGTGCGACGAACGATCGCCGGGCGATTCGCCGCCAGCGTCGGTTTATGCACATAGAATTCATCCGGGTTGACTGCGCCCTGCACCACCATCTCGCCCAGACCCCAGGCTGAAGTGATAAACACCACCTGATCGAAACCGGACTCGGTATCAATAGAGAACATAACCCCGGACGAAGCCAGGTCGGAGCGCACCATCCGCTGTACGCCAGCGGAGAGCGCGACGCCGCGATGGTCATACCCCTGGTGAACGCGATAAGAGATAGCGCGGTCATTAAACAGCGAGGCAAAAACATGTTTCACCGCCACCAGCACCGCATCGAAACCCTGCACGTTGAGGAAGGTTTCCTGCTGGCCGGCGAAAGAGGCATCCGGCATGTCTTCAGCCGTTGCGGACGAGCGCACGGCGAAAGACGCCTGCGCATCATCCGCAGAGAGCTGTGCATAGGCATCGCGAATAGCGTTTTCCAGCTCTGGCTGGAAAGGAGTGTCGATAATCCACTGGCGGATCTGCGCGCCGGCCTTCGCCAGCGCGGTGACATCGTCAATATCCGTTTGATCCAGCAGTTCATAAATACGCTGGTTTACGCCGCTTTGATCCAGAAACTGGTTAAACGCATCGGCGGTCGTTGCAAAACCATTCGGTACGGAAACACCCATACCGGAAAGGTTAGTAATCATTTCACCCAGGGAGGCATTTTTGCCCCCAACGCTGTCTACATCATTCATGCCGAGTTGGTTATACCAAAGCACCAGCGGTGACGAGCCATTGTTGGACATCGAACAATCCTTTTGTGATAAATGAACGAGTTTAGAAACTACATTATTGCGTATTTATCTTTGCATATTTAAACCCCTGAAAAAAACGGTGAATCGTTCAAGCAGATTTATTTTTTATTTTTTCAGATTGTTTACGCATTTGCGCAAACCCGCGGGCGACGGGCGATCTCCCCAAAAACTGTCGGTATAAACATAAGTTCCGAAAAATGAAATGCACTTTTCACTTAATATAAAAATAGCGTTTCATTTTATAAAATAAGCATCGTGATATACGCTTCTGGCAAATTTTAATTTATGCTTTCAGATAATTATGTTTGCTCCTCAGGATAAACAAAATGGATAATGTTGTTGATCGCCATGTTTTTTATATTTCCGATGGTACGGCCATCACCGCCGAGGTTTTGGGTCACGCGGTGATGTCGCAATTCCCTGTGACCATCAGCAGCATTACGCTGCCGTTCGTTGAAAACGAGAGTCGCGCCAGAGCCGTGAAAGATCAGATCGACGCGATTTATCAGCAAACCGGCGTGCGTCCGCTGGTGTTCTATTCGATTGTTCTGCCGGAAATTCGCGCCATCATCTTACAAAGCGAAGGGTTCTGTCAGGACATCGTGCAGGCGCTGGTGGCGCCGCTACAGCAGGAAATGAAGCTCGACCCAACGCCAATCGCGCATCGCACCCACGGGCTTAACCCCGGCAACCTCAACAAGTATGACGCGCGTATCGCGGCAATCGACTATACCCTTGCGCACGACGATGGGATCTCCTTGCGCAATCTGGATCAGGCGCAGGTGATCCTGCTGGGGGTTTCACGCTGCGGAAAAACGCCGACCAGCCTCTATCTGGCGATGCAGTTTGGCATCCGGGCGGCGAACTACCCCTTTATTGCTGACGATATGGATAACCTGGTGTTGCCCACGTCGCTTAAACCGCTACAGCATAAGCTTTTTGGCCTGACCATTGACCCGGAACGTCTGGCGGCAATCCGCGAGGAACGCCGTGAAAACAGCCGCTACGCATCGCTACGCCAGTGCCGGATGGAGGTTGCGGAAGTTGAAGCGCTCTATCGTAAAAATCAGATCCCTTGCCTGAACAGTACTAACTATTCGGTAGAAGAAATTGCCACCAAGATTCTCGACATCATGGGGCTGAATCGTCGAATGTACTAACAAACTAGTGCAAGAGTTCATTTTTTTGCTATCATGCCGCTCTGCTTGCGAGGTGTGAAACGCCTCGCATTTGAAATCAGCAGGTGAAGGTTGAAGTGTGTTATTGTGATGCCCATCACTTCCCGGTAGTCCTGCCGTTGAAGCAACAAATTTCTGAGACTTGTAATGAACAGAACCGACGAACTGCGTACCGCGCGTATTGACAGCCTGGTCACCCCTGCTGAGCTAGCGCTACGTCATCCTGTATCATCCTCCGTCGCCAGCCACGTTACTGACTCCCGACGCCGGATTGAAAAAATATTAAATGGTGAAGATCGCCGCCTGCTGGTGATCATCGGCCCCTGCTCGATTCACGATCTGGACGCTGCGATGGAATACGCAACGCGCTTGCAAACGTTGCGCAACACGCATCAGGCGCGTCTGGAAATCGTTATGCGCACCTATTTTGAAAAACCGCGCACGGTTGTGGGCTGGAAAGGCCTCATCTCCGATCCCGATTTAAATGGCAGTTACCGCGTAAATCATGGCCTCGAACTGGCGCGCAAGCTGCTGTTGCAGGTCAATGAGCTGGGAGTCCCCACCGCCACCGAATTTCTCGACATGGTCACCGGCCAGTTTATTGCCGATTTGATCAGCTGGGGCGCCATTGGCGCGCGCACGACGGAAAGCCAGATTCACCGTGAAATGGCTTCCGCGCTCTCCTGCCCGGTTGGGTTTAAAAACGGGACAGATGGCAACACGCGCATCGCCGTTGATGCGATTCGCGCGTCGCGCGCCAGCCATATGTTCCTCTCGCCGGATAAAACTGGCCAGATGACGATTTATCAGACCAGCGGGAATCCGTACGGCCATATCATCATGCGCGGCGGTAAAAAACCGAATTACCACGCGGAAGACATCGCTGCCGCCTGCGATACGCTGCATGAGTTTGGTCTGCCGGAACACCTGGTGGTGGACTTCAGTCACGGTAACTGCCAGAAGCAGCATCGCCGCCAGTTAGAAGTTTGTGATGATATCTGCCAGCAAATCCGTAACGGTTCTACCGCAATTGCCGGGATCATGGCCGAAAGTTTCCTGCGTGAAGGTACGCAGAAAATCGTCAGCGGTCAGCCGCTGGTATACGGTCAGTCCATTACCGACCCTTGCCTGAACTGGGAAGATACTGAATTACTGTTAGAAAAACTTGCCTCAGCGGTTGATAGTCGTTTTTGACATCATGCCCATCCTCGCGGGGATGGGCGCGCTTCTTTCCCCTCCACGCATTCCCCACTCGCCTGATTTGCTACCAGAATTAACACTTGCTGTCGCCATACACAATATTGATAATAATAATCATTGTTAAACTGATTATTATTAATTAGCGATATGCCACTTATGGACGACATTGAGTTACTTCATTTTAAGGAAAGAGACAGCGTGCCCCCTTCCCCTGCTGCCGAGCGGCGTATCAGCAGCCAGACATTGTTAGGCCCTGAAGGCAAAGTCATCATCGATCATGACGGCCAGGAATACCTGCTGCGCAAGACGCAGGCAGGTAAGTTACTGTTGACCAAGTAGCAATCAGCTTGAGCAACTGACTTCCAGCCGTTTACCCCAGTCCGGCGGACGGTTGACATAATCGTCATCTCTGTCGGTAAAGGGGTCGCGCAGAACCTGATGCAGTTGATGTAATTCGCCCATATCCCCCTGCTCAGCGCTGGCTATCGCGCGTTGCGCCAGCCAGTTGCGCAGCACCACCGCAGGATTCACGCGCTGCATGTGCTGTTGACGCGTTGCGTCATCCACCTGCTCCTGCTGTAAACGTGCCCGGTAACGGCTGAACCACCCGTCAAAGGCCGCGCGATCGATAAATTCGTCACGCAGCGGCGATGCCGCGCTCTGTTGCTCAGTCTGACTCAACATACGGAACGTTCGGCTATAATCGCTGCCTTCGCGCGCCATCAGGGCGAAAAGCTCGTTGAGAAGCGCGTTGTCCTCTTTTTGTTCGGTAAAGAAGCCCAGTTTTTGCCGCATGCGCTGCCCGTAGCGCGTGAGCAGCGCCAGCTGATAGCCATCCAGCGCATCATTCAGCGTATCGACCGGCATAAACGGCGACAGGGTTTGCGCCAGGCGTTGCAGATTCCACAATCCGACAGCCGGTTGATTATCGAAGCTATAGCGCCCCTGGTGATCGGAGTGGTTACAGATAAACCCTGGCTGATAATCATCCAGGAAACCGAAAGGACCATAATCTATCGTCAGCCCCAGTACAGACATGTTATCGGTGTTCATCACGCCATGCGCAAAACCTACCGTTTGCCAGTCAGCAATCAACCTCGCCGTGCGCGCCACAACGTCCCGGAACCAGAGCGCATACTTGTCCTCTTCCGCCTGAAATTGCGGCCAGTAATGGCGAATTGCAAAATCGGCCAGCTGACGGACTTTATCCGGCTCACGCCGATAGTAAAAATGTTCGAAATGACCGAAACGCATATGGCTCTGCGCCAGACGCATGAGCATCGCGCCGGATTCAACCGTTTCCCTGTAAACAGGCGTGTCGCTGGTGACGATAGACAGCGCCCGCGTTGTGGGGATGCCAAGATAGTGCATCGCCTCGCTGGCCAGACTTTCACGGATCGTTGAGCGCAGCACTGCTCGCCCGTCGCCCATGCGGGAGTATGGCGTTAGTCCGGCGCCTTTCAGGTGCCAGTCAAGCGTACTGCCGTCCGCCAGCAGTTGTTCGCCTAACAGAATACCGCGTCCATCACCGAGCTGGCCGGCCCAGACGCCAAACTGATGGCCGCTATAAACCTGAGCCAGAGGCGACATGCCGGGCAGTAATGACTCGCCGCCCCACACGCCTGCGCCGTTTTCCATATCAAACAACGAAGGTGGTATCGCCAGCTGCTGCGCCAGCGCATCGTTATGCCAAATCAGGCGGGCATGACTCAGAGGAGTTGGAGAAAGTGCTGTATATGTGGCTGGCAGTTCGTCACGCCAGCGGGATGTAAAAGACAGGGTCATAGAGCCTCCTGCCTGTAGTGTAGACGGTTAATACCCGCTTAAACACCAGCAAATAAAAAGGTTATCCCTGAACCAGCGTCGTAACCTGGCTCGCTGGCACGGCAGGCCATAAACATCCTTGCAGCGCGCTAAATCCCATTGATGATATCCGCGCCAGCATCTCTTCAGTATCAATACCCGCAATCATTATCGAATCACAGCACGGTGATATCTGCGAAATAATAGCCTGCATAAAGGGTTCAAAAGAAAGACTTGCGGATCTTTGCTGGACAAAGTTTTTATCCAGCGCGACGCGTTTGAAGAGACCATCAAAGATCGCTTTTATCGATGTATCGCCAGCGCCAAAATTGGCAAGGATGAGGGGAAATCGTCCGGCTAACTCAGCCAGAATTTGATTCTCTTTCCCAAGACTTAATTCAGGATAATTCTCATTAATCATCAGTTCCAAAAATGGAAAGCGCCTTACATAGGATACAAACTCGCCGTCCGATAATAATGATGCGACGACGGCTGGCGTTAAATTAATCCAGGCAATAAGTTTATGTTGAATAAAAAAATGTTGGCACGTTTCCAGCAATGCGAGTTTTTCTTCGAACAGACAACGCTGTTCTTCTGCTGACAGGCGCGGCATGACCAGCTCCGTCGGCATACGGACATTACCGTCTTCAGTGACAAAGTTTGCAACAATCTCCAGGCCGACGAGTTTCTCTTTCTCGGTTCGGGCAGGAACAAAATAAAGGTGAGAATGATAAAAGTTGTCCAGTGAAACAATCATTGTGCCAGCCCCGCTGCATGGGTGTAATCCGGCATCCTGTAAGAAAGAACGAAGAAAGATGTCATTTCTGATACGACTGGAGGTGCTTTCATTTTTTCCTTTTTAGCCGGTAAACCGGGTCCTTTTTTTAGCTTATCTCGATTATAAACCAATATCCAGTTTTGCATTTTCCGCAAGACACCGGATAAATCATTTTGACTAAAAATACTTTTGCAAAATGTAGGGTTAAAACTATTTCTGATAACTCACGATAGCCCTGGCATTCAGACAATGAGAAATCAATTTCTTAAATATAGATGATGAAGCGGCCGCTGGGTATCCGCTTTACCATCGATAGCATTAAATACGTCTCGCCTGCCAGAAATTTTTCCGCCAGTAGACATTGTCGAGCGATGAGCGCATCACGCCACGGCTGGTAGACGCATGAATAAATTGATTGTTGGTATCATAAATGCCGACGTGCAAACCACTTTCCCCCGATCCGGTTTTAAAAAAGACCAGGTCGCCGGGCAGCAGTTCATCTTTGTCGATTTCCGTACCAATTTTTGACTGTTGGCGCGTTTCACGCGGCAGTTGTAAATCAAATTTGTCGCGCATCGTCATCAACACAAATCCCGAGCAGTCCACCCCGCTACGGCTCATTCCGCCATAGCGATACGGTGTACCTCTCCAGGACTGTAGCTGATCGTTCAGGCCCGCGATAACCATAATGGAATCCGAAAGCCTGGCGTTAGGTGCTGGCGCACGATGGCTGCTACACCCTGCCAAAAACAGTGCTGCGATAAGAAGAAGCCAAAAGCGCATTCAGGACGAATCCTCTATCTTTTTATTCTTGCTTCTATTTAGCGTGGAAATTATGTGTTTTTCAAGAACCCATTTAACTTAAGTGGTTGATATGAGCATTCTGTGGCCTTCAACGTCCAGCCGACGGAAGTTCATACCGTATGCCCGGGCCAGATTTGGCGGCGTCAGCACCTCGTCACGCCGCCCGCTGGCGATCAATTTCCCCTGTTTCAGCAACCAGGCGCGATGCGCGTGGCGCAGAGTATGGTTAAGGTCATGGCTGCTCATCACGATGGCGATACCCTGGCTGCATAGCTGGCTCAACAGCCTATCCAGCGCGTTTTGTTGCGCAACGTCCAGACTGTTCATCGGCTCATCCAGTAGCAGAAGCTGCCCGCGCGGGTTAGCGTGAGGGTGAATTTGCAATATCACCGCCGCCAGACGTACACGCTGCCACTCGCCGCCGGAGAGTTGATTCGCGCTCCGCCCCAGCTTGTCGCTCAGCCCAAGCGCCTGCGCAACGTCATTCAGCAGGTTCGTTTGCGTTTTATCAGGTTGATGCAGCGTCAGGAAATGCCAGACCGGCATTGAAAATGGGGGATTCTGCTGCTGCGCGAGATAGGCCCGATGTTGAGCCAGCTTCGCCGCAGGCCATGCCTCCAGCGACGCGCCGTCGAATATGACGGTGCCTTCCCCGAAGGTTAAGCCCGCCATACGCGCCAGCAGCGTACTTTTCCCTGCCCCATTCGGCCCCACGAGGTGAAGAATCTCGCCAGGCTTAACGTCGCCGGAAAGCGGCCCCAGACGCGTCGTTTCGGCAACATCCTGTAACTGCATCAACGAGATCATTATTTTGCCAACGCGATTTTGATACTTTCCACCATCCCCGGATCTTCAGGCGTCATGTCCGGTGAGAAACGCTGTACGACCTGTCCATCCCTGCCGATTAAAAACTTCTCAAAGTTCCACAAAATATCGTCCGGGTAAAGCGGCGCGCGGCCTTTACTCGCCATGCGCTCATAGAAACCACTACCTTCCGGCGCAACGGCGGCAGGCGCTGCGGCAATCAACTTCTGATACAGTGGATGGCGGTTCTCACCATTGACGTCAACCTTGCTGAACATCGGGAATGTGACGCCCCAGGTGGTGCTGCAATAGGTTTTAATCTCCTCTTCAGTGCCAGGTTCCTGACCAAGAAACTGGTTGCAGGGAAAACCTAACACCGTAAAGCCCTGGTCGGCCCAGGCTTTCTGAATATTCTCCAGTTGTTCGTATTGTGGCGTTAAGCCACATTTCGAGGCCACATTAACCACCAGCAGTACGTTTCCGGCGTACTTCTCAAGCGTGGTGACATCCCCGTCGATCGTCGTCACTTCAGTGTTGAGAATGGTATCTTGCATAGCGTCTCCCATATAACAGGCGGATGTGAGTGATCAAATATCAGCTTTTAATCATAGACTGCGAGTGTTGAAAACAGCGACTCCCCGATACGGACAATCGCGGCGTCACGCTGCGCCATTGTCGCCGGAGTTTGTGTAATATAGATAACCACGAGCAAAGGTTTTTGTGATGTCGGCCAGACAACGCTGACAATAGAACGCGAGCCGTTGTCGCCCGCCCCGGTTTTATCCGCGATTTTCCAGCCGTCCGGCAAGACCGAACGCAGCAGACCGTCGGCCACTTTGTCGTCCCGCATCCATTGCATAAGCTGCTCTCTTGAGGATGGCTGCAACACGTTCCCCAGCAGTAGCGTATTGAGCGTCTGCGCTATCGCGACAGGCGTCGTGGAGTCGCGTTCATCACCGGGAATGGCGCTGTTCAGTTCGGGCTCATAGCGATCGAGGCGGGTTATCGTATCCCCCGAATCACGCAAAAACTGCGTGACGGCCTGCGGCCCGTTGAGCTTCCTGGCGATGAGATTGGCGGCCGTGTTATCGCTGTAGCTTACCGCCGCGCTGCACAATTGCGCCCAGCTCATGGCGTCTGGCGCCACATGTTTTTCAGTAATCGGCGAATACTCCACCAGTTGTGAGGGTTCAAACTGCATTGAAGCAGAAAGCGCCAGCGCCTTCCTGTCGACTTCGCGTAATAACGCTGCGCATAACAGCGGCTTGTGCGTACTGTTTAACGGGAACCGTTCTTCTCCCCGATAATGGGTGATACTGTTGGTCGCCGTATCAAGTACCGCAATGCCAATCCGGGCATGAAGACGCTGTTCTTCCTGCATCGCGATAGCCGACACGTATTGCGCCGTCAGCGGTGCGGCCATCGCAGAACCGCTGAGTGCCGCCAGCACACACAGACCCCATTTCATCCGTTGCCACATACTAATGACTTCCTCGTTTCTCATTTTGGCTAGCGCCTGGATTTTAATAATAGCCAGATGAAGACCGGCGCCCCCATCGTCGCCGTCACTACGCCGATAGGCAGTTCCGCCGACGCCAGCGCCAGACGGGCGATGACATCCGCCAGCAGCAGAGCTATCGCCCCCGCCAGCGCACAGCCCGGCAGCAAAGCGCGATGATCGCTCAGACCGCAAAGCCGTAATATATGTGGGATCACCAGGCCGATAAACCCAATCGAACCCGCGAGCGCAACGCTAACGCCGACCATCCAGCCCGTAGCGACCACCAGCAAATTGCGCCAGAACCACAGCGGCAGCCCCAGCTGACGCGCGGACGTTTCGCCCAGCGCCAGAATATTCATCGGCTGCGACTGGCAGCAAATCCAGAGTGAAACCGGGATCAGGGCAATCATCAGCCAGGCCTGCTGCCAGTCCACCCCGCCGAATCCGCCCATCATCCAGTACATCAACTGGCGCAGGTCGAAGGAGGTTGAAAAATAGATGGCCCACGTCATCATCGCGCTGCAAATAATGCCAAGCGCAACGCCCGCCAGCAGCAGGCGGCTGGTTGATAAATGTCGACGGGCAAATCGCAGGAGAATAAGTGTGATGATAAGCGCGCCGGCAATGGCGCAGAACCCCAGCGCCCAGCCGGGTAACTGACCTTGCCCCAGTAGCACCGCGGCAATAAGGCCCACGCCAGCGCCGTTGGAGACGCCAAGCAACCCGGGCTCGGCAAGCGGGTTTTCAAATAACGCCTGCATTACCGCGCCTGACAGCGCCAGCGCGGCGCCTACCAGCAGAACAGCAAGCGTGCGAGGGAGTCGTATCTGCCAGACAAACAGTTCACCACGGGCGCTGAACCAGTCACCAGGGGCTATCCACTGATCTCCGGCGCACAGGCTTAATACCACTGCCAGCAGCATAAGCACCGACAGACTGGATAACCAGCGCACATTACGGCGCTGTTGTTGGCAGGCAAAAGTCAGCATGTTTTCCATTCAGCTGAAAAGGGATGATGTTGATTTTACGGTGCGTAACCATCACAGGAAAGAAAAAAGGCCGCAAAGCGGCCTTTTTAGTTAGATCAGATTACTCTTCTTTGGGCGAAGCGTTTTCAACCCGGCTTTTCAACTTCTGTCCGGGTCTGAAGGTCACCACGCGCCGTGCTGTAATGGGAATATCTTCGCCCGTTTTCGGGTTACGTCCCGGACGTTGATTCTTATCACGCAGATCGAAGTTACCAAAACCAGAGAGTTTCACCTGCTCACCGTTTTCCAGAGCACGACGAATCTCCTCGAAAAACAGCTCGACCAGTTCTTTGGCATCCCGCTTGCTAAGCCCAAGCTTATCAAACAGATATTCTGACATTTCAGCTTTTGTAAGCGCCATAGGTTCAATCCCTCAATGATGCCTGGAATCGCTCTTTTAATGCCTCTACACATTTGGCGACGGTAGCGGCAATCTCCTCTTCTTCGAGTGTACGGCTGGTATCCTGAAGGATCAGGCTGATAGCGAGGCTCTTATAACCCTCCGCAACACCCTTACCGCGGTACACGTCAAATAAGTTTACGCCAACTACCTGATTTACGCCAACTTTCTTACACTCGGATAAAATATCCGCTGCGGGAACGTTTTCTGCGACTACCACCGCGATGTCGCGACGGTTAGCCGGGAAGCGCGAAATCTCGCGCGCCTGAGGCACCACGCGGTCTGCGAGCTTATTCCACTCCAGTTCAAACACCAGAGTGCGACCGTTCAGATCCAGTTTACGTTCCAGCTCAGGATGAACAACCCCAATAAAACCAATGCGTTCACCTTTCAGATAAATCGCCGCGGACTGCCCAGGATGCAGCGCCGGATTCGCTTCCGCCCTGAACTGAATGTCGGCCAGTTTGCCGGTGAGATCCAGCACCGCTTCCAGATCGCCTTTCAGATCATAGAAATCAACGGTCTCTTTCGCCAGATTCCAGTGCTCGTCATAACGGTTGCCGCAAATCACCCCTGCCAGCATCAGATCCTGACGAATGCCCAGATTTGCCTGGGTATCCGGCACGAAACGCAGACCGGTTTCAAAGATACGCACGCGGTTCTGCTGACGGTTCTGGTTATAGACCACCGTTGACAGCAGGCCGGTCCACAGAGAGAGACGCATCGCCGACATCTCAATGGAGATCGGACTTGGCAGCAACAGCGCTTCTTCGCCCGGATGCAGCAGTTGCTGAACCTTCGGATCGACAAAGCTATAGGTGATCACTTCCTGGTAGCCTTTGTCATTGAGCATGGTTTTCACACGCTTCAGCGACAAGTTGGCTTCACGGTGAGTCCCCATGATTAAACCCGCCTGAATCGGCTCATCAGGAATGTTGTTGTAGCCATACACGCGGGCCACTTCTTCGACCAGATCTTCTTCAATCTCCATGTCGAAACGCCAGCTCGGCGCGACCGCTTTCCACTCGTCCTGACCTTCAGTCACTTCGCAGCCCAGACGACGCAGAATATCGCTCACCTGCTCATCGGCAATGTGATGCCCGATCAGACGATCCAGCTTGCTACGACGAAGCGTAATGGTCGCGCGTTTCGGCAGCGTGGCGTCATTCGTGACGTCGATAACCGGACCGGCTTCGCCGCCGCAAATGTCGATCAACAGGCGGGTGGCGCGCTCCATTGCTTTGTACTGCAACGCCGGGTCCACACCACGCTCATAGCGGTGGGAAGCATCGGTATGCAGACCGTGGCGACGCGCACGACCGGTAATAGACAGCGGGCTAAAGAACGCGCATTCCAGCAGCACGTTTTGCGTTTCCTCATTCACGCCGGAATGCTCGCCGCCAAAGATACCGCCCATCGCCAGCGCTTTGTGGTGATCCGCGATAACCAGCGTATCGGTGCTCAGCTTCGCTTCTGTGCCGTCCAGCAGCACCAGGGTTTCGCCCTCTTTGGCCATACGCACGACAATACCGCCTTCAATACGGTCTTTGTCAAAGGCATGCATCGGCTGACCCAGTTCAAGCAGTACATAGTTGGTGACGTCAACGACAGCATCAATGGAACGAATGCCGCAGCGACGCAGCTTCTCTTTCATCCACAGCGGCGTAGGCGCTTTAACATTAATGCCTTTCACCACGCGACCCAGGTAGCGCGGGCAGGCATCCGGCGCTTCAACCGCGATCGGCAGCGTGTCATTGATGGTGGCTGCAACAGGTGCGATCTCCGGCTCAACCAGCGCGATTTTGTTCAGGACAGCGACATCACGCGCCACACCGATGATCCCTAAGCAGTCGGCGCGGTTCGGCGTCACGCTGATTTCAATGGTGTTATCGTCAAGCTTCAGGTATTCGCGGATATCGGTTCCGATCGGCGCATCCGTCGGTAATTCGATGATGCCGCTATGGTCGTCGGAAATCCCCAGTTCGGAGAAGGAGCACAGCATCCCTTCCGACGGCTCGCCGCGCAGTTTAGCGGCTTTGATTTTGAAATCGCCCGGCAGAACCGCGCCGATAGTTGCAACGGCTACTTTCAGCCCCTGACGGCAGTTAGGCGCGCCACAGACGATATCCAGCAGACGTTCGCCGCCCACGTTCACTTTCGTAACGCGCAGTTTATCTGCGTTCGGGTGCTGGCCGCACTCCACCACTTCACCCACAACCACGCCGTTGAACTCACCGGCGACGGCGTCAACGCCATCCACTTCCAGACCCGCCATCGTAATCTGATCCGACAGCGCATCGCTGTCGATTGCCGGGTTCACCCATTCGCGTAACCACAGTTCACTGAATTTCATTGTTTTACCCTGCCTTTATTTAAACTGTTTGAGGAAACGCAGATCGTTTTCGAAGAATGAGCGCAGATCGGTCACGCCATAACGCAGCATGGTCAGGCGCTCCATCCCCATACCAAACGCGAAGCCAGAGTAGATTTCCGGGTCGATGCCCACGTTGCGCAGAACGTTCGGATGCACCATCCCGCAACCCAGCACTTCCAGCCATTTGCCGTTTTTGCCCATTACATCCACTTCTGCGGACGGTTCCGTGAACGGGAAATAAGAAGGACGGAAACGGATTTGCAGATCTTCTTCAAAGAAGTTACGCAGGAAGTCGTGCAGCGTGCCTTTCAGGTTGGTGAAGCTAATGTTGGTGTCAACAATCAGCCCTTCCATCTGATGGAACATCGGGGTGTGCGTTTGATCGTAGTCGTTACGGTACACCCGGCCCGGCGCAATAATACGGATCGGCGGCTGCTGTTCTTTCATGGTACGAATCTGCACGCCGGAAGTCTGCGTACGCAGCAGGCGGGTGGCATCAAACCAGAAAGTGTCGTGGTCAGCGCGGGCCGGGTGATGGCCTGGAATGTTCAGCGCATCGAAGTTGTGGTAATCGTCTTCGATCTCCGGGCCAGTCGCCACGGTAAAACCAAGCTCACCGAAGAAACTTTCAATACGATCAATGGTACGTGTTACCGGATGCAGACCACCGTTCTCAATACGACGCCCAGGCAGAGAAACGTCGATGGTTTCAGCCGCCAGACGTGCATTCAGCGCTGCGTTTTCTAAATCCGCTTTGCGCGCGTTCAGCGCTTGTTGTACCTGCTCTTTTGCTTCATTGATAACCGCGCCGGCTGCCGGACGCTCTTCTGGCGGCAATTCACGCAGGGTCGTCATCTGAAGGGTTAAATGCCCTTTCTTGCCCAAATATTCGACGCGTACATTGTCTAACGCGGCAACATCTGACGCCTGGTTAATGGCTGCCTTCGCACTGGCAACCAGCTCTGCGAGATGTGACATGGTTTTCCTCATTGTGTCGGTGAAGACACCGGTTCGTTGGACTTAATCTCTCGATTTCAGGTACAAAAAAAGCCTCCATCAGGAGGCTTTTTCGCGCTGTTTTTCGTTTCTTCTTTCACGCGCTAGCCTCCTGGAGTCAGGTGCTAAAGTAAAAAAAGAAGCGGAAAATAGCAGCATTCATGCTTGCGTTACCTTGTGTGGTAAAACCGGACAACCTTTATTGAAAAGGGTTACGGATAAATTGTCAACTGATTGATTGCACTACAAATAAAAGAGAGGGAGCCAGGCTCCCTCTTTTCACTGGCTTATGCCAGAGCTGCTTTCGCTTTTTCAACCAGAGCGGTGAACGCTACTTTGTCGAATACTGCGATGTCAGCCAGGATCTTACGGTCGATTTCAACAGAGGCTTTTTTCAGGCCGTTGATGAATTTGCTGTAAGAAATACCGTTCTGACGTGCTGCTGCGTTGATACGCGCAATCCACAGTTGACGGAACTGACGCTTACGTTGACGACGGTCACGGTAAGCATACTGACCAGCTTTGATAACTGCCTGGAAGGCAACGCGGTATACGCGAGAACGCGCACCGTAGTAGCCTTTGGCTTGTTTCAAAATTTTCTTGTGACGTGCGCGTGCAATTACACCACGTTTTACGCGAGCCATAGTGCTCTCCTGTATCTATTCTGATTCGCCCTTCATCTTTCACATTTTCGCGGCGTTAACCGCCTTGCGACATGCGAAATCTATTGGGCATAAAAAAGTTAAAAAAAACGTTAACGGCTTATGCGTACGGCAGGCACGCGATTACCAGACCCAGATCGCCTTTGGAAACCATGGCTTTCGGGCGCAGGTGACGTTTACGCTTGGTCGCTTTTTTGGTCAGAATATGACGCAGGTTAGCGTGCTTGTGCTTAAAACCACCTTTACCGGTTTTTTTGAAGCGCTTAGCAGCACCGCGTACGGTCTTAATTTTTGGCATTTTAATAACTTCCACTTCGCATTGTTAATAAACGAAACCCAGGCGAACAAAATCTGTGAAGCCCGAAGGCTCCACAGGAATTGCTACTTGAAGGCCTTACTGTTTCTTCTTAGGAGCGAGCACCATAATCATCTGACGGCCTTCGATCTTCGTAGGGAAGGATTCGACAACTGCCAGTTCAGCCAGATCTTCTTTCACGCGATTAAGCACTTCCATACCAATCTGTTGGTGGGCCATCTCACGACCGCGGAAACGCAGCGTGATCTTGGCCTTATCGCCCTCTTCGAGAAAGCGAATCAGGCTGCGGAGTTTTACCTGATAGTCGCCTTCATCTGTACCAGGACGGAATTTAATTTCCTTAACCTGGATAACTTTTTGCTTTTTCTTCTGTTCCTTAGAAGACTTACTCTTTTCATAGAGGAATTTGCCGTAATCCATTATACGACAAACCGGCGGCTCGGCGTTAGGGCTGATTTCGACTAAGTCTACTCCAGCTTCTTCAGCTTTTTCCAGAGCTTCTCTCAGACTCACAATACCAAGCTGCTCGCCTTCCAGACCTGTTAAGCGAACTTCCTGGGCGCGAATTTCGCCATTGATACGGTTAGGACGCGCCGTTTGAACTCGTTTTCCGCCTTTAATACTTTATTCCTCCAGTTGTTGAAGACTGCGGCTGCGAATCTCTTGTTGCAGCTTCTCGATAACTTCATTTACGTCCAGGCTGCCCAAGTCTTTGCCACGACGGGTACGCACGGCTACTTTGCCTGCTTCTACCTCTTTGTCGCCACAGACCAACATGTAAGGGACACGACGTAAAGTGTGCTCGCGGATTTTAAAGCCTATCTTCTCATTTCTCAAGTCTGCTTTTACACGAATGCCCGCATTTTGTAGTTTCTGCGTCAATTCGTTAACGTATTCAGACTGAGTATCGGTAATGTTCATCACCACTACCTGAACCGGCGCAAGCCAGGTCGGGAAGAAGCCCGCGAACTCTTCAGTCAGGATACCGATGAAACGTTCCATTGACCCAAGAATCGCGCGGTGAATCATCACCGGCACCTGACGCTCGTTGTTTTCGCCAACATAAGAGGCGTTCAGACGAGACGGCAGAGAGAAGTCCAGCTGTACCGTACCGCACTGCCATGCACGATCGAGGCAGTCATACAGGGTAAATTCAATTTTCGGACCGTAGAATGCGCCCTCACCCAGTTGATACTCAAACGGGATGTTGTTTTCTTCCAGCGCAACGGCCAGATCCGCCTCAGCACGATCCCACATTTCATCGCTACCGATACGTTTTTCGGGGCGAGTGGAAAGTTTGACGACGATTTTCTCGAAGCCAAAGGTGCTGTACATATCGTAGACCATACGAATACAGGCGTTCACTTCATCGCGAATCTGTTCTTCAGTACAGAAGATATGCGCATCATCCTGGGTGAAGCCACGTACGCGCATCAGGCCATGCAAGGCGCCTGACGGTTCGTTACGGTGGCAGCTACCGAATTCCGCCATACGCAGCGGCAGATCGCGGTAGGACTTCAGACCCTGGTTGAAGATCTGCACGTGGCCCGGGCAGTTCATCGGCTTGATGCAGTATTCACGGTTCTCTGAAGAGGTAGTGAACATCGCATCTTTGTAGTTTTCCCAGTGCCCGGTTTTTTCCCACAGCACACGGTCCATCATGAACGGACCTTTAACTTCCTGATACTGATATTCTTTGAGCTTAGAACGCACAAAGACTTCCAGTTCACGGAAGATAGTCCAGCCGTCGTTATGCCAGAACACCATACCCGGCGCTTCTTCCTGCATATGATACAGGTCAAGCTGCTTACCGATTTTACGGTGGTCGCGCTTGGCGGCTTCTTCAAGGCGTTGCAGATAGGCGTTCAGGGATTTTTTATCCGCCCACGCCGTACCATAAATACGTTGCAGCATCTTGTTGTCGCTGTCGCCACGCCAGTATGCCCCTGCGGTTTTCATCAGTTTGAAGTGATGGCAGAAACGCATGTTCGGCACGTGCGGGCCACGGCACATATCGACATATTCTTCATGATGATACAAGCCCGGCTTGTCATCATGCGCAATATTCTCATCAAGAATAGAAACCTTATAGGTTTCGCCACGCTTCACGAAGGTTTCACGCGCTTCGTGCCAGCTCACTTTCTTCTTAATGACGTCGTAGTTTTTCTCAGCAAGCTCGTGCATCCGTTTTTCGAGCGCGTCGACATCTTCCTGGGTTAACGTACGGTCGAGATCAATATCATAGTAAAAACCGTTATCGACAACCGGACCGATAGCCATTTTGGTGTTCGGCCAAAGTTGTTTAATCGCGTGCCCTAACAGGTGCGCGCAGGAGTGACGAATGATCTCCAGACCTTCTTCATCTTTCACGGTGATGATTGCCAGCTGAGCGTCGTTTTCAATGAGATCGGACGCGTCAACCAGTTCGCCATTAACGCGACCTGCGATACAGGCTTTCGCCAGTCCTGGACCAATGTCCAGCGCAACATCCATGGGGCTTACAGCGTGGTCGTAATGGCGTTGGCTGCCATCAGGAAGAGTAATAACAGGCATGTTATATCCTTATTTGCAGTGGTGACCCATACGCAAGATCACATACAAAGTTTCAATATTTAAAATTATCAAAAAGTTATGGGCTGATTCCCGCTTCACTCTGCGAAATATGTCACGGCCCGCCTGAATGGCGAGACTGGACCTACACCCGTTTTTTGATAACACCGTTTGACAGTGTACACGGCATTGACCGCCGATCAAAGCCGCAATCACGCCGAACTGTATGATGTAAATCAATTCCCTGACGCGCCATCGCTTTTGTTACACTGAGAGCATCAGTCCGATTTTGACAGGAAGAGAGAAGATGCCAACAAACCGCTTTGCCAAAAAACACTGGAAGATGGTTGTCGTATTGCTCCTCATTTGCGGCGCAATGTTGCTGCTCCGCTGGGCGGCGATGATTTGGGGCTAATATCCGAAGCGTTCGCCGAAAGTTAATTCCTGCGAATGAATAGAAAGCATCAATAATATGCACGTTCAACGCGTTTTTATGAATGGCATTCGCCACGGAAAATATAAATATAATTTCACTTAGCGCGCAATCGCGATAAAAACGCTAATTTAAAAAGCCGGGTCGTGTTTAAAACAACCCGGCAGGCGATTACATCTTATACCCTAACGATACCGTCGTGCGGCGATCGGTATGTTCCGGCGCCGTTGCGGGCGGTTCGGAGTTCCAGGTCAGGTTATAAGCCACCTTTAAACCAAAATGCTCGTTGATCGCGACATTCAACGCCGTCTCTGAGTTGAGGGTGGTATCTTCAGCGCCGAAAACGGACACGCCCTGCGTAAATTTGGTGTTATCCGTCATCTGCCAGGCGTAGCTACCGGAAGCGTAGCCCAGCGGTTGGGTCTCGGTTTTGCCATCGGTATGTTCGTCATAGCGTACGCCAGGACCGAATTCAAAACGGAAGCTGTGCACCGGCCCGTTGAGGAACTGACGGCCATAACCGGCGGTCAGTGTGTCGCGCTCACGATAACCGTTGTAACGGTCTGTCAGCCAACTTGCCTGGCCAAACAGGTAATCGTAGTCGGTCATATTGAAACGGCTACGGCCGCCTACCGCGTATTTCTCCGAAGAGCGTTCATCGTTGGAGGATGTATTGCTGGCATTCCCCCACAGCGACCAGGCGGTGGTTGCACCGTACCAGGTCATCGTGGTGTCAGCCGTTAAAGAAGAACTTTTCGTGTTGCCTGACTGAGCAAGGTAGCCCGCATTCAGGTTACCTTCGAAGGGTTTCTTCGCAGTGGCGGGATCATCCATGACAGTAAAAACGGAATCATCAGCAGCGGCATGCATTGACGCAAATACGCTCCCTGCCAACATTAATGCAGCGGGTACTGTCTTCAAAAGCTTCATTTATAAAGAGTCCGTACAACAAAAAAAGAGACCGTTACGGTCCCGGAAACTTTCATAAGGATCAATGACAAACGATCCAGGAAAGGTAACAAATTATAAAAAGGCTCGAATAACATAGCAATGAATTCTTATTTCATTTTTTGAATAAGAGAGTTCCCAAAGCAGATATTTATTTATATATCTTTCTCCCGGTAATTTTAAATAAATATCCAGTAAATCATATTGTTAATTACTTCCCTTTCCGGGCATTCAGTGCCAGACTGAAGTCAGCCTAACAGGAGGTAAAGATGATACGTATCTATACGTTAACACTTGCGCCCTCTCTCGATAGCGCAACAATCACCCCACAACTCTATCCCGAAGGGAAACTTCGCTGTTCATCACCCGTTTTTGAACCCGGCGGCGGCGGAATCAACGTTGCCCGCGCGATTGCCCATCTTGGCGGAACCGCAACCGCGATTTTCCCCGCAGGCGGCGCGACCGGCGAACATCTGGTCGCACTTCTGGCCGATGAAAACGTCCCCGTCGTAACCATCGACGCCAAAGACTGGACGCGACAAAACCTGCATGTTCATGTGGAGTCCAGCGGGGAACAATATCGCTTTGTCATGCCCGGCGCCGCACTCGACGATGACGAATTTCGCCAGATTGAAGAACAGGTTCTGGAGATCGAATCCGGCGCCATTTTGGTTATCAGCGGGAGTCTGCCGCCCGGCGTCAAGCTGGAAAAACTGACGCAGCTTATTGCCGCCGCGCAGAAACAGGGCATCCGCTGCATTATTGATAGTTCGGGCGATGCGCTCAACGCGGCGTTATCTCTCGGCAATATTGAACTGGTCAAACCGAACCAAAAAGAGCTGAGCGCGCTGGTCAATCGCGAACTCACGCAGCCTGACGATGTGCGCCAAGCGGCGCAGGAAATCGTGAAGAGCGGCAAAGCGCGCCGCGTCGTTGTTTCTCTGGGGCCGCAGGGGGCGCTGGCGGTGGATAGCGAAAGCTGCGTCCAGGTTGTTCCCCCTCCCGTCAGAAGTCAAAGTACCGTCGGCGCGGGCGACAGCATGGTTGGCGCAATGACGCTAAAACTGGCGGAAAACGCCTCGCTGGAAGAGATGGTGCGTTTCGGCGTCTCGGCAGGCAGCGCGGCGACGTTGAATCAAGGGACACGTCTGTGTTCCCGGGACGATACGCAGAAAATCTACGCCTGGCTTTCTCAGTGATCGGCCATCCCCCTCCTTATTACGAGGGGGTTTCAGCGGCAAAGCTATCAGCATACGAATTAACCGACTATGCTAAAAAATCATGTGATTACAAAGAGGTGATTTATGGCCAGTGGTGATGTCATCCGCTATGTCATAACCGTGAAATTTCATGAAGACTCGCTGACAGAGATTAACGAGTTGAACAACCATCTGACGCGGTGCGGTTTTCTGCTCACCATGACCGACGAGCAAGGGCATGTGCATGAACTGGGTACCAACACATTTGGTTTTATCAGCGCCCTGAGCGAAGATGAGATCGCCGCGCTTACCGCCGGGCTGGCGGAAAGCGCTTTAGATAAGAAACCAGAAATATCGGTCATGACATGGGAGGAGTGGACTAAAGACCGATAATATCAGTGCCATTGTGCAAAAACGCGTCTACGGTGTGCGTTAGCTCGTGTTTTTTCACCGCATTTATGCGCTAACCTTATGATCTGGCAGACAACATGGGGAGAGACATCATGTGGCAGGCTATCAGTCGTCTTTTAAGCGAGCAATTAGGTGAAGGCGAAATCGAACTGCGTAATGAACTGCCCGGCGGAGAGATCCATGCCGCATGGCATTTACGCTATGCGGGACGCGATTTTTTCGTCAAATGTGATGAAAGAGAGCTCCTTCCCGGCTTTACGGCGGAAGCTGACCAACTGGAGCTGCTTTCCCGCAGTAAAACCGTCACCGTCCCGAAAGTCTGGGCGCAGGGCTCAGACAGAGACTACAGTTTCCTGGTGATGGATTATCTTCCTCCCCGTCCTCTGGATGCCCACAACGCCTTTATCCTCGGTCAGCAACTTGCCCATTTACATGAATGGAGCGACCAGCCCCAGTTTGGCCTTGATTTTGATAACGCCCTGTCCACCACGCCTCAACCCAATGCCTGGCAACGACGCTGGTCAACATTTTTTGCCGAACAACGCATTGGCTGGCAGCTCGAACTGGCGGCAGAAAAAGGCATCGCATTTGGCAATATCGATGCGATCGTTGAGCATGTTCAGCAGCGTCTGGCCTCGCATCAGCCGCAGCCTTCGCTGCTGCACGGCGATTTATGGTCAGGAAACTGCGCGCTTGGGCCTGATGGCCCCTATATTTTCGATCCCGCCTGTTACTGGGGCGACAGGGAGTGCGATCTGGCCATGCTGCCGCTGCATACCGACCAACCTCCGCAGATCTATGATGGCTACCAGTCTGTTTCTCCGCTACCGCTGGATTTTCTGGATCGCCAGCCGATCTATCAGCTCTATACCCTGCTCAATCGGGCGAGACTGTTTGGCGGGCAACACCTGGTGGTGGCGCAAAAAGCGATGGAAAGGTTGCTGGCGGCATAGCTATTGTGCCGGATGACAGCTTACAAATGCACTGAACCGCAGGCCCGATAAGCGAAGCGCTATCGGGCATTCTTCATTGCTACACAAATCCAAGAAGCGAAAAGAAAACGTAGCCCAACACGATGATAATCACCGGCAGGATATAAAGCGGGAAAAACTGTAAGAAGATCGTGTGATGCGGAACCACGATGCGCGACTCAATTTGCTCGCGTGACAACCCCTCGCTGCCTTTCGCTTTTTCCAGAATAAGCTGATCTTCAACCCCTTCGCGAAGAAAACGCGCCTGGCGGCTCATCCTGGCACCTGAGTCCTGCAATGCCAGGCCAACGAAAATCAACACAAAAATCACCCAGAAAACAATGTTCAGACTGTGTTGAAAATCCGGCGTCGGCGAGTTATACCAGAACAGGTTCAGGAACGCGGTATTCGCCCGCATCATATCAATCATAACGTGAGTAAAATCAAGCATCACCGCGTTAATCCCTTCCTGCTTTTCGCTGTGCTCATACATAAACTTCAGCAATGAAACCAGTGTGGAAATAAGCGCGGGGATAAAAATCACCCATCCCAGAATCCTTTTTAAGACAGCAATGCGTCCAGCTTGTTGATACGTCATGAGTTCCCCTTGATAAAGACGCGTCGTTTTGGCCTAAGTCTACCTGCTGATAACCAATTTCGCCTGTTCTTTAAAGGCGCTATGATACGTCATTAGCCATAATAAGCGCTTAATCCATTGTGTTTTCACCTCAAAAGGAGAGGTTGTAATGTCAACCCCGCGTCAGATTCTTGCTGCAATTTTCGATATGGATGGACTACTGATCGATTCCGAACCGCTTTGGGATCAAGCTGAACTGGAGGTCATGGCAAGTTTAGGCGTAGATATTACCCGCCGCCATGAACTCCCGGATACGCTGGGTTTACGCATCGATATGGTTGTTGACCTCTGGTACGCCCAACAACCGTGGAATGGGCCAGACCGTCAGGCGGTTACCGACCGAATCATTACCCGCGCCATCTCACTGGTTGAAGAAACTCGCCCGCTGCTCCCCGGCGTGCGCGAAGCGGTCGCGCTGTGCAAATCTCAGGGGTTAATGGTCGGTCTGGCCTCCGCTTCCCCCCTGCATATGCTGGAAAAGGTGCTGACCATGTTTGATCTGCGTGAAAGTTTCGATGCCCTGGCCTCTGCGGAAAAACTGCCTTACAGCAAGCCGCATCCGCAGGTATACCTCGATTGCGCGGCCAAACTGGGCGTTGACCCGTTAACCTGCGTTGCGCTGGAAGACTCCGTCAACGGCATGGTCGCCTCAAAAGCGGCGCGAATGCGCTCAATTGTTGTTCCGGCGGAAGAAGGCCAGCACGACCCGCGCTTTGCCCTTGCCAACGTCAAACTGACTTCGTTGGCTGAACTGACCGCAGCGCATCTGCGCGGTTAAATAGCGACGGGCGGTGGCGACATTGCCCGTTTTGCTACGCACATCTTTTTTATAAAACACTGTTTCATTTTTTATTGTATTCCTTCACCGCCTCTTCTATCCTTTTCTCAGGGCAAAAAACTGATAAAAACCGATAGCCGAGGTGAACATGATTCTGGATGCGTTTAGTCTTGCAGGTAAAGTCGCGATAGTGACCGGATGCGATACCGGGCTTGGGCAGGGTATGACGCTGGCGCTGGCGGAAGCAGGCTGCGACATCGTCGGCGTTAATCGCAAAGTCCCCCACGATACGGCAGCAAAAGTGGCGGCGCTCGGACGCCGTTTTATGGCGATCCAGGCCGACCTGAGCCAGCAACGCGCTATCCCGGCTATTGTCGCGCAAACGGTCGAACAGTTTGGCCGAATCGACATTCTGGTGAACAACGCCGGGACGATACGCCGCGAAGACGCGCTGTCGTTTAGCGAGAAAGACTGGGACGATGTGATGAATTTGAATCTCAAATCCGTGTTCTTTCTCTCTCAGGCCGTCGCACGGCAATTCCTGAAGCAAGGTGATGGCGGGAAGATTATTAATATCGCCTCAATGCTTTCATTCCAGGGCGGCATTCGCGTGCCTTCTTATACCGCGTCGAAAAGCGGCGTACTGGGCATCACACGGTTGCTGGCGAACGAATGGGCGGAGCACCACATCAACGTGAACGCCATCGCTCCCGGCTATATGGCGACGAACAATACGCAGCAGCTGCGGGATGACGCCGCACGCAGCAAAGAGATTGTTGACCGCATTCCGGCCGGACGCTGGGGCACACCTGCCGATCTGCAAGGCCCGGTTGTCTTTCTCGCCTCTTCGGCGTCTGATTACGTTCACGGCTATACCCTCGCCGTTGATGGCGGCTGGCTGGCGCGCTAATTCATGTCATTTGTGACATAGAGTTACAACGTCACCTCTTCCGCCTACTGTATAAAAACCCTATACTGTATGAATTGACAGTTTATTGGGTTTTATCATGACGGCGGAAGGCCACCTTCTTTTTTCCATTGCCTGCGCAGTGTTTGCCAAAAATGCGGAATTGACGCCGGTTCTCGCTCAGGGCGACTGGTGGCATATTGTCCCTTCGGCCATCCTGACCTGCCTGCTGCCCGATATTGATCATCCAAAATCATTTCTTGGCCAGCGTCTGAAATGGATATCAAAACCTGTCGCGCGCGCGTTCGGCCATCGCGGGTTTACGCACAGCCTGTTCGCCGTGTTCGCTATGCTTGCCCTTTTCTACCTGAAAGTGCCGGAGAGCTGGATTATTCCGGCCGATGCCCTGCAAGGAATGGTGCTCGGTTATTTAAGCCATATTCTGGCCGATATGCTGACCCCGGCGGGCGTTCCCCTGCTCTGGCCCTGCCGCTGGCGCTTTCGTCTGCCGATCCTCGTTCCGCAAAAAGGCAATCAACTGGAGCGTTTTTTATGCATGGCGTTATTCGTGTGGGCTATCTGGATGCCGCAGACAATGCCCGAAAACAGTGCAGTGCGTTGGTCGTCGCAGATGATTAATATGCTGCAAATGCAGTTCGATCGCTTTATAAATCACCAGATTGCTGAGTAAACCAGCATAAATGTCATTTTTGGCATAAACAATTCCATTTGAATATAAGAGGTCGGTCACAGTTCTGCTAACCTTGCGCCAACAGGATCGCTGTCACACGGCGATACGTATAAAAAAATCAGGAGAACGGGGATGAATTTTCCATTAATCGCGAACATCGTGGTGTTCGTTGCATTGCTGTTCGTGCTGGCGCAAACTCGCCACAAACAGTGGAGTCTGGCAAAAAAAGTGCTGGTCGGTCTGGTGATGGGCGTGATCTTCGGTCTCGCCCTGCACACCGTTTACGGGTCTGACAGCCAGGTACTAAAAGACTCCGTTCAGTGGTTCAACATCGTCGGCAACGGCTATGTACAACTGCTGCAAATGATCGTCATGCCGCTGGTCTTCGCGTCTATTCTCAGCGCCGTTGCGCGTCTGCATAACGCGTCTCAGTTGGGTAAGATCAGCTTTCTGACCATTGGCACGCTGCTTTTCACTACCCTGATTGCCGCACTGGTGGGTGTACTGGTCACCAACCTGTTCGGTCTGACGGCGGAAGGTCTGGTGCAGGGCGGCGCGGAAACCGCGCGTCTGAACGCCATCGAAACCAACTATGTCGGCAAAGTCGCCGACCTCAGCGTGCCGCAACTGGTGCTGTCGTTTGTGCCGAAAAACCCGTTTGCTGACCTGACCGGCGCAAACCCGACCTCCATCATCAGCGTGGTGATCTTCGCGGCATTCCTCGGCGTCGCGGCGCTGAAACTGCTGAAAGACGACGCGCCGAAAGGCGAACGCGTGTTAATCGCTATCGATACCCTGCAAAGCTGGGTGATGAAGCTGGTGCGCCTGGTAATGCAACTGACGCCATATGGCGTACTGGCGCTGATGACCAAAGTCGTCGCAGGGTCTAACCTACAGGACATCATCAAACTGGGTAGCTTCGTGGTCGCGTCTTATCTTGGCCTGATCATCATGTTTGTGGTGCACGGTATCCTGCTGGGCGTCAACGGCGTCAGCCCGCTGAAATATTTCCGTAAAGTATGGCCGGTTCTGACGTTCGCCTTTACCAGCCGCTCCAGCGCCGCGTCCATTCCGCTGAACGTGGAAGCGCAA
Source organism: Citrobacter sp. CK198 (assembly GCF_030333295.1). Lineage (NCBI taxonomy): Bacteria > Pseudomonadati > Pseudomonadota > Gammaproteobacteria > Enterobacterales > Enterobacteriaceae > Citrobacter > Citrobacter sp. CK198. The sequence goes on along the minus strand of NZ_JAOWGE010000031.1, from coordinate 288,101 downwards.
ACGCGTCGTCTGGGCGTACCGGAATCCATCGCCAGCTTCTCCGCCTCTTTTGGCGCGACGATTGGTCAGAATGGTTGTGCAGGCCTGTACCCGGCTATGCTGGCGGTGATGGTTGCGCCAACTGTCGGTATTAACCCGCTTGATCCGGTCTGGATTGCCACCCTGGTCGGTATTGTGACCGTCAGCTCTGCCGGTGTCGCGGGCGTCGGCGGCGGCGCCACCTTCGCCGCGCTGATCGTTCTGCCTGCGATGGGCCTGCCGGTCACGCTGGTCGCGCTGCTGATTTCCGTTGAACCGCTGATCGATATGGGTCGTACCGCGCTGAACGTGAGCGGCTCAATGACTGCCGGTACGCTGACCAGCCAGTGGCTGAAGCAGACGGACAAAACCCTTCTGGACAGTGAAGACGATGCCGAACTGGCACATCATTGATCCCGCGTGATGAACAAACCGCCTTAATCAGGCGGTTTTTTTATGCGAATTATTCGGCTATCTCATTTTCCTGGCGAACCTGATTCGCCCATCGCTGCGCCGACTCAGGAACGGTAAATGCAGGCGATCGCTGAAATGCCTCCCCCATTAAGATAAAGGCGACATACTTTCCGCGCAGTATCCATACGTCACGAAACGCGTCCATTTTTATCGCATGTTCTGGCGGCGCGGGCTCCACGCGTGGAACATAGCTGATAACCGGGCGATTTTGTTGGCGAAGAGGTTTCATCATCAGTTGCTTCACTAAAGGCAAATGCTAAAAATCAGAAAAACACTATCTTAGCTGATTTTGCCCCCGTTCGTCCCGCCTTGCATGTGCGGTTTACGCTGATGGCATCGCACCGCGTCTGGTCACGGGCGGGTAAAACAAGCGCCGTCAGGCTGACGGCATAAAAAATGCGGCGCAGCAATGCGCCGCAAACTCAGGAGTCAGACATCAAGAAAACTGCCGAGACGATACCCACGTTCCGCAATCGCATACTTCAGCGACGCAGACGTCAGCACGTCAAGCTCAGTCAAGCGGGGGTAACAATAGGCGCTCTGACGGATGATATTGTCGATGAACGCCGGATGACACATCACTTCCAGTGACTTTTCGCCTCTGTCAGCAGAGGCATCCAGCACCTGAAGAAACAGCGCTTCTGCAATAGCGTCGCCGTAAAACTCGCTGCTGAATCCCTGCGAGCTGCGTAACGCTACCGGCAGATCGTCAGCATTAAGCACCGACTGGCGATCGATACGCAGAGCAACGCCGCGTTCTGCCGCAAACTGTGCCACAATGGGAAAAATTTGCGGGAACATATGCACATGGTGATGACTGTCCAGATGCGTTGGCTCACGGCCAAAAAGGTCGATAAAACGCTGATACTGACACTCCAGCTCATGCGAAATTTCATCCAGCGGCAAGGTCTCTTCCTCGGCCATTTGCCAGATCCATTTTCCCAGCAGCCCTTCACGCGTCAAACCCGGCATCGCCGTCAGCGGCTTCCCTAAGGTGAGTACAAAATGCATCCCCACCGCCAGTTTCGGCACGTCACGGCACAATTGCGCCGCATGGTCGATGGCTTCACCATTGACCAGCGCCGTTGTGGACGTCACAACGCTATTCCGACAAGCCTCGACAATGCCGTAGTTTTGTCCCTTGCTCAGGCCAAAATCATCCGCATTCACAATCAATAAGCGTTCCATACCCAACCTCTGTTAGTGTTGTGCGCCTTTGAGTTTCTCGATGCATTCCGCAAAATTCGGCAGCCACTTCTCGTGGGCCAGAATCAACTCCCGCGCCAGGGTTTCCGCATCGCGATCGGAGTGCACCAGCGGGCTCAGGTTAAGCGCTAACAGCACATCATTGAACTCGCCGCTCAGCGCCGCCTTACTGGCTGCGACTTCAAACCCTTTGATGGTATAGATGAGGCCCAGCACTTTTTCATCGAAATGCGTGATGCGCGGGTGCGGCGTCGCCCCATTCCGCCCTAATGTGCAGGTCATCTCCACCGCCCAGTCAGCAGGGATATTATCCACATGACCATGATGCGGGATATTAACGTAGTGTTCCGTCTGCTTATCGTTATAGATAGCGTTAATCACTTCACATGCGGCGTCGGAATAGTAAGCCCCACCGCGCTGCTCCAGCTCTTTCGGTTTGATATTCAGCTCTGGATTTTTATAAAGATCAAAGAGCTGTTTCTCAACCTTCTGCACCACCTGAGCGCGCGCGCCGCCTTTATAGTATTCGCCCATTTCAATCGCCAGCATCTCTTTTTGCTTGAAGTAGTAAAGCAGATAGGAACACGGCAGCATATTCAGCGAGCGAATAAGCCCTTCGCTAAACGGCAGGTCAAAAATATTTTTCACCGTTGACGCTTTTAACTGCCCGGACGCCACGCCATCCAGCAGTTCAGCAAAGCGCGATTCGCCATTCACCAGTACGTCTTTAATAAACACCATGTGGTTGAGGCCAAACAGGTCGATCGACAGATCGTCGCTGTCTTGCAATGCCAGCACGTCATGGATGAACATTTTCATCCCCACGGGGATATTGCATACGCCGATGAATTTCTTAAAGCGGGTGTGGCGATAAACCGCTTCTGTCACCATGCCTGCCGGGTTAGTGAAGTTAATGACCCACGCGTTCGGGCACAGTTCTTCGACATCTTTCACGATATCAAAGATAACCGGGATGGTGCGCAGCCCTTTGAACAGGCCGCCTGCGCCGTTGGTCTCTTGCCCCAGATACCCGTGACTTAGCGGAATGCGTTCATCCTGTTCACGGGCCTTCAGTTGGCCCACGCGCAGTTGCGTAGTGACGAAATCCGCCCCTTGCAAAGCTTCGCGACGATCCAGCGTTTTGTATAATTTCAGCGGGACACCGGCTTTGTCGATCATGCGCTGGCAGAGGTCAAAAATAATATCCAGTTTCTCTTTTCCGTCTTCAACATCCACCAGCCATAATTCAGAAACCGGCAATTCATGATAACGCTTAATAAAACCTTCCAGTAATTCAGGGGTGTAGCTGCTCCCGCCACCAATCGTGACGACTTTTAATTTCTGGCTCATACTTTCTCCCTTCAGTGTAAAAACACTGGCGTGTATTACGCTCTGCCCATTCGTCAGGTATGGCGCGGGCGTCCCGCGCTATTCAGGGCAAGCGATAAAATCGTGTTGTCAGGTCAATATTGTTTACTGATTAAATTCAGTTAATTTTTTACGATAACTGTTCGGTGTAAATGAGGTCAGCTTTTTAAACGTTTTAATAAACAGACTTGGGCTACTGTAACCCGCCTCATACGCTATATCCGTTACGGAGTAGTTGGTCATTTCCAGCTGTTTTTTCGCAAAATTAATACGGATCTCATTAATAATCTGCATTGGCGTTTTGCTGTAATAACGCTGCGTTGCGCGGGTCAGATACTCCTGAGATTTTGCGGACAGGTGCACCATATTTTCCAGCGCGTTTTCACCAAACTGCGTTTTGTCGTGCATTGTCTCCACGGTCGCTTTCAGCCATTGCGGAATATCGTCAATCACCTGCTCTTCACGGTGATGGCGCAGCCGGTTAATGATGTAGAAGGTGACCACTTCTACAAACTCATCTAACCCGTTTCCCCGAAAGTTCAGCGACGCGATAACCGTTTCAATATAAGTCAGGAAAGCGCTGTTGACCCGGTATACCTGAGACGCAACAAAACAAAACGGTAATAAAGGATGATAGTGTTGTTCAAAAAAACGCTTACTGATACCAACGTTAAGAATACGCGTGGCGCCGAACTCATAGAAACTCTGGTGGTGCGATCCCAACGGGATAAACACGAAATCACCACGCTCCAGCAGCACACGTTTACCGTTGATTTCCTGATAGTAGCGCCCCGTTAACACCAGGGTAAATTCATAATAATCATGCTGATGCAGCCCACTGATGCTCTCAGTTTTGTTATAGATAAACACATGGAAATTCTTGCCGTTAAAAAGCTGTTGCTCACGAGCGGTGGCGATCTCCGGTGCGTTAACCTGTAGCTGCATCATTTATTCCTCACTGTTCCAGCTTCTCGTGAAGCTCGATTAACTCTGTAACCAGTTCCCGCGCTAACATCGACGTCATCAGGTGATCCTGAGCATGAACCAGCACCAGGCTGACTTTCATTTTACCTTCGCCCTGATCGCCTTCAATCAGTTTCGTCTGCACGAGATGTGCTTCATTGAGCGCCATCCGCGACTGCTCCATCATCGTTTTTGCCGCAGCAAAATCACCCTGCTTGGCCTGTTTCAGCGCCGCATAAGCCAGGCTGCGCGCCTGACCGGAGTTGATGATAAGCCCCATCACCACTTCTTCGAGTTCTTCAGCCTCTGACGGCGTACCCGCTACGTTTTCGAGATCCAACATACGTTTTCCTCTGGTTCAGCCCGGCATGGGGAGACCATGCCGGATTAAATTTAAAATTTCAGTGCGTTAGCGATTTCTTCTTCGCTTTCTTCTTGCTCAATTGCATTCTGCGCTTTGTTGGCGACAACCACGAAAGGCAGATAAATCAGCGTCGCGACGCCCAGGTTGAACAGTGCGACCAGCAGAGCGGCAACGCTGCCGTTGGTGTTAAAGAACGCGCCCAGACCGGTTGGCATCGTCCACGGCGCGATGTTGGTAATCGGCGGGATAATCCCCAGGTAATACGCAATCAGCGTAATGGCGGCCAGAATCGGCTGAACCAGAATGAACGGGATAAACATCACCGGGTTCATAATAATCGGCAGGCCGAACAGAATCGGTTCGTTAATCTGGAAGATACCGGACGGCAGCGCCAGTTTTGCTACCTGGCGGTAATCCGCACGACGCGAGGCCAGGAAGATAGCGATAATCAGACCCAGCGTCGCGCCACTCCCCCCGAGGAAAATATAGGAATCGAGCATCGGTTTCGCCCAGACGTGGAACGTCTTCCCGGCTTCCAGCGCCGCATCCACGGAACCAAACTGCTGATAGATGGCGATGTTTTCCAGCGCCCACGGGGTCATAATACCGCTGTCCAGCGCGGTCAATGCCAACGAGCCGTGAATACCAAAGAACCACAGTAACGGAACAAACAGCACATAGGCCCAGCCGACCACGCTGCCCAGCGATGCCAGCGGTGTAGAAATGGTATCCATAATGATCTGGTGGAAGTTAGAACCGTAGTTCGCCAGCGCCCACGCAATGATCCCCATAATGGAGAGAATAATAAAGCCAGGAATTAACGCCGAGAATGAACGGGAAACCGACGCAGGGACGCTGTCCGGTAATCTAATGACCCAGTTGCGGCGCACAATAAAGGTAAACATTTCCGCCACGACCAGACCAATAATAATACCGGAGATAATATTCGCACCGCCCAGCCAGTTCGCGCCAACCGCATAAGCTTCGCCTACGCTATATGGCGTAACGGTCATAAAGGCCGCCACGGATAACAGCCCCGCCGCCAGCGCATCAACTTTACGCTCTTCCGCCAGCGCCATTCCGATAAAGAACGGCGCCATTAACGACATAATACCGAGCGTACCGTTATAGACGTTTCCGCCAATGCCTTTTAAACCATTCAATGTTTCAATGGTGGAAGCATCAAGCCGAATACCTAAAGAATAAAAAAACGACCCCTCCCCAAAGCTCAGGAAAACGTTGTTGATTAATACAAACATGGCCCCCGCAAGGGTTAACGGCATTAAGCGAATAAAGCCGTTTTTGATTGCATTAACGTGCGGCTGCTTTCCTATTTTAACAGCAAAAGGAAGGAGTACCTTTTCAAGTGAAGCAATGACGTTACTCATAGAAAAATACCCTTAAATACCGCAATAAAATATTGCGGTGAATGTTTATGAAATAACTCTTTGACGGGAAAAATTAAAACAAAAAAAATTAATTTGCGGCGGCTTTTTTAATTGCTGCGACAGCAGCCTTAAGCACGCCTAAACCATCGACTTTGCCGTACAGCAGCGAGTCAATCACTTCCACAGGTTTGTTGGGTAACAAACGTTGAATTTCGGGTAACATATAAGCAATTTGTGGGCCTAATAACACGACATCCGCTGAAAGACCTTTTTCTCCTGCCAGCGTCTCAGGAAATGCTTCAATAATAACCGGCACTTCATATTTCTCAGCCTGAGCGCGCATCTTCGATACCAGTAAAGAAGTCGACATGCCCGCAGAACAAAACAGATAAATGTGTTTCTTTTCCATAAAAACGATCCTCATATGCGATTATCTGTTAGCCAGCCATTCCGCAAGCCTTAACCTGCATCCATGCACTGGACAACTTGCGTAACCGAATTTACTTTTTTAGGTGGCTGAAATGAGTATACGGGATAGAACTGGCGGATGGTATTTCTTTGACTAACAAAATTGTCTCTCATTGACCTGGTGTTATGACCCCTCTCACATTTCAGGCAAATATTTCGCGACAATAAATAAGATTATCCCAGGAACAAAAAAACCGGCACACAGGCCGGTTCATACATATGCTCAGGCAATATACAGTTGTTACTGCTTCGGAGCCTGCGGATCGGTGTCATACTCTGCACAGCTCTGGTAGCCGGAGTTAATCACATGGCCAGTATCATCCAGCGCGACAAAATAGGTTTCAGCTTTACCATCACGTTGACCCAGGATGTAGGTCTGGCAAGTACCGCGCGCGTGAATCATGCTCACTTCAGATGAAGGCTTACCGGCGATCTGCTCAACCTGCGACCGGCTCATCCCTTTTTTCACATCTTTTACTACAGGCTGGACAAATTGGTCTTTTGTACGATCGTACGCCGTACACCCTGCCAGCATAGTCATTACCGCCGCTGCACTCAGAATTCCTGCTATATTCTTGTTCATTTTCCGTCCTCTTGTTTATCAGCGTGTTATATAAGCCTGGAATACATCAGGGCTTTTTTCAAGCCCACAATCGATGCAACAAATCTTTCAGAAAATTCCAATTAAACAAAACGATGTCGTTTTAATGCCGTAAATTGCGCCACTCAGGCCGTGGAGTCTTGTCGTTTAGAGAGCAAAGCGTTAGCTTTAACGCAGTATATTTATTCTGAAAATCTTCGGAGGGGTTAAATGACGCTACAGCAAGAGATAATCCGGGCGCTTGGCGCAAAACCGCACATTAATGCAGAAGAGGAAATTCGCCGCAGCGTAGATTTCCTGAAAGCGTACCTGAAAACATATCCCTTCCTGAAATCCCTGGTACTGGGTATCAGCGGAGGGCAGGATTCGACGCTGACGGGCAAATTGTGCCAGACCGCAATTACTGAACTGCGTGAAGAGACAGGGAACGACGCCCTGCAATTTATTGCCGTGCGTCTGCCATTCGGCGTGCAGGCCGACGAGCAGGATTGTCAGGATGCGATCGCGTTTATTCAGCCGGACAGAGTCCTGACCGTCAATATTAAAGGCGCCGTTCTGGCCAGCGAGCAGGCGTTGCGTGAAGCAGGCATTGAATTAAGCGATTTTGTTCGCGGCAACGAAAAAGCCCGCGAACGCATGAAGGCACAGTACAGTATCGCCGGAATGACCAACGGTGTGGTGGTCGGCACCGATCATGCCGCCGAAGCGGTGACGGGCTTCTTCACGAAATATGGCGACGGCGGTACCGATATTAACCCGCTTTTCCGTCTGAACAAGCGCCAGGGAAAACAACTGCTCGCCGCGTTGGGTTGCCCGGAACATTTATATAAGAAAGCGCCAACGGCGGATCTCGAAGACGATCGCCCTTCTCTGCCGGACGAAGCGGCGCTGGGCGTCACCTATGACAACATTGATGATTATCTGGAAGGGAAAACGCTGGATGCCAGCATCGCGAAAATCATCGAAGGTTGGTATATCCGAACGGAACACAAGCGTCGCACACCCATTACGGTATTTGACGATTTCTGGAAGAGATCATAATCGCCGGATGGCGACGTACCGTCTTATCCGGCCTACATCGCTGTATAACGCCCGTAGGCCCGATAAGCGAAGCGCCATCGGGCGCGAACGTACCGCCTTATCCGGCCTACATCGCTGCATAACTCCCGTAGGCCCGATAAGCGAAGCGCCATCAGGCGCTGTCCTGTTGCACTTACTGGACGGTGTCCGGTGTATAACCCGGCAACCACGTAATCTCGCTAAACAACAGCTGTCCTTCTGGCTTCAACAACCGTAACGTGTGTTTCCCGTCATGCCAGCAGGCGCCCTGATCGGCAGTCAGGAGCTTGTCTCCCAGTTGCCAGGCACCGCTAATAACAAACACAACGCCACCGCGCGAACCGAAGGTCGTAAACGTGCGATCGGCAACCCTGACCTTCGCCTTACAGCGATCGCGTCGGGTCATGATATTGAGATCCATCGACATTTGCCCTTCCGACAGCGTGGCTTTCACAACGCTATCGCCTGCAAACGTGAACGGCTGATGTCGCTTGAGGGTATGGGTAAACGTATTCACGCCTTCCAGCATCACCTCTCCGCCTTCCAGTAACGTAATAACGCGCTCAACCCCAGGAAAAAGGGAAAACTCCCCGTTCCCGGCGATAGACGCAATACTGGCGCGCCAGTGAAAATCCCGCGTCGCCGGAGGAAAACAACAAATCTCGCGCGTTTCGCCCGCACCATTGCGCCAGAGGTTTACCGGCATTTTACGGATATCAAAGTATTCCATTATCACTCCCGAGAAGGACGCAGCGCCATAATATGGCACATTGTTGTTATCGGCAGCAGTGAAGATTTACCTTAACGAGAAGAAAAGAAAAACCGCCGATCCTGTCCACATCGAGAAGAGATGTTGTGAACAGGACCGGCGATCTTGAATGCGTTAGCGTAACGCTGAGGGATTACTCAGCAGGTGGTGTTGGCATTTTACCTTCCGGCGCCGGACGTTCTGTCAGACGCTTCTCAAAATTGGCATTAAACTGTTTTTTCTGTTCCGGCGTCAGAATGTTGTAGATCTTATTCTGCGTTTCCATGTGCGCCAGCATATTGGCTTTGCGCTGTTCTTCCATCTTCGCAATCTGCGCTTCAGCTTTCGCCTTATCGAAGCTGTCGCTGGCGATGATATCGTGCATTGCGCGGCGCTCTTCCAGCGGCGGACGTTTCATCTGGTCACGCTGACCTTTCATAATGTCGCGGATTTGCTGTTTCTGCGCGTCGGTCAGGTTCAAATCTTTGAACATCATGTCATGATGCGGACCGAATTTGCCTTTGTGGTGCATCATCGGCTTCGCATCTGCCGGAGCAGCGGTAGTGGTATCAGCCGCGTGAGCCAGGTTCGCAGCGCCCAGCGCCAGGGTAGAGGCAACAAACAGTGCAGTTAATTTACGCATAATCTATGTCCTTCCTTTCAGTTATTCTTTCGGCGTAGCGCCGTGTTGACGAGATAAACTTTACCGCCTTAATCGTCAATTAGTCAGAGCAACGGTAAAACAATGAAAGTGTAAAAAACAATTTTTCGTCAATTATGAAGAAAAAAAGAATAAATCGAGGAGAGTTGCAATATTTTATTGCAAGCGGATGATTTTGCAGGAAATATGAAGAACTATACCTGACCGATGACTATTAATAAAGCAGTTTACCAGGATTAATCCGTAATAAATCGCGATAGCACACAAAAATAAGACCCTCAGACGTTCGCCTGAGGGGAGAAATAATTACGCGAGTTTTTCCAGCATCAGGCCAGCGCGTAAACCACAGGCCACATTAGGGTTAGGAAAGAGAACATATTCAACATCATGGGTAACGATCACCTGCTCATCGCCATCCTGCGCCAGTAGCGTTCCTTCTTTGAACGGCGTGAAATTCAGCGTCTGGTTATCCATACAGAGAACAAACGCATCGCTGCGGCGTGTAATTTGCGCCACCACGCGATAGCGAACCGGCCTCGTTCCCCCTTCCATCGGCTTTTCTCCCGCCAGCAACGTTGCCAGCGCCTGCGCGGTGGGGGTAAATTGCGTCAGATCGTTGTGCCCAAACGGCAGCGCTTTGCCCAGCTCCAGCGTGCAGGACAACGCGCCAAAATGCTCACAGCTAAAATGCGTAAAGGTGCCGCCCGGCGTTTGATGAAAAACCAGCGCCTCCAGCCCTGCCGCCCCCAGCCATGACAAAAAGTGTTCATCCCAGGGGATCGGCCGTTGCGGCAAAACGCCAAACCGAACGTGGCGGGAGCCGCGAATCGCAGTATGCAGATCGAGATGCCAGCGTATCCGCGTTTTGCGGCGGGAATAAAAATCCTCCAGCAGTTGTTCCAGCTCGCGGGCGCGCAGCGTTTCCCCGCTCTCCTCGAACATCTGCCAGCGCCCGCCGAACATACGGTTCATATCGCTATGGCAATAGCGTACCCCCTCTGCCAGCGCCGGAGGATTCCCCAGAATCACCAGCAATCGCCAGCGCAGGGGGATTTTCCCTTCAAACAGCGCCGAAAGGAGTGCGTCCAGCATTTCCACAGGCGCCGTTTCATTGCCGTGGATGCCCGCAGAGAGTACCAGAGCGCGGTCAACCTCAACGGCAGGCGTAAGTTCAAGCACACCAGGCATCTGCCAGCGCCAGTGAAAGCTCTCCGTTTCCCCTTGCGTAATATCGGGGGATATTCCTGCCAGCGTCTGCGCCAGAAAGTTATCCATTCCCTGCGCCCTCCTGCTGGAAGGGATACACCGATCCCAGGTTAAGCAGTTGCGTCAGCGTATCAAGCGCCTCCCGCCCTTCACGCAGCAATTGCGGATCGGCCAGATCGGCGGCGGTGAGGCGGTCGCGATAATAACGATCCACCCAGTCATTGAGCGTGCTGAACAGGGTATCGTTCATCATCACCGCCGGATTCACCGCCCGCAGCTCATCCTCGGTCAATACCACGCGCAAGCGTAAACAGGCCGGGCCGCCGCCGTTCGCCATACTTTCGCGCAGGTCGAACACGCGCAGATCGCTGATGGGGTTATCAGCCGCCAGCAACGTGTTCAGATACCGCCACACACCGGCATGTTCCCGGCACTCCTGCGGCAGAACCAGCACCATCGAGCCGTCATCGCGGCTTAAAAGCTGGCTATTAAACAGGTACGTGGCGACGGCATCCTGTACGGAAACCTCCCGGGCAGGCACCTCAAGCGGCATAAATCCCGCCACGCGCGACCGGAGCTGGCGCATCAGCTCGCCCTGCTTTGCGAACGCCTGTTCATGGCAGAACAGCACCTGGCGGTTCGACACCGCAATCACATCGTTGTGGAATACGCCGAGATCGATAACGTCTGGGTTCTGCCGGGCAAAGATAACCTGATGCGGATTCACCTGGTTAAGACGCGCCACCGCTTCACTGGCCTCGCGGGTTTGCCGCGCCGGATAGCGCACCGGACGCGTGTCGACGCCCTCTTCACGCCCATAGACAAACAGCTGAATGCCCGGCGCGCCATAATCACCGCCGAGCCGGTTATGGTTGGCAGCGCCTTCATCCCCCAGCAGCGCCACCTGCGGCAGCGCGTCGTGCACTGCGAAAAACTGCGCGTCGCGGAAGATGGCCCGCAACAAAGACGCCGTGGTCGGCGCCTCCAGCGCGCGGTGAAATTTGTTGTTCAGGTTCGCCACCGTCAGATGCACTTTGCCGTCAAGCGCGTCCGCTGAAGGACATACCGTCGCCGCATTCGCCACCCACATCGGCGAAGCGGAGCTGACGCTGGAGAGCCAGTGAGGTGCCTGGCGCGCCACTTTCTCCAGCACCTGCTCGTCCTGCCCGCTAAAACCTAGCTGACGAAGCACGGGAATAAACGGCCGCTCGTGCGGGGGGATGACCGCCTGAGGGAACCCCGCATCCGCCAGCGCTTTCATCTTGAGTAAGCCCTGCTTCGCCGCCAGGCGGGGATTCGACACCTGAAAGCGGTGCTGTATCGACGCCTCATTACCAAAGGACAGCCCGGCATAGTGGTGGGTTAACCCCACCAGACCGTCAAAATTCACTTCATGCGCTTTCATACTGGTTCCTCGCGAGAGAAGTCCAGCCCCGGACTGAGCGAATCGGGCAGTACAAGCGTCGGCGATTCCAGGCTCGCCATCGGCCAGGCGCAATAATCTGCCGCATACCAGGCGCTGGGGCGATGGTTCCCCGACGCGCCAACGCCGCCAAACGGCGCCGTGCTGGCCGCTCCGGTCAGCGGTTTGTTCCAGTTAACAATACCCGCACGCGCCTCCAGCAGTAGCTGGTCGAACTGCTTACGATCGGGAGACACCAGCCCGCACGACAAACCGAAGCGGGTGTTATTCGCCATACGAATGGCTTCATCAAAGCGCTCATAGCGCCAGACGCTCAGTAACGGGCCAAACACCTCGTCATCAGGGACCTGCTTCACGCCGGTCATTTCGATAATGCCCGGCGTCAACAAGGACGTTCCCGCTTTCAGCATACGTGGGGCCAGCAGCGTTCGTCCGCCCATCGCCTCAAGACGCTGCCAGGCCTCATACACATGACGCGCAGCCGGTTCGGAAATCAGCCCGCCGATGAACGGCTGCGGTTCATCATCCCACTCACCCGGCGTTAAACGCTGACTCACCTCCAGCAGGCGCGCCAGAAACGCGTCGCCCTGTTCCCCGCGTTTCACCAGCAAACGGCGGGCGCAGGTGCAACGCTGTCCGGCGGTGACAAACGCCGACTGAATCGTGAGGTGTACCGCCGCATCAATGTCCTCTGGATTCTCAATGATGAGCGGGTTATTCCCTCCCATTTCCAGCGCCAGGATTTTTTCCGGTTGCCCGGATAACTGACGGTGCAACTGATACCCCGTATTCGCGCTGCCGGTAAAGAGCAGGCCGTCAAGCGCGTCCAGCGCGCTGAGCGCCTGTCCCGTTTCGCGCCCTCCTTGCACCAGGTTGAGTACGCCAGGCGGCAACCCCGCCTGTTGCCACAGTTTCATCACCGCTTCGCCAGTCCACGGCGTTAGCTCGCTCGGTTTAAAAATCAGGGTATTTCCGGCCAGCAGCGCCGGAACGATATGGCCGTTGGGTAAATGGCCGGGAAAATTGTATGGGCCAAACACCGCCAGCACGCCATGCGGACGATGGCGCAATGTCGCCGCCCCGTCCGGCAATTCGCTTTGTTGTTCTCCCGTCCGGGCATGGTATGCCTTCACCGAGATAGCGATTTTATTGATCATCGCCGTCACTTCCGTCGCCGCTTCCCAGCGAGGCTTCCCGGTTTCTCGCGCAATAATTGCCGTCAACTCCGCTTTATGAACCTCCAGCAAGGCGGCAAATTTTTCCACGATGGCCTGCCGCGCGGCGAAAGGCAGCCTGGCCCAGGCCGGAAACGCTGCACGCGCCGCACGCCCTGCCTCAGCGACCTGTGTCGCATCCGCGTCGCTGCCCTGCCAGAGCACTTCGCCATTCACCGGATTCGTTTTGACCCGGCGCTCCCCCTGACCAGTTACCCAGTCGCCATTTATCCATAAAGTCATGCGGTTTTCTCCTCAGCGCAAAGACGTACCAGACGAACGCGATCTCCCGCGTGGCATTTGAGCGCATCAAGTTGCGCCGCAGTCAGCACCAAACGTTGCGTATCCGGGTCGGTACGAATCAGCATGGCGCGAAAGTGATGATAATTTTCATTGGCGACCAGACACGCCGGAAACTCGCCCGGCGCGGGCTGGCCTTCCACCACGTCCAGCAGGCGGCTTTTACGGATTGCCCGAACCCGATCAATGTCGCACTCCAGCGTCGGGCCGCCGTCGAAAATGTCGATATAGTTGCGGTAGCGGAAACCTTCTTTCTCCAGTACCGTTCTGGCCGGCGCCGTTTGCGGATGTACTTCGCCAATCACCGCCTGGGCTTCTTCCGATAAGAAATGGGTGTAAATAGGGTGCTTCGGCATCAGTTCAGCAATAAACGCCTTCTGTCCGGTGCCGCATAAATAGTCTGCCCGGCTGAATTCCATGGAAAAAAAGCGCTCTCCCAGGCTTTCCCAGAACGGCGAGTAGCCGTGTTCGTCGATCACGCCGCGCATTTCCGCCACAACCTTTTCATTAAATTTGTCGCGAAACGCCGCCATAAACATAAAGCGTGATTTAGAGAGCAAATAGCCGTTGCCCTCTTTACGCCAGTCGGGATCGAGGAACAGCGTGCACAGTTCGCTGCTCCCGGTGTGATCGTTACTGAGAAACAGCGTCGGCAGCGCGTTATAGACATTCAGCTCTTTAGAAGCATGCACCAGCGTGCCAACGCGATAGTTGTACCAGGGATCGTTCAACCCCACGGCCACCTCAATCGCACAAATTCCCGCAACGCTTCCCGTATCGCTGTCCTCCAGCACGAACACGTAACCCTGTTCGCTTTTCGGCAGTTCGCCACGCCACGTTTTTAGCGCGCGCTCAATACGCGACGTCAGCGTCGCTTCATCTGCTGGCAGAGAGGTCAGGCCGCCGCCGGTTTTACTGGCAAGCTGCATCAACGCACTGACATCACGTCGTTCGACGGGGCGGATCACCATCATGACGAACCTCCTGCTTTGATGCGTTCACAGGCCAGCGCAAAGCGATCCAGCCCGGTTGCCACTTCCTCTTTGCTGACGTTTAACGCAGGTGCGAAACGCACCACGTTAGCGCCCGCAATCAACACCATCACTCCGGCTTTTGCGGCTTCCTGTGAAATAAGTTTAGCTTTTCCGGCAAACTCAGCCTCCAGAACACAGCCAATAAGCAGCCCCAGTCCACGAATTTCACTGAACAATCCGAAGCGTTCATTTATGGCGTTCAGGCGTTCGACAAACCAGTCATGGCGTTGCTTAACGCCGTTCAGCATTTCCGGCGTATTGACGATTTCCAGCAGCTTTCCCGCCACCGCAGAAGCCAGCGGGTTGCCGCCGTAGGTGGTTCCGTGAGTGCCTACCGTCATCACGCAGGCGCATTTTTCAGTGGCCAACAGCGCCCCGATGGGGAAACCGCCGCCCAGCGCTTTCGCAGTGGTAAGCAGATCGGGGGTGACGCCATAATGCATGTAGGCATACAGCTCGCCGGTACGCCCAACCCCTGTTTGTACTTCATCAAAAATCAGCAAGGCATTGTGTCGGTCGCACAATTCGCGCAGCCCCTGTAAGAATGCTTTCGTGGCCGGGAGCACGCCCCCTTCGCCCTGCATGGGCTCCACGATCACCGCGCATGTCGTGTCATCAATCAGTTCGCTGGCCGCGTTGAGATCGTTATACACGGCATGGCGGATATCCGGCGGCAGCGGAGCGAAATCCTGTGAATACGCGGGCTGCCCGCCTGCGCTGACGGTAAACAGCGTGCGGCCATGAAAGGCATTTTTGAATGCCACAATCCCGCTTTTATGCGTGCCAAAACGATCGTGCGCATACTTACGCGCCAGTTTCAGCGCCGCTTCGTTGGCCTCCGCGCCGGAGTTACAGAAGAAGACGCGTTCAGCAAAGGTGGCGTCAATCAGCATCTTCGCCAGTCGCAGCACCGGCTCATTGGTGTAGCCATTTCCGGTATGCCAGAATTTGCTCGCCTGCTCATTCAGCGCCTCGCGTAAAGCCGGGTGCGCATGGCCGAGCGCATTCACCGCAATTCCCCCGGCGAAGTCGATATACTCTTTCCCCTGCTGATCCCACAGGCGTGAGCCTTCTCCACGAACCGGAATAAAAGGTGCCGGGGCATAGACCGGCATCATCCATTCATCAAAATTTTCACGCGTAATTGACAGAGACATAGCGACCTCTTCCGGTAAATAAAAAGTTATTTATATGTTAATAAAATGAGTGTTTGCGCTGTAAATGTAGATTGCACTGTTCGTGCCAGCCAGAGGAAAAAATGCATAAACCGGTTTTGGAAACGAAAAATCAACGGGTTACAACCCGCCGGTATTCACTATTGCTGCATAAAAAGTGAATATATTTGCGAAGAAAAGAACAAATAAGAGGAAAAATCGAAATATTATTCAGTCGCCAAATATAATTCTGGAATTGTGATCGTAGACGAAATTTATCGGAAATTATTGCATCGTTATGACGCACTCCGCCCTGAAACAGTGCAGTTTTTGCTCCATCGTTAAGGCCATTGGCAGTTATCGTTTGATTCGCGCGACAAGTGGCAGTCAGCCCGTCTAATTTCTGCTACCATCCTTGCACTATTCACCTTGCAAAGTGGCAGCGACTATGAAATTTGTCTCTTTTAATATCAACGGCCTGCGCGCCCGTCCTCATCAACTGTCAGCCATTGTCGACAAGCACCAGCCTGACGTGATCGGCTTGCAGGAGACAAAAGTTCACGACGATATGTTCCCTCTCGAAGAGGTAGCAAAGCTCGGCTATAACGTCTTCTATCACGGACAGAAAGGCCATTACGGCGTCGCGCTACTGACCAAAGAGACGCCTGTTTCTGTGCGCCGTGGTTTTCCCGACGACGGCGAAGAGGCGCAGCGCCGTATCATCATGGCGGAAATCCCGTCGCCGCTGGGCAGTATCACCGTCATTAACGGTTATTTCCCGCAGGGCGAAAGCCGTGACCACCCGCTGAAATTTCCGGCAAAAGCGCAGTTTTATCAGAACCTGCAAAACTACCTGGACAACGAACTGAAACGCGACAATCCGGTGCTGATCATGGGGGATATGAATATCAGCCCAACCGATCTGGATATCGGCATTGGCGAAGAGAACCGCAAACGCTGGCTGCGTACCGGTAAGTGCTCTTTCCTGCCGGAAGAGCGCGAGTGGATGGATCGCCTGATTAGCTGGGGGCTGGTGGATACCTTCCGTCACGCGCACCCGGAAACGGTCGATAAATTTTCATGGTTTGATTACCGCTCAAAAGGTTTCGACGACAACCGGGGGCTGCGCATCGACCTGCTGCTGGCGAGCAATCCGCTGGCCGAACACTGCGTTGAAACCGGCATTGACTATGAAATCCGCAGCATGGAAAAACCCTCCGACCATGCGCCCGTCTGGGCAAAATTCCGGGTCTGATAAACGCAGGTGAACGCGAAAAAACGACTGCTCTCAGGTTTTTTAATCATCTGTATCGCCGGGGTGGTGTGGGCTTTGCCCCCCGGTTTTCTCTCCCTTGATACCCTGAAACGCTATCACACGATGCTGGCGGCCTGGCAGCAACAGTCGCCATTCCTGAGCGCCGGTCTCTATTTTCTGGTCTATACGCTGGTGGCGGCCTTATCGATTCCCGGCGCTGCGCTGCTGACGCTGCTCGGCGGCGCGCTATTCGGACTCTGGCAAGGAACGCTGCTGGTCTCCTTCGCGTCAACCCTCGGCGCTACGCTCGCCATGCTGGCCAGCCGCTACCTGCTGCGGGAGTGGATCTCCCGCCGGTTCGCACGCCAGATGCAAACCGTAAATCATGGTATGGCGCGCGACGGCGCCTTTTATCTGTTTGCGCTACGCGTAATGCCGCTGTTTCCCTTTGTTCTCGTTAATTTACTCGCCGGGTTGACGTCAATCCGCGTACGTCAATACTGGTGGATCAGTCAGGCGGGCATGTTTCCGGCAACGGTGATTTATCTCAACGCCGGACGCCAGCTCAGCCAGTTGACATCAATACGCGACATCATTTCCCCCGGTATGCTGGCGGCCTTTGCCCTGCTGGGGCTGTTACCACTGGCCTCCCGTTGGCTGGTTAAGCGTTTTTTACGATCCTAATTTCAGGAGCGATCATGCGTCGTACTCTATTACTGGCGGGTCTGCTGTTGACGGGCCATGTGCAAGCCGTCGAAAACTGGCAGGCGGTGAAAGATGAAGCCAAAGGCCAGACCGTCTGGTTTAACGCCTGGGGAGGCGACAATGCCGTTAATCAGTATCTCGACTGGGTCAGCGGCGAGATGAAAACGCATTACGCCATTAACCTCAGGATTGTCCGGCTTGCGGATGCCGCCGATGCCGTGAAACGCATTCAGACTGAGTCCGCCGCCGGGCGTAAAACCGATGGTTCCGTCGATCTGCTGTGGGTAAATGGCGAAAACTTCCGCACGCTGAAAGAAGCCGGACTGCTGCAAACCCACTGGGCGGAAACGCTGCCAAACTGGCGCTATGTCGATACGCGCAAACCGGTACGCGAGGATTTTTCCATGCCGACGCAAGGGGCGGAGTCACCCTGGGGCGGCGCGCAGTTAACCTTCATTGCTAGCCGGGATATTACGCCGCAGCCGCCGCAAAGCCCGCAGGCGCTACTCGCTTTTGCGAAAGCCCATCCCGGTACTGTCACCTACCCACGGCCGCCGGATTTTACCGGGACGGCGTTTCTGGAACAGCTGTTACTGGCGTTAACCTCTCAACCGGATGCGCTCAAGGTCGTGCCGGATGACGCGACGTTCGATTCCGTCACCGCGCCGCTATGGGCATACCTCGATGCGCTGCATCCCAGCCTGTGGCGGAAGGGAAAAGACTTCCCTCCCTCTCCCGCCCGGATGGACGCGCTGCTGCAAGCCGGTTCGCTGCGCCTGTCTCTGACGTTTAATCCCGCTCATGCGCAGCAAAAGATCGCCAGCGGCGAACTGCCCAAAACCAGCTACAGTTTCGGTTTTTCACAAGGAATGATTGGCAACGTGCATTTTGTCACAATCCCGGCAAACGCCCGCGCCAGCGCAGGCGCAAAGGTGGTTGCCAATTTCCTGCTCTCCCCCGACGCGCAGTTGCGCAAAGCCGATCCGGCGTTCTGGGGCGATCCTTCCGTGCTTGACCCGCATAAGCTGCCCGCCGGGCAGCGGGAAGCGTTACGGTCGCGCATTCCTGACGGGTTGCCGCCTACGCTGGCGGAACCGCATTCCGCATGGGTGAACGCGCTGGAACAGGCATGGCTACGCCGCTACGGTACGCAGTAACCCTGCTGGTCTGGGGCGTGATGGCGGTCATCTGGCTGCCGCTGGTTCCTGCCGCATTCACGCTTATCACGCCCGCGCTCTCCGCTACGCACTGGCTGGCGCTGTTTAGCGATCCGCAACTCCCGCAGGCGCTGCGGGCAACGCTGGTCTCCGTCACCCTGGCGGCAACCGGCGCGCTGGCTATTGCGCTGACGATCGTCGTCGCGTTGTGGCCTGGCGCAAAATGGGCGCGTCTTTGCGCCCGCCTCCCCTGGCTACTGGCCATTCCCCATGTGGCCTTTGCCGCCAGCGCCCTGCTGCTTTTTGCCGAAGGCGGGATGCTTTATCGCCTTTTCCCCTCGCTCACGCCGCAGATGGATCGCTATGGCATCGGGCTTGGGCTCACGCTGGCCGTCAAAGAGAGCGCCTTTCTGCTCTGGGTTCTGTCGGCATTATTAAGTGAAAAACAGCTTTCGCAGCAGGTCATCGTGCTGGATACCCTGGGCTACAGCCGTCTGCAATGCCTGAGCTGGCTGCTGTTACCCGCCGTTGCGCCAGGATTAGGCGCGGTGATGCTGGCGATTGTCGCCTGGTCATTATCGGCAGTGGATGTCGCGATGATTCTGGGGCCGGGCAATCCACCTACGCTGGCAGTGTTAAGCTGGCAATGGCTGAGCCAGGGCGACGCCGACCAACAGGCCAAAGGCGCTCTCGCCAGTTTACTGCTCGTGGCGTTGCTTATGCTGTTTGCCCTGTTCGGCTATCTCATCTGGCGGGGATGGCAACGCACCCTTCCTGCCATCAACGGTTTTCGCCGCCAGCGCTTATCAGGCAGAAGCGGAAAAACGTTGGCGCTGACGCTGCCGTTAAGCGGCATGCTGTGCGTGGCGCTGCTGGCTTATATGGCTGAACCTGCGTCGGTGAACCGCGAAGCGCTGGTGAACAGCCTGCAAATGGGGCTGGCGTCCGCCGTGCTGGGGTTGATGACGCTGTTCTTATGGCTGGAATGGGGGCCGCAAACCGGGCACCGCTGGGTCTGGCTGCCAATACTGCTGCCTGCGCTGCCGTTGGTCGCCGGGCAATACACTCTGGCGCTGCTCGCCGGGCAAGACGGCCAGTACGCTACCGTTATCTGGGGGCACCTGCTATGGGTTATCCCGTGGATGTTATTCGTCCTCAAACCCGCCTGGCAGCGCATTGACCCGCGGCTGGTGCTGATCGCGCAAACGCTGGGCTGGACGCGGGTTCGTATCTTCTGGCGCATCAAGTGCCCACTTTTACTGCGCCCCGCATTGTTTGCCTTCGCGGTCGGTTTTTCCGTCAGCATCGCCCAATATATGCCGACACTCTGGCTGGGCGCCGGACGCCATCCTACGCTCACCACAGAAGCCGTGGCGCTCAGCAGCGGCGGCAGTACCACAATTCTTGCATCGCAGGCGCTATGGCAACTGCTGTTACCCCTGCTGGTTTTCGCGCTGACGGCGCTATGTTCACGCGTCATTGGCCACTATCGTCAAGGACTCCGCTAATGCTCATCGTTCAACATCTCACGCTGCGCCAGGGCAATCACCGCTTATTGAATCAGGTCGCCTTTCAGGTCAAAAAAGGTGACATTGTCACGTTAATGGGGCCTTCCGGTAGCGGAAAGTCTTCGCTGTTTTCGTGGATGGTCGGCGTACTGCCGTCTCAGTTTCAGGCCTCCGGCGAGCTCTGGCTCAACGAACGACGCATCGATACGCTCCCCACCGCGCAACGTCAAATCGGTATTTTGTTTCAGGATGCCCTGCTGTTTGACCATTTCAGCGTCGGACAGAACTTACTGCTGGCGCTGCCTGCCGCGATAAAAGGGGCGGCCAGACAAACGGAAGTGCGGCATGCTCTTGAGCGCGCCGGGCTGGACGGGTTCAGCCGCCGCGATCCGGCGTCATTGTCCGGCGGCCAGCGCGCCAGGGTGGCCCTGCTTCGCGCGCTGCTGGCGCAACCGCAGGCATTACTGCTGGATGAGCCGTTCAGCCGACTGGACGCCGGGCGCCGCGACGCCTTCCGCCGGTGGGTCTTTGCCGAAGTACGGCAACAAAATATTCCGGTGGTACAGGTGACGCACGATATCCAGGATGTCCCTCCCGGCGGCACGGTGCTCCAGATGGAGGCGTGGGCGTGAATATGCCGACAAACTGCGTTAACGCAAAGTTTTTCCCTGCCAGCCAGCAGAGAATGGCGCCCTCTTATTTTAACGTCGGGCTATTCGATGAAACGTGTTTCTCAAATGACCGCGCTGGCACTGGCTTCAGGACTCGCCTGCGCTTCCTCCTGGGCTGCTGATATGGCGCAGTCGCTTACCTTCAGCCAGCTACAGCAAAAACAGGGCGCCGCGATTGATACGCGCCAGAGCGCTTTTTACAACGGCTGGCCGCAAACCCTTAATGGCCCTTCCGGTCACGAACCTTCTGCACTGAATCTGTCAGCCTCCTGGCTCGATAAAATGAGCGACGAGCAGCTCGCCGCCTGGCTGCAACGGCATAAGCTCAGGAAAGACGCCCCGCTGGCGCTGTATGGCAATGACAGTGGCGTACAGGCGGTGAAATCACGTTTACAGAAGGCAGGCTTCAGCCAGATTGCTACGCTGAGCGATGCGCTGACCGATCCTTCCCGACTGCAAAAGCTCCCTCACTTCGAGCAATTAGCATACCCACAGTGGTTGCATGCCCTTCAACAAAACCAGCCGGTTACGGCTAAACCGGCGGGAGACTGGAAGGTGATTGAAGCAGGCTGGGGCGCGCCGAAATATTATCTGCTCAGCCACATTCCCGGCGCCGGATACATCGACACCAATGAGGTGGAAAGCGAACCGCTGTGGAATAAAGTCTCTGACGCGCAGTTGAAAGCGATGCTGGCGAAACACGGTATTCGCCATGACACGACGGTTATTCTGTATGGCCGCGACGTGTACGCTGCGGCGCGCGTTGCGCAGATTATGCTCTATGCGGGCGTGAAGGACGTTCGTCTGCTCGACGGCGGTTGGCAAACCTGGTCCGATGCGGGTCTGCCGGTTGAACGCGGCATGCCGGCTGACGTGAAGCCGGAACCCGACTTTGGCGTGGCGATCCCGGCGCAGCCGCAGTTAATGTTGGATATGGAACAGGCCCGCGCCCTGCTGCACCGTCAGGACGCATCACTGGTCAGCATCCGTTCCTGGCCGGAATTTATCGGCACCACCAGCGGATACAGCTATATCAAACCAAAAGGCGAAATTGCCGGCGCGCGCTGGGGACATGCGGGCAGCGACTCCACGCATATGGAGGATTTCCATAACCCGGACGGCACCATGCGTAGCGCAGAGGATATCGCCGCCATGTGGAAGCAGTGGGATATCCTGCCGGATCAGCACGTTGCCTTCTATTGCGGCACCGGCTGGCGCGCCTCCGAAACGTTTATGTACGCGCGGGCGATGGGCTGGAAAAACGTCGCCGTGTATGACGGCGGTTGGTACGAATGGAGCAGCAATCCGAAAAATCCGGTGTCCACCGGCGAGCGCGGCCCGGACAGCAGTAAGTAGTCGTAATGCGCCTGATGGCGCTGCGCTTATCAGGCCTACAGGGAGGCTCTTTTTCCAGGCCGGATAACCTTCAGCGTCAGGTATCCACTCCAGACCCTTGTCAGGGTGGTCATCCAGCACAACGCGCCAAATACCCACGCCAGAACGGGAAAATAGCGCGGAAACAGGCAGCTCAGAACAAAAAGCAATATTGTCTCGGTGCCTTCGGTCAACCCGCCCAGATAGTAAAACGATTTGTGCGCATAGCCCGGATTATCAATCTGATGCTTCGCCGCCAGCGCCGCAAACGCCAGAAAACTGCTGCCCGTACCGATAAACGCAAACAGCAGCCAGCCCCCTGCCAGCGCGTTTTGTTCCGGTGCGGCCAGAATAAAGCCAAACGGAACCAGTGCGTAAAACAGAAAGTCGAGGGTGATATCAAGAAATCCCCCCGCATCGGTTAACCCTCTGCGCCGCGCCAACGCGCCATCCAGCCCGTCGAACAGGCGATTCAGCACAATGGCCGCCAGCGCGGCCAGATACCAGCCCAGCGCCAGAAACGGCAGCGCCAGCACACCAATGGCAAATCCGAACAGCGTCAGGCCGTCCGGGGTGATCGCCGGTTTATCGAGATACGCAGCACCGCGGTGCAGGAGCGGTTTAACCCGTGGGTGCAGATGCCGATCAAACATGTGGCGCCCCTTTCAATGCGTCACACAGCCCTTGCGAAGGAATATCCAGCGCGGCATTAAAACGCGCCGACAGGTTCTGAAAGGCGATCAGCGCCGTCATTTCGGTAATCGCGTCGTCAGTAAAATAGCGTTTCATCATCGCCTTGAGCGCCTCATCAACCTGCGGCGGCGTGGCGGTCACGGCCTCGGCATAAGCCAGTGCGACACGCTCCTCCTCGCTGAATAGCGTGGACGATTGCCACCCGGCAACGGCCTGTACTTTATCCAGCGCCCCACACCGTTCGGCCAGACGTAAACTGTTGGCATCCACACAGAAGGCGCAATGGCACACCTGCGAAACGCGCGTCATCAACAACGCGCGCATCACCGGCGTTACCCGCGCGCGCTTACGTTCCAGAAACCCGACAAACAGCGCCACCAGCCAGAACAGAAACGGCATTCGCCCCCACCAGCGCGTGGGGTGCAGAACGTCGCCGTAATGTTTTTTCTGCGTAGCGACGAGAGGTTTCAGACTGGAAGGGATATGGGTCAATGGGCTAACCCAGGGTTGTGGATCGTTCAACGCTTGCTCCTGAAGACTTTAGGTCACGCAAAGATAAGGATAGTATGTCACTTTCCGTTGTTGAACCTTGATGAATATGATGAAAACCATTGATGTCGTCGCCGCAATCATTGAGCGTGACGACAAAATATTGCTGGCTCAACGCCCGGAACACGCCGATCAGCCGGGTATGTGGGAGTTTGCCGGAGGCAAAGTGGAGTCCAGTGAGACGCAGCCTCAGGCGTTGATTCGCGAACTGCGTGAAGAGTTGGGTATTGAGGCGGTTGTCGGGCGCTATATCGCCAGCCATCAGCGCGAAGTCTCTGGCCGGCTGATCCATCTGCACGCCTGGCACGTCCCGGCGTTTACCGGCGCCGTCACCGCGCATTATCACCAGAACATGATCTGGTGTTCGCCAAAAGAGGCGCTGCGTTACCCGCTTGCGCCTGCGGACATTCCGCTGTTAGAGGCGTTTATGGCTTTACGCGACGCCAGACCAACGGATTCGTGCTGAGCGTTTTTTCGTCGCGCTGGCATTGCAGCAGCACGCCTTCGGCTTTGATCACCGCCCCTTCCGAATAGTTTTGATCCTGGTAGACGCAGCACTGATTGCAGGGCTGCGCACGCTGCCCGCTGGAGCTGAACACTTCGGGCGGGACGTTAACCTCCACATCCGGGCGATAATGCTGATTCGCCAGCGCGGCAAAAGAGACCATCGCCGCTGCTGCCGCGATAAATAAACGATGCATAGCGTTTCCTTGTTATGAAGCCTACCTTCAGTATAACGGTCGTAAGCGACTGAAACTTTAGCCACTCCATCCATCGCTTTTTATTATGACGCGCGCGCCGTTATTAATTTCCCTGGCACGCCATTTTTTTTTCTTGCTTACCGTCACACTGCTGGTGGTATAGTCAAAAACTGCATAAACACGAAACACAACATTATAAATATAACCATATCAATACATAAGAGGTTCTTATATCTATGGATCAGACATGTTCTCTGGAGTCGTTTCTAAACCATGTTCAACAGCGTGACCCCAATCAGACCGAGTTCGCGCAGGCCGTTCGTGAAGTAATGACCACGCTGTGGCCTTTCCTTGAGCAAAATCCTCGTTATCGTCAGATGTCATTGCTGGAACGTTTGGTTGAGCCAGAACGCGTGATCCAGTTCCGCGTGGTGTGGGTGGACGATCGTAACCAGGTGCAGGTTAACCGTGCCTGGCGCGTACAGTTTAATTCCGCCATCGGCCCGTATAAGGGCGGGATGCGTTTTCATCCTTCCGTTAACCTCTCGATCCTGAAATTCCTCGGCTTCGAGCAGACGTTTAAAAATGCGCTGACCACGCTGCCGATGGGCGGCGGTAAAGGCGGCAGCGATTTCGATCCTAAAGGCAAGAGCGAAGGCGAAGTGATGCGTTTCTGTCAGGCGCTGATGACGGAGCTCTATCGCCATTTAGGGCCAGACACTGACGTACCTGCTGGCGATATCGGCGTGGGCGGACGTGAAGTGGGCTTTATGGCCGGTATGATGCGTAAGCTCTCCAACAACAGCGCCTGCGTGTTCACCGGGAAAGGCCTCTCGTTTGGCGGTAGCCTGATTCGCCCGGAAGCCACCGGTTATGGCCTGGTGTACTTTACCGAAGCGATGCTCAAACGCCACGGTCTGGGTTTTGAGGGTATGCGTGTGGCGGTGTCCGGTTCCGGCAACGTGGCGCAGTACGCTATCGAGAAAGCAATGGCGTTCGGCGCTCGTGTGGTGACGGCTTCGGACTCCAGCGGCACCGTCGTTGATGAGAGCGGCTTCACCGAAGAAAAACTGGCGCGCCTGTGCGAAATCAAAGCCAGCCGTGACGGGCGCGTGGCGGATTACGCCCGCGAGTTTGGCCTGCCCTATATGGAAGGCAAACAGCCGTGGTCAGTGCCGGTTGATATCGCCCTGCCGTGCGCAACGCAGAACGAACTCGACGTGGACGCCGCGCGCGTGCTGATCGCCAACGGCGTGAAAGCAGTGGCGGAAGGCGCCAATATGCCAACCACCATTGAAGCCACCGATCTGTTCCTCGAAGCTGGCGTGCTGTTCGCGCCGGGTAAAGCGGCCAACGCAGGCGGCGTGGCGACCTCCGGTCTGGAGATGGCGCAAAACGCCGCGCGAATGAGCTGGAAAGCCGAGAAAGTGGATGCGCGTCTGCACCACATCATGCTGGATATTCATCATGCCTGCGTGGAATACGGCGGCGAAAACAAACATACCAACTATGTTCGCGGGGCGAATATCGCAGGCTTCGTCAAAGTGGCCGACGCGATGCTGGGCCAGGGCGTGATTTAATTTTCCGTGGCATGCAGGCCTGATAAGCGTTGTAGGCCTGATAAGCGCAGCGCCATCAGGCATTGCCAGATGGCGGCGCAAGTGCCTTATCCGGCCTGTGCGTTATACGCTCGCCTCTTCTGACGGCGGGCTTTTTTTCGCCGCTCGCTTACGGGGCGCGCTCTTTTTCTTCTCGCCGCCACCGCCTGGCGCGACAATGCCCCGGAACTGACGTACCGGCGTGCGTTTAGCCTGATCGATCAACTGAAAAAGCGTGCCGACCAGCGGCTGCATAAAATCCTGATAGCGGCACTGCTTTTCACTGATTTGCGTCAGGACAGACTCCCAGTGCGCCGTCATATCCGGTCGGGCAGCCATCTCCGGTAACGAGTGAATCAGGGCTTTCCCGGCATCCGTTGAATGAATGTAACGCCCTTTCTTGGTCAGGAATCCGCGCCTGAACAGCAGTTCGATAATGCCCGCGCGCGTCGCTTCGGTTCCCAGCCCGTCGGTCGCTCGCAGGATCTTTTTCAGATCTTTATCCTGCACGAAACGGGCAATCCCGGTCATGGCGGACAGCAGCGTAGCATCGGTAAAATGGCGTGGCGGCTGGGTCTGACGCTCAACGACCTCGCCCTTTTCGCACAGCAGTTCGTCGTCTTTCGCCACCACCGGTAACGGCGTACCGTCGTTCTCTTCGTCACGCTCTTTATTGCCCAACAGCGTTCGCCATCCGGCCTCCGCCAGAAAACGCGCTTTGGCGACGAATTTCCCCTTCGCAATCTCCAGTTCAATGACGCATTTGCGAAATACCGCGTCCGGGCAGAATTGCATCAGGTACTGGCGTGCGATCAGGTTGTACACCTTCGCTTCATTGTCGCTGAGGGAAATTGATGAACTGCGCGCAGTCGGGATGATCGCGTGGTGAGCGTCAACTTTTTTATCATCCCAGCAGCGGTTTCGCGTGTCCGGGTCAACCACCGGCTGCGGCAACAAATCCGCGGCATGCACGCCAATGGCGTTCATCACCGCATGGCGTCCGGCAAAATGTTCTTCCGGCAGATAGCGGCAGTCGGAACGCGGATAGGTAATTAATTTGTGGGTTTCGTACAACTTCTGGCAGATATCAAGCACGTTCTGCGCGCTCAGGCCAAAGCGTTTCGCCGCTTCAATCTGCAACGCCGACAGCGAAAACGGCAGCGGGGCAGATTCTGATTCCCGTTTATCGTTATAGCTGGTGACGATCGCGGGCTGACCGTTAATACGATTCACCACATGCTCCGCCAGCGGGCGATGCAGCAAACGCCCCTCTTCATCCTGATACGGTTCGCACGCTTCACTGGGTTGCCAGATGGCGGTAAACCGCTCCTCAGCTGGCGTGACGATATGCGCTCTCACTTCAAAGAAATCTTTGGCGACGAAGTTCTCGATCTCTTCATCGCGGCGAACCACCAGCCCGAGAACCGGTGTCTGAACACGCCCTACCGAGAGCACGCCCTGGTAACCCGCGTTGCGCCCGAGAAGGGTATACGCGCGGGTCATGTTAATGCCGTACAGCCAGTCGGCGCGCGCACGCGCCAGCGCGGAGACGCACAGCGGCACAAATTCGCTGTTGGCGCGCAGCCGGGAAATCGCACGCTCCACCGCCTGCGGGTTAAGATCGTTGATCAGGCAACGCTGCACCTGCTGGCGTTTTTCCGGGGACAGTTGCAGATAATCCAGCACCTCGTCCACCAGCAGTTGCCCTTCGCGATCCGGGTCTCCCGCGTGAATCACTTCGCTTGCGTCATGTAAAAAGCGCTTAATGACATTGAGCTGCTTCGTCACGGAAGGTCGAGGCTGGAGCTGCCACTTTTCCGGCACAATCGGCAGATCGGCCAGATTCCAGCGCGCATAACGACCGTCATACGCGTCCGGCTGCGCCTGTTCAAGCAGATGGCCGATGCACCAGGTCACCACCTGTCCATTCCCGCATTCGATAAAGCCGTCGCCTTTGCGGTGCGGCTTTGGCAGCACATCCGCAATGGCGCGGCCCAGACTCGGCTTTTCGGCAATAAACAACCGCATCGAATTAACGGATCTCTACCATGGCGCGACCGCCACGGGCGTCAACCAGTTCACCAATCGCCGTCAGTTCAATACCAAACTCCGTCGCGGTGACTTTCACTTCCTCTACCGCTTCCGGCGTGACCGCCAGCAGCAGGCCGCCAGACGTTTGCGGATCGCACAGCAGATCACGCACCTCGCGCGGCATGTCGCCCATCAGATGGCCATAGCTGGCGAAATTACGCTCCGTCCCCCCCGGCACTGCGCCAAGTTTAATGTACTCTTCGACGCCCGGCAGTTTTGGAATGTCCTGATAGCAGATCCGCGCCTGCACGCCTGCGCCCTGGCACATTTCGCTGAGGTGCCCCAGCAGACCAAAACCGGTCACGTCGGTCATTGCTTTCACGCCGTCGATATGGGCAAACGACGCCCCCGCAATGTTCATCCGGCACATCACTTCTGTCGCCAGCCCCTGATGTTCCGGCTTGAGCAGTGATTTTTTCTCGGCGGTGGTCAACACGCCAATGCCCAGCGGCTTGGTGAGGAACAGTTTGCATCCGGCCTGCGCGGTGCTGTTTTTCTTCACGCGCTCGGTCGGCACCACGCCGGTGACAGCCAGACCGAAAATGGGCTCAGGCGCGTCGATAGAGTGCCCGCCCGCCAGCGCAATACCCGCCTGACGACAGGCAAAACGCCCGCCTTCGGTGACTTCCCGGGCAATTTCCGGCGACAGTTTGTTGATGGGCCAGCCCAGAATGGCGATCGCCATAATCGGTTTGCCGCCCATCGCGAAGATATCGCTGATGGCGTTGGTCGCCGCAATACGGCCAAAATCAAACGGATTATCGACAATCGGCATAAAGAAGTCGGTGGTGCTGATGATGCTGGTGCCATTACCCAGGTCGTATACCGCCGCGTCATCGCGGGTTTCATTGCCCACAAGCAGGTTCGGGTCGACAAACTTCGCCTGCTCGCTGTGCAGGATGGTTTCCAACACTTTAGGGGAAATTTTACAACCGCAACCGGCTCCGTGGCTGTATTGCGTTAAACGAATAGCGTGCTCGCTCATGGACATCTCCTGTCATTGCAATCGGGCTATGGTAGCGCTCATTCCATGACGTGGTAAGAGAGAGTGTCTGAATTCCGGCGTCTTTGCTCATAATCCAGACAGTTTTGCCGAATAATCGGCAGGCGCTCATCGAAAAAGCCGCCTGCCGGGGCCATGACGCTTAGAAATACGTCACGAAAGGCGTCGGGTCCGGCACGCTGATGGTCGTTGACGCTTTCAGCTGCGGCGTGCCCAGATAGAGGAAGCCTACAATTTTATCCTGTGCGCGACAGCCGAACGCCTCGCGAACCACCGGGCTTTCGGTTAACGCGCCGCTGCGCCAGATGCCGTTGAAGCCTTGCGCAATCGCCGCCATCTGCATCGCCATAACCGCACATCCTGCTGACATCTCCTGCTCCCACAGCGGCACTTTGTGGTTCTCCTCGCATTTCGCCACCACCGTGATGATCAGCGGCGCGCGAAATGGCGCGGTGCGCGCTTTCTCTATCGCTTTCTCATCGCCTTCCGCCGCAATGGCGCCCTGCTCCAGAACAGCGCTGAAGCGCTCACGCCCCTCACCTTCAATCACAAAAAAACGCCAGGGTTGCAGGGATTTGTGATCGGGTACGCGCATGCCCGCGCGCAGAATATTTTGTAACTGTTCACCCGCAGGCGCGGGTTCGGCCAGACGAGAGGCGCTACGACGGTTTACAAGTAATTCGAGTGCGTCCATTTGGTTAACTCCAGCAATGATATTTATTCACAAAATTAACACGAGAGGGGATTTAGTTACAGCACAGGCAGTGATTCCTGCTGACAAGTGCCTGCCTGGTCATTACGATACCCACATCTTATACGCTTTCTCTCTGAGTATGACGGAGATAGCGGAATGTTAATCTGGTAGGGAGAATACATGCGAACCCTGTGGCGATTTATTGCCGGATTTTTTAAGTGGACATGGCGACTGCTGAATTTCGTCCGGGAACTGGTGCTCAACCTGTTCTTCATCTTTCTGGTTCTGGTGGGCGTCGGTATCTGGATGCAGCTTAGCGATGGCAACACCAGCCAACAAACTGCACGCGGCGCGCTGCTGTTGGATATTTCCGGCGTGATCGTCGATAAACCGTCCAGCACCAACCGCCTGGGCGTCATTGGCCGACAGCTGTTTGGCGCCAGCTCTGACCGCCTGCAAGAAAACTCACTGTTTGATATCGTCAACACCATTCGTCAGGCGAAAGACGATCGCAATATCACCGGCATCGTGATGGATCTGAAAAACTTCGCGGGCGCCGATCAGCCTTCCATGCAGTACATCGGGAAAGCGCTGCGCGAATTTCGCGATAGCGGCAAGCCGGTCTTTGCCGTAGGCGACAGCTACAGTCAGGGGCAATATTACCTGGCGAGCTTCGCCAATAAAATCTGGCTTTCTCCGCAGGGTACGGTCGATCTGCACGGCTTCGCAACCAACGGCCTGTATTACAAATCCTTGCTGGATAAGCTGAAAGTCTCCACGCATGTCTTCCGCGTCGGCACTTATAAATCCGCCGTGGAACCGTTTATCCGCGATGATATGTCGCCTGCCGCGCGCGAAGCGGACAGCCGCTGGATTGGCGAGCTGTGGCAAAACTACCTGAACACCGTTGCGGCGAACCGTCAGATCCCCGCGCAGCAGGTCTTCCCTGGCGCGCAGGCTATGCTCGACGGGCTGAGCAAAGTGGATGGCGATACCGCGAAATACGCGCTCGACAACAAACTGGTGGATGCGCTGGCGTCTAACGCCGAAGTGGAAAAAGCGCTGACCAAGCAGTTTGGCTGGAGCAAAGCAGAAAACAACTATCGGGCCATCAGCTATTACGATTATTCGCTGAAAACGCCTGCGGATACCGGTGACGGTATTGGCGTCGTGTTCGCCAATGGCGCGATTATGGACGGTGAAGAGACGCCGGGCAACGTTGGCGGCGACACGACAGCGTCGCAAATCCGCGATGCGCGCCTGGACCCGAAAGTGAAAGCGATTGTGCTGCGCGTAAACAGCCCCGGCGGCAGCGTCAGCGCCTCTGAAGTCATTCGCGCCGAACTGGCCGCTGCGAAAGCCGCAGGCAAGCCGGTTGTGGTGTCGATGGGCGGAATGGCGGCATCCGGCGGTTACTGGATCTCCACCCCGGCAAGCTACATTGTGGCGAACCCGAGCACCCTGACAGGCTCAATCGGCATCTTTGGCGTTATCAACACCGTTGAGAACAGCCTGGATTCGATCGGCGTGCATACCGATGGCGTCGCCACCTCGCCGCTGGCGGACGTTTCTGTCACCAAATCGCTGCCGCCTGAAGTGCAGCAGATGATGCAGCTCAGCATTGAGAATGGCTACAAACGCTTTATCACGCTGGTTGCCGATGCGCGTAAGAGCACCCCGGCGCAGATTGATAAAATCGCGCAGGGGCATGTCTGGACCGGTCAGGATGCAAAAGCGAATGGTCTGGTAGACAGTCTGGGTGACTTTGACGACGCCATCGCCAAAGCCGCAGAGCTGGCTAAACTGAAGCAATGGCATCTTGAGTATTATCAGGATGAACCGACATTCTTCGACAGAATCATGGACAGCATGTCCGGCTCCGTGCGCGCAATGCTGCCGGAAGCCATTCAGGCGATGCTCCCGGCGCCGCTGGCGACAGCCGCCAGCGCGGTAAAAGCAGAGAGTGATAAACTGGCTGCCTTTAACGATCCACAAAACCGTTATGCGTTCTGCCTGACCTGCGCGAACGTGCGCTAAATTGCCATTGCCGGATGGCGATGCTATCGCGTCTTATCCGGCCTACGAGTTTCGCGTAATTTGTAGGCCGGATAAGGCGCAACCGCCTCCGGCAATATAAGAGACTTCACTTCGTAAGAACATTGCCATGCAGAAGAAATCGATTTACGTTGCCTATACCGGCGGTACGATTGGTATGCAGCGCTCGGAACAGGGTTACATTCCAGTATCAGGCCATCTCCAGCGCCAGCTGGCGCTGATGCCCGAATTTCACCGCCCGGAAATGCCGGACTTCACCATTCATGAATATGCCCCGCTGATGGACTCATCCGATATGACGCCGGAAGACTGGCAGCATATCGCAGAAGACATCAAAGCGCGTTACGCCGAGTATGACGGCTTTGTCATCCTCCACGGCACGGACACGATGGCGTTTACCGCCTCGGCGCTCTCCTTCATGCTGGAGAATCTGGGTAAGCCGGTAATTGTGACAGGGTCACAAATTCCGCTGGCGGAACTGCGCTCCGATGGGCAGATTAATCTGCTGAATGCCCTGTATGTCGCCGCGAATTACCCCATCAATGAGGTCACCCTCTTTTTCAATAATCGGCTGTTTCGCGGCAACCGCACGACAAAAGCGCATGCCGATGGCTTTGACGCGTTCGCCTCCCCCAACCTTCAGCCGCTGCTGGAAGCCGGAATTCATATCCGTCGCTTAGGTACGCCGCCCGCGCCGCACGGCGAAGGCGAGCTGATTGTTCACCCAATCACGCCGCAGCCTATTGGCGTCGTCACCATTTATCCGGGAATTTCTGCCGAAGTGGTGCGTAACTTCCTGCGCCAGCCGGTAAAAGCGCTGATCCTGCGTTCTTACGGCGTCGGTAACGCGCCGCAGAACAAAGAGTTCCTCAAAGAACTGGAAGATGCGAGTTCACGCGGTATCGTGGTGGTTAACCTGACGCAATGCATGTCCGGCAAGGTGAATATGGGTGGGTATGCCACCGGCAACGCGCTGGCGCATGCGGGCGTGGTCGGCGGCGCGGATATGACCGTTGAAGCAACGCTGACTAAGCTGCACTACTTGTTAAGCCAGAATCTGGATACACAGACCATTCGTACCGCGATGACGCAAAATCTGCGCGGTGAACTGACGCCAGACGAATAAGGAGCTTTTCATGACGACCCGGGCCTTACTGCTGGTTGATTTGCAGAATGATTTTTGCGCCGGCGGCGCACTGGCCGTCCCTGAAGGCGACAGCACCGTGGACGTAGCAAACCGTCTTATCGCCTGGTGTAAAGCGCGCGGCGACGCGGTGATCGCCAGCCAGGACTGGCATCCTGCCGGACACGGCAGTTTCGCCAGCCAGCATCAGGCACAGCCCTACAGCCAGGGACAACTGGACGGTTTAGCGCAAACCTTCTGGCCCGATCACTGCGTACAAAATAGCGACGGCGCGGCCCTGCATCCCCTGCTCAGGCAGAACGCCATCGACGCGGTTTTCCATAAAGGCGAGAATCCGCAGGTGGACAGCTACAGCGCCTTTTTTGATAACGGACGCCGCCAGAAAACCGCCCTGGACGCCTGGCTTCGGGAGAACGGCGTACAGACGCTGATCGTTATGGGGCTGGCGACCGATTACTGCGTGAAGTTTACCGTGCTGGATGCGCTGCAACTGGGTTATACGGTGAATGTGATTACCGACGGCTGCCGTGGTGTGAATATTCAGCCGCAGGACAGCACGCACGCCTTTATGGAGATGGCGGCCGCCGGCGCCACGCTGTATACGCTGGCTGACTGGGAAGAGACGCAGGGTTAGGTATTCTTACTGCCTGATGGCGCTTCGCTTATCAGGCCTACAAAGCGATGACCAGTAGGCCTGATAAGCGAAGCGCCATCAGGCTACCAACAAAAAAGCGCTACATTACAGTTTCAGCGTCGCAATCGATTTTGGCGCAATGCCAAAATCCTCTTTCAACTGCTGCTTACTTTTCATCACCATCTGACCGTTGGTATCAATGGTCATATGCTGCGCGTCGGTATTGTGCCGCGCCTGCCAGAGCATCACCAGTTGCATGCTGTTCTCTTTTTGCTCCGGCGTCAGCGCAACGCCGTCCGGCCATTTTCCCAGCTCAACGGCGGTAGATAAGCGCTGATAAACTTCCGGCGTCATGCTGTCGATCATCTCATCAAGATTCATGATAAGTCCGCTCCTGTGGAATAATTTGCTGAATCGTTTTTTCAGCCCTTAGTTTGTTCGCCGTTTTCATCATCGGTGAAGCTTAATGAGGCCGAATTGACGCAATAACGCTCACCCGTCGGCTGTGGGCCATCCGAAAAGACATGTCCCAGGTGCGCATCACAGTTGCCGCAGCGAATTTCTATACGCTGCATCCCGTGGGAAAAGTCCTTAATGTAACGGATAGATTCTTCACTGACCGGCTCGTAAAAGCTCGGCCAGCCGCAGCCGGAATCATACTTGGTTTGGGAATGAAACAGCGGCGCGTCGCAGACCAGACAGTGGTAGACGCCATCACGCTTATTATGCAGCAAACGCCCGGTAAATGGCGGTTCCGTACCGTGATTCTGCGTCACGTAGAATTGCATTTCGGACAACTTTTTTTTCAGATCTTCCGCAGAGGGTTGATTAGCCATTTGCTCACATCTCGCTTTAGCCATACTCACATTGCGTGACCGATTCTAACAAAACATTAACACCCCAGTGTGAACTTTTGTTCTAAACTTGATCCTTGCGAAATGGCAGCTTATGAATCGTGATCGGAATCACGTTTTTATCTCAGTTGCCCTTTAAAATTCGGGGCGCCGCCCCCATGTGGTTTCAAGCCGAAAGGAAGAGTGAGGCGAGTCAGCCGTGCAAAGCTTGTACAGAGGATTGATTTGTCGCAATGATTGACACGATTCCGCTTGACGCTGCGTAAGGTTTTTGTAATTTTACAGGCAACCTTTTATTCACTAACAAATAGCTGGTGGAATATATGACTATCAAAGTAGGTATCAACGGTTTTGGCCGTATCGGTCGCATTGTTTTCCGTGCTGCTCAGAAACGTTCTGACATTGAGATTGTTGCAATCAACGATCTGTTAGACGCTGAATACATGGCTTACATGCTGAAATATGACTCCACTCACGGTCGTTTCGATGGCACCGTTGAAGTGAAAGACGGTCATCTGATCGTTAACGGTAAAAAAATCCGTGTTACCGCTGAACGTGATCCGGCTAACCTGAAATGGGACGAAGTTGGTGTTGACGTAGTTGCTGAAGCTACCGGTATCTTCCTGACTGACGAAACCGCACGTAAGCACATCACTGCTGGCGCGAAAAAAGTGGTTCTGACAGGTCCGTCCAAAGACAACACTCCGATGTTTGTTAAAGGCGCTAACTTTGACAAATACGAAGGCCAGGACATCGTTTCCAACGCATCCTGCACCACTAACTGCCTGGCGCCGCTGGCTAAAGTTATCAACGACAACTTCGGCATCATCGAAGGTCTGATGACCACCGTTCACGCGACCACCGCTACTCAGAAAACCGTTGACGGTCCGTCTCACAAAGACTGGCGCGGCGGCCGTGGCGCGGCTCAGAACATCATCCCGTCCTCTACCGGTGCTGCTAAAGCGGTAGGTAAAGTGCTGCCGGAACTGAACGGCAAACTGACTGGTATGGCGTTCCGCGTTCCGACTCCGAACGTATCCGTTGTTGACCTGACCGTTCGTCTGGAAAAAGCGGCTTCTTACGAAGACATTAAGAAAGCGATCAAAGCTGCTTCCGAAGGCCCGATGAAAGGCGTTCTGGGTTACACCGAAGACGACGTAGTATCTACCGATTTCAACGGCGAAGTGTGCACTTCCGTGTTCGATGCTAAAGCAGGTATCGCGCTGAACGACAACTTCGTGAAACTGGTCTCCTGGTACGACAACGAAACCGGCTACTCCAACAAAGTTCTGGATCTGATTGCTCACATCTCCAAATAAGTTGAGATGAGAAATTGATCCCAAAAGGCGACCTCCGGTCGCCTTTTTTTATGGCTAAGAGTTTTCAACTCCAAGGATTGCATCATGATTAACACAATTTTCGCTCTCCCGGTCATCGAACAAATTACCCCTGTCCTCTCCCGCCGCCAGCTCGACGAGCTTGACGTGATCGTCGTCGATCACCCGCAAGTTAAGGCGTCTTTTGCACTCCAGGGCGCACATTTGCTCTCCTGGAAACCAGCAGGCGCCGAAGAAGTGCTGTGGCTGAGCAACAACACGCCGTTTAAAACAGGCGTTGCGCTGCGTGGCGGCGTACCGATCTGCTGGCCGTGGTTTGGCCCCTCTGCGCAGCAGGGTCTGCCGTCTCACGGCTTTGCCCGTAACCTGCCGTGGGCGCTGAAAGCCCACAACGAAGACGACAACGGCGCGGTACTGACATTTGAGCTACAGAGCAGCGAGGCGACTCGCCAGTACTGGCCGCACGATTTCACCCTGCTTGCGCGCTTCAAAGTGGGTAAAACCTGTGAGATCGAACTGGAGGCCCACGGCGAATTCGAAACCACGTCTGCCCTGCACACCTACTTTAACGTCGGCGATATCGCCGCAGTTAAGGTCAGCGGCCTTGGCGACCGTTTCATTGATAAAGTGAACGACGCCAAAGAAGATGTGCTGGCAGACGGCGTCCAGACGTTCCCGGATCGTACTGACCGCGTTTACCTGAACCCGGAAGCCTGTAGCGTTATCCATGATGATGCGCTGAACCGCAACATTGACGTCATCCACCATCACAACATTAACGTTGTGGGATGGAACCCTGGCCCGGCACTCGCCGCCAGCATGGGCGACATGCCGGATGATGGCTACAAAACCTTTGTCTGTGTGGAAACGGCTTACGCCACCGCGCCGCAAAAAGCCAGCGAAGAAAAACCGTCTCGCCTGGTGCAAACAATTCGCGTCGCAAAACGTTAAGGGTTGACTGATGCCGGATGACGATGCTGACGCATCTTATCCGGCCTGCAACCTGTCGGCGCCGCCGTCTGCATACATCTCTGCGCTGGCATTCTCACCCATGTACCACGTCCTGTCATCGCATCCTCCCCATCAATGCACCACCGCAAAGCAAAACAGAGCGCAAGCGCCCTGTTTTGATGCACGAATTGCACTGTAAAAATGCACAATCAGAACTTATAGGTGATCCCGGTTGAGATCAGGCCGGTCCAGGATTTATCAACCATCGGGCTGTCGGTCACTTCATCCGACAAACGGGTATAACGCGCTGTACCGTAAACGCTCCAGTCCCCGAGGAAGTTGTAGTTAGCGCTGATTTCCAGGTACGGGTTCCAGCCGCTTTCTGGATCGTAGCTACGCAGGCCGCTGCGCGAGGACTCTTTGCGCGAAACGCCATAGTAGTATTCGTTCTGGTTTTCGCTGTTCCACTGCACGCCAATACCCGGCGTCAGCGTCAGCGCGCCATTGGTATAGCGGTACAACCAGGCCAGATCCCACACGATGCCGTTGCTGTTATCCAGCGTATCGCCCGCCAGCGTGGTGCGCAGGAAACCGTATTCGGTATTGTGGATGTAAGACAGGCCCGCCATCATGGTGCTCTTACGCTTGTCGAGTTCGCGCAGTCGGCGATCGTCGCTGTCACCCGGCTTAAAGTACAGCGGAGACCAGTACGCGGTAATCGACAATTTATCCGCTTTGTCGTTCCACAGGTAGTATCCGCCGCCCAGGCCCCGGAACCAGAAGTTATCACTTTCATAGTTGATAACCGGCACCGGATACACATCAGCATCGTAATCTTTGTAAGGATGTTCAACCACACCAACGCCAGCGCCCAGCGTCAAGTCGTTTTCAGCTTGCGCTACGCCAGCTGATGTGGCGATAAGCACGCCAAATGCCAGAAGTTTGAGTTTGGTCACAATCCATATTCCTTATTCAAATGTTTAGCGCCAAAAGTGTAACTGCCAATACGTTTCAACCCAACTATTTTACTTATTCGTTTCACTCTCTGTAACCGGTTAATTTCTCAATAGTGGATGACAGTTTGCTTGCAGTCGGATGAACGCGGGATGACTTTCATCTCTTTTCTTTACATAACCATGCACTTTTAGCGGATGAGTTATTGATATGCCATTGAAATTCATTTATGCGCACAGGCAAGTTTTGCAAATGCCATCTACGCTTAATTTTAAGAAGGTGTATCACCGGGCACGTTGATCTCTTGCTCAGCGTTGTGGCATGAGAGTTGCTGTTTAATCAGTAGAGACGTCGTTCAGTTACCTCTTCCGGGAGCCTCTACTATTCATATGAACGGCTCTTACCATGTGCTAAAAAACGAAAGGACGGCATACCATGAATATATTCGATCACTATCGCCAGCGCTATGAAGCTGCCAAGGACGAAGAGTTCACACTGCAGGAGTTTCTTACCACTTGTCGGCAAGATCGCAGTGCTTATGCCAACGCGGCAGAGCGGCTACTGATGGCTATTGGTGAGCCTGTCATGGTCGATACTGCCCAGGAACCTCGACTTTCTCGACTCTTTTCGAACCGGGTCATCGCTCGCTATCCCGCATTCGAAGAGTTTTACGGCATGGAAGACGCGATTGAACAGATTGTCTCTTATCTGAAACACGCGGCTCAGGGGCTGGAAGAGAAGAAACAGATCCTGTATCTGTTGGGGCCTGTAGGGGGCGGTAAATCGTCGCTGGCCGAGCGACTGAAATCTTTGATGCAGCATGTGCCTATTTATGTTCTGAGCGCCAACGGTGAGCGTAGTCCGGTAAACGATCACCCGTTATGCCTGTTTAATCCGCAGGAGGACGCGCAGATTCTGGAAAAAGAGTACGGCATTCCGCGCCGCTATCTCGGCACCATTATGTCGCCGTGGGCCGCGAAACGTCTGCATGAGTTCGGCGGGGATATTACCAAATTCCGCGTCATCAAAGTCTGGCCGTCCATTCTGGAACAGATTGCTATCGCCAAAACAGAACCCGGCGATGAAAACAACCAGGATATTTCCGCGCTGGTCGGCAAGGTGGATATTCGTAAACTCGAACACCACGCGCAAAACGACCCGGATGCCTATGGCTATTCCGGCGCGCTGTGCCGCGCTAACCAGGGGATCATGGAGTTCGTCGAGATGTTTAAAGCACCGATTAAAGTGCTGCATCCTCTGCTGACCGCCACTCAGGAAGGTAACTATAACGGGACGGAAGGTATCTCCGCCCTGCCGTTTAACGGTATTATTCTTGCCCACTCGAACGAATCCGAATGGGTGACTTTCCGCAACAACAAAAATAACGAAGCCTTCCTCGACCGTGTTTACATTGTGAAGGTGCCGTATTGCTTACGCATTTCCGAAGAGATCAAAATCTACGAGAAACTGCTGAATCACAGTGAGCTGACTCATGCGCCATGCGCGCCGGGTACGCTGGAAACCCTGTCGCGCTTCTCGATTCTTTCTCGTCTGAAAGAGCCGGAAAACTCGAGCATCTACTCGAAAATGCGCGTCTATGATGGCGAAAGCCTGAAAGATACCGACCCGAAAGCGAAGTCCTATCAGGAATACCGGGATTACGCCGGCGTCGATGAAGGGATGAACGGTCTGTCCACGCGTTTCGCGTTTAAGATCCTCTCCCGCGTGTTTAACTTTGACCATGCCGAAGTGGCCGCCAACCCGGTGCATCTGTTCTACGTACTGGAGCAGCAAATCGAGCGCGAACAGTTCCCGCAGGAGCTGGCTGAACGCTATCTGGAGTTCCTGAAGGGTTATCTGATCCCGAAATACGCCGAGTTTATTGGCAAAGAGATCCAGACCGCCTATCTGGAATCCTATTCCGAGTACGGACAGAACATTTTTGATCGTTATGTCACCTATGCGGATTTCTGGATTCAGGATCAGGAATACCGCGACCCGGATACCGGCCAGCTCTTTGACCGCGAGTCACTGAACGCTGAACTGGAGAAAATCGAAAAACCGGCGGGCATCAGCAACCCGAAAGATTTCCGTAACGAGATCGTCAACTTCGTTCTGCGTGCCAGAGCGAATAACAGCGGTCGCAATCCAAACTGGACCAGTTACGAAAAACTGCGCACGGTTATTGAGAAGAAAATGTTCTCGAATACCGAGGAGCTGCTGCCGGTGATTTCGTTTAACGCGAAAACCTCAACCGACGAGCAGAAAAAACACGACGATTTTGTCGACCGCATGATGGAGAAAGGTTATACCCGTAAGCAGGTTCGCCTGCTGTGCGAATGGTATCTGCGCGTACGGAAATCGTCTTAACAGCATAAATGGCCCGGAAAATTTTATCCGTTTACCGGGCCAACAATTCTTTTGTACGCGAAACCATTCAAGAGGTATCAAGGCGGCAAATGAGTGAATCCCCAGGAGCGTACATAAGTACGTGACTGGGGTGAGCGAATACAGCCAACGCAGAGACAACTTGAAGGATGAAGCGTAAGTTGGCAAATGCAGTACGGGGGGCTTATGACCTGGTTTATTGACCGGCGTCTTAACGGTAAAAACAAGAGCATGGTGAACCGCCAGCGCTTCTTACGCCGTTATAAAGCGCAAATTAAACAGTCGATCTCCGAGGCCATTAATAAACGTTCGGTGACCGATGTAGAGAGCGGCGAGTCCGTCTCAATCCCGACAGATGACATCAGCGAACCGATGTTTCATCAGGGACGGGGCGGCTTGCGCCATCGCGTACACCCCGGCAACGATCATTTCGTACAGAACGATCGCATTGAGCGTCCACAAGGTGGCGGCGGTGGTTCCGGGAGTGGGCAAGGCCAGGCCAGTCAGGATGGTGAGGGTCAGGATGAATTCGTCTTTCAGATTTCCAAAGATGAGTATCTGGATCTGCTCTTTGAAGATTTAGCGCTGCCTAACCTGAAAAAAAATCAGCAACGGCAGCTTACTGAGTATAAAACCCACCGCGCGGGTTTTACCTCCAACGGCGTTCCGGCCAACATCAGCGTGGTGCGTTCCCTGCAAAACTCTCTGGCGCGCCGCACGGCGATGACTGCGGGTAAACGTCGGGAGCTGCGCGCGCTTGAGGACGACCTGGACATCATCACCAAAAGCGAACCCGCGCAGTTGCTGGAAGAGGAGCGGCTACGTAAAGAGATTGCTGAACTGCGGGCAAAAATCGACCGTGTCCCCTTTATCGACACCTTTGATTTACGCTACAAAAATTATGAAAAGCGCCCTGACCCTTCCAGCCAGGCCGTGATGTTCTGCCTGATGGACGTATCCGGCTCGATGGATCAGGCCACCAAAGATATGGCCAAACGTTTTTATATCCTGCTCTACCTGTTCCTCAGCCGAACCTATAAGAACGTTGAAGTGGTCTATATCCGCCACCATACGCAGGCAAAAGAGGTGGATGAGCATGAGTTCTTCTACTCCCAGGAAACCGGGGGCACTATCGTCTCCAGCGCCCTGAAATTGATGGATGAGGTAGTGAAAGATCGCTACGACCCGGCGCAGTGGAATATCTACGCGGCGCAGGCTTCGGATGGCGATAACTGGGCAGATGACTCTCCGCTGTGTCATGAGATTCTGGCGAAAAAACTGCTGCCGGTGGTGCGCTATTACAGCTATATCGAAATCACCCGCCGCGCCCACCAGACCTTATGGCGCGAATATGAGCATCTGCAATCGACTTTTGATAACTTTGCG
This sequence comes from Citrobacter sp. CK198, assembly GCF_030333295.1. Classification (NCBI taxonomy): domain Bacteria; kingdom Pseudomonadati; phylum Pseudomonadota; class Gammaproteobacteria; order Enterobacterales; family Enterobacteriaceae; genus Citrobacter; species Citrobacter sp. CK198. The sequence continues at coordinate 246,750 of NZ_JAOWGE010000031.1, read as the reverse complement.
ATGCAGCATATCCGCGACCAGGATGATATCTATCCGGTCTTCCGTGAACTGTTCCAGAAACAAAGTACGACAAGTAAAGACTAGAAATCAGTCCGTCAGGTCAGTAAAAAGCCAGAACCGTGTTCTGGCTTTTCTTTATTTCCCCTTAACCGAACAGCAGGCAATGTAATTCAACTGATGGCGTTGTGATTTAAAGAAGCGAAACATCTTGATAAAACGGCTGCGATTGTCACGGATGCACAGCCCGTTATAAACAATTTTAAGCGCCCCTTTCAGCCCTTCATCGCGAATCAACCCTCGCGGAGACATCAGCGACATTTCACCGTTCTGCTGTAAAACCTGCTCAAACCCGGAATCCAGCAACAGATCGCGCCAGCCTTGTTTGGTCATCGGGCTTACATTCGATTTCACCACATGCTGAAGCTGGTTCTGCTCACCTTCCGCCAGCTTCTGGCTGGTCAGCATAATATCGTGCGTTAAGAGACGGCCACCCGGCTTCAGAACCCGATAATATTCACCGATCAGCTTTGCTTTCGCTTTGTCGGCATACATGGTGAGCATGGCCTCGTTAATCACGACATCGAAACTGTTATCGGCAAAGGGTAAGCTGTTGGCATTGGCGGCCATGACATGGATGTGATTTTCCAGCCCGTGCGCCGCGACATTGTTCCGCGCGTTTGCCAGCGCGTTTTTATCCATATCGATGGCGTAGACCGAACAACCAAAACGTTGCACCAACTCAATGGCGGTCGTCGCCATATTGCATGCCACTTCCAGCACCTGGCTGCCCGGCGTCAGCTGAGACTGGCTGAACAGCCACTCCGTCGCCTCAATGCCGCCCGGACGCAGACGGGTTTTGCCCAGGCTTGCTAAAAATGTATGGCCCGCTTTTTCATTCGCACTCATCGCGCACCTCCTTCCTGATAAGTTGCATTATAAATACAACATTAAGAGAAAAAGGGGAAGTATGAGAATGATTTTTATTTCATAACACAAAAGAGGACGAAGGCGCTGTTAGAGAGAACATCGCCACTGTGATAAACTGAAGCGTCGCCCTTTGAAAACTGTTATTCATCATGAAATTGCATCATAAAGCGCTCAGGCTCTTTATCTCCGCAAGCGTCATTGTACTGACGTCCTCTTTTCTGGCTTATGAACTGATCGCCAGTGACAGGGCGATGAATGCCTATATGGGCTACATCATCGAAAAGGCAGACTCTTCATTTTTGTATGACAAGTACCAGAATCAGAGCATTGCAGCTCATTTAATGCGCACGTTCACGGAGCCCAAAACACCGCCATCCGATGAACAACAATATGCGTTATGCCGCGGATTTGAAACAGGTCGCAATACCCACGGCATCAATCTCACCACTCATAATAACCCATCGCTACATGGAACACTGCAAACCGCCGAGGCAAACTGCGCGATCGTAGCTGACGACGCTCCTCTGTTGTTCGCTTTTGATCAGGCGGTGGCGGCGAATCGTAACCAGAAGGATTATGGTAAAGGGCTGGGCACTGTAGAAGATAAATTCCACTACTATCTGGATATTAAAAAACGCTACGTCTATTTTTATAACCTGATTGACTCCAGACAATTTTTTATGCACCACTGGTCTTTTCTGCGAAAGGGAACGCTGGGAATCAACCGTAACGATATTGATGGTCAGTTCACAGGGCGAACAGTGCTCTCAAGCATTTATCAGGACGATCTTACGGAAAAAAATGTGATGAGTTTTTTAACTCCCGTTTATCTACATGGAAAGTTAAAAGGCATAGTAATGGTGGATATTAACCAGGATAACCTGAAGAATATTTTTTACACTCAGGATCGTCCACTGGTCTGGCGCTATCTGGACGCGACTCTGTTCGACCTTAATTCAGAGAAAAAAATCATCGTCCATCAGAGCGAAAATAACCTCTTTAATTATGTTAATTATGTTCACGACCTGCCAGGCGGAATCCGTGTCACATTATCTCTCGACATCCTGTATTTTATTGTCTCATCATGGAAACTGTTCGCCTTTTACCTGCTCGTTACCGCTACGTTACTGAACATGGTCAGAATGCATTTTCGCCTTTACCATAATGTCAATCGTGAAAATATCAGCGATGCGATGACCGGCCTCTATAACCGTAAAATCCTGACACCGCAGCTTGAACAGCGTTTGCAGCGACTGGTCAACACAGGCACCTCCGTGACGTTTATCGCCATCGATCTGGATAGGTTGAAAGTCATTAACGACACGCAGGGGCATCAGGAAGGCGATCGCACAATTACATTGCTGGCAAAAGCCATTGAAGCATCGGTGCGTAAAACAGATTATGCAATAAGATTGGGAGGTGATGAATTTTGTGTAATTCTTATCGATTCAGTTGTACCGGCAACAACTTTACCTGAGCGTATTGCCAATAAGTTGCGAATCATCGCGCCAGATAAGGTGATTAGTTTTTCCGCTGGACTTTATCATATGCAACCTGAGGATACGATCCAGGACGCATACAAGGCCTCTGATGAGCAACTCTATCTCAACAAACAACAAAATCATGCACGTTTGTGATACCCTTTTGCCGTTAAAACTTCATCGCAATATTGGGAGTGAATGATGAATGAAGTCGCTAAGGGAATCACGGCTCACCAGCGTTTGATTACCCTTTTATCGCAGGAAGGCGCCACTTATCGTGTACTCAGCCACGAGGCGGTCGGTAAGTGCGAAGCGGTTTCGGAAATTCGCGGCACCGCACTGGGCCAGGGGGCAAAAGCGCTGGTATGTAAAGTGAAAGGCAATGGCGTCAATCAACATGTCCTGGCGATCCTTTCCGCTGACCAGCAGGCCGATCTCGCCCAACTCGCAAACCATCTCGGCGGACTAAGAGCTTCGCTTGCCAGCCCTGCCGAGGTGGATGCGCTGACCGGCTGCGTCTTTGGCGCGATTCCCCCTTTTAGCTTCCATCCTAACCTGAAGCTGGTGGCCGATCCGCTGTTGTTCGAACGCTTCAACGAAATCGCGTTTAACGCCGGCGTACTGGAAAAATCGGTCATTATGAATACCGACGATTACCTGCGCATTGCGCAGCCGGAACTGGTCAACTTTCGCCGAGCGCAATAACGGCTCAGAAACGTCTTTCCAGCACCAGTACGGAAATCACAATCACCGCGGCAATAGCGAAAAATGATGAGGTAATGATCAGTGTTTCAATCAGCATATGATCGTTCATGGTTTCACCCCGTTGTGACAGAGAAAACGGCTCACCTGTTATTGATAAATCGAATTAATGGCAATTTAATGACAGCAAGCCTGATCTGCCCGGAAAATTCTCCTCAGGCATTCGCCTGAAAATGTACCGTTATTGATAAAAAAGCCTGTTCACTCACGTATTTGCGCGTACAGTAAGCAGGCTTATCTTTCTCTGGCAAGGAAACCACGATGTTTGATGTCACTCTGCTGATCCTGCTTGGACTGGCAGCGCTGGGCTTTATCAGCCATAACACCACTGTCGCCGTTTCAATTCTGGTGTTGATCATTGTCCGCGTTACCCCACTCAATACGTTTTTCCCGTGGATTGAGAAACAGGGGCTGACCGTCGGGATCATTATCCTGACTATCGGCGTCATGGCGCCGATCGCCAGCGGTTCGCTGCCTCCCTCTACGCTCATTCACTCCTTCGTCAACTGGAAATCACTGGTTGCCATCGCCATTGGCGTCTTCGTCTCCTGGCTGGGCGGGCGCGGCGTTACGCTGATGGGAAGCCAGCCGCAGCTGGTCGCGGGTTTACTGGTGGGGACGGTACTGGGCGTCGCGTTGTTCCGGGGCGTGCCGGTCGGCCCGCTCATTGCCGCAGGCCTGGTGTCGCTGATTATTGGGAAGCAGTAAGCCCGGCCAGATAACGGCCCGGCGTTTGCCCCAGCCCCTTTTTAAACATGGTGATAAACGCGGTCGTTGAATCATAACCCAGCGTTTGAGCGACGTGCTGCACGCTGTGTCCGTCAATCAGCGCCTGCAACGCCAGAATAAGCTGCAACTGGTGACGCCAGCGACGAAAGCTCAGGCCGGTTTCCTTTACCACCAGTCGGGCAAGATTGCGTTCGCTCATGGCGAACAGGCTCGCCCACTGCCCCAGCGTTTGCCAGCGTGCTGGTTCACGCGCCATCGTCTCCACCATTTGACGTATTTTGGGATGCCCAGAGACCGGGAGCTGCATCTGCTCCTGTGGTTGCTGCGGAAGCTCATCAAACAAGACCTGTGTCAGGCGCTGCGTCATTGGCTCGGTACGCTGAATATCCGTTCTCGCGGCAAGCGCCAGAATCAGCTCCCGACACAATGGCGTTATTTTTAGCGTACAGCAGCGATCCGGCATCACGACCGCATCCGGCTCAATAAACAGAAAACATAATTCCGCCCCCGCCGTGACGTGGTTACTGTGGGGAATTTCGCCGGGAACCCATACCGCATACTGTGGCGGCACCATCCACATGGCGCTTTCTACCTCGCAGGTAATAGCGCCATGCAGCGCCAGGATCAGTTGCCCTTTTCGATGGTGATGCAGCGGACTGAAAAGCTCATCTTCGCGAGCGCGAATGCAAAAGGCCACAGCCGCATCATGGTGAAGGTCAGGCTCGTAGCCATCCAGTCTCAGGCCAATCATCATATTGTCCGATTTTAGCGATAAACTGTCATTTTAGCTTGATTGATCCAGAGAGTAAAAACGGTAAGGTATCGCCTCGCCTGTTGATATGAGAAAACAATGACTATTTCCCCTTCATTACGCGGCAAAAACGGTGCATTACTGATTGCCGGTATTCTGATGATTGCGACGACGCTGCGCGTTACCTTCACTGGCGCTGCGCCGTTACTGGAGACGATTCGTGCGGATTACGGGCTAACTACCGCACAAACGGGCCTCCTGACCACGCTTCCCTTGCTGGCTTTCGCGCTGGTCTCTCCGCTGGCGGCAAACATTGCGCGTCGGTTCGGCATGGAACGTAGCCTGTTTGCCGCCATGCTGTTGATTTGCTTTGGTATTGCCGTGCGCTCGCTGCCTTCTGCCGGCTTCCTGTTTACCGGCACAGCCATTATTGGTTGCGGTATCGCGCTGGGAAACGTGCTGCTCCCCGGGCTGATTAAACGCGATTACTCACAGCATGTGGCAAAACTGACCGGCGCCTATTCATTGACGATGGGCGCCGCAGCAGCGGTGGGTTCGGCAATGGTCGTACCGCTGGCGTTGCATGGCTTTGGCTGGCGCGGCGCGCTGTTAATGCTGATGCTGTTTCCCCTGCTGGCCTTTCTTATCTGGCTGCCGCAGTGGCGCAACACGGCCACCGCCAACCTGAGCAGCTCCCGCGCGTTACACTCGCGCGGCATCTGGCGATCCTCCCTCGCCTGGCAAGTCACCTTATTCCTCGGCATTAACTCGCTTATCTATTACGTTATCATCGGCTGGCTGCCCGCGATTTTAATCAGCCACGGCTACAGTGAAGCGCAGGCCGGATCGCTACACGGCCTGCTGCAACTGGCGACGGCTGCGCCGGGACTGTTGATTCCGCTCATCCTGCACCGGTTCAAGGATCAGCGCAGTATTGCCGCGCTGGTATCGCTCATGTGCGCTCTCGGCGCGGCCGGGTTCTGGTTTGTGCCGGAACAGGCGGTGCTGTGGACGATTCTGTTTGGGTTTGGCTCTGGCGCGACGATGATTTTGGGACTGACGTTTATCGGGCTGCGCGCCAGTTCCGCACACCAGGCGGCGGCGCTTTCGGGCATGGCGCAATCTGTCGGCTATCTGCTGGCGGCATGTGGGCCGCCGTTGATGGGTAAGATTCATGATGCCAACGGCGACTGGCACATCCCGCTAATTGGCGTGGCGGTTCTGGCGGTCGCGATGGCGATATTCGGCCTTTATGCCGGACGCGATCGGGAGATCGCAGCAAAATAACCGAACGGGCAGGCATTGACCTGCCCTTGTTTTTATCCCCGTGCGGCTCGCAGCATCGCCTGCACCAGGGGAACGGGTTTTCCCGCCAGCGCGCCACGTTCATGCTGAAAAAGCGTACCAACGAAAAAGGGATGCGTTACCAGTTCCACGGCACGGATGTCTCCCGCCTCATCCCACCCGGTAACCCGCAAATCGCCATTCTCAAGTTCAGCGGCAAAATCCTCTGATACCCCGTAGTTGCAGTGATACCCTTCGGAGATAACGTCCTGCCCGTAGGCTTTGGCGACCAGCGTATTCGCCCTCAGTTCGATATCATCCGTTTTTTCCACCAGCGAGCAGCTCAACGGGGCGATAACCATCCGGCCGGAAGCATCAGTTTCGGCGTGCGCCGCATCGCGCCAGCCCAGCACGTTGCGGGCATACTCGAGGATCGCGTGCTGGAATCCGCCGCAGGTTCCCAGAAAAGGAATGCTGTTTTCACGGGCATAGCGAATAGCAATCAGTGCCCCTTCGGTATTTTTATAGGGACTGCCGGGAACAACCCAGATGGCATCATAGCCCACCAAATCTTCGTCACTATTGATGTCGGGCGTCGTCAGCCAGTCATAGTCCGCCATTAACTCCAGCACGGCGGCCGCATCATCAATAGCAAGGGGGATGGCCTGGTGCGCCACGATATCGGGGTTGTAATCACCCACCAGCGCAATACGTAGCGTGTCTTTAACAGGGGAAAGTTCCATGAGGCGTTCCTTATGTCAATGCAATGAGGGACAACATAAGGAACCTCAGACTACCGATCTTTTACTGTTATCACAATCCCTTAAATTGAGGAGGTTCGAAGTGCTATAGTGATGACGTTCTACGTTTCAGAAACAGCCTGCTACGTCAGCATGACGCGGCACGATTTTCCGGCAATCAGATTAATGAAGTCATGGCCTGGATTGAGGAGAGAAAAGGATGAAAATTCAGTGTAAACGCGTCTACGACCCGGCAGAAAAAAGCGACGGCTACCGTGTACTGGTTGACAGGCTGTGGCCGCGAGGGGTCAAAAAAACCGATCTGGCCTTTGACGAGTGGGATAAAACGCTGACGCCTTCATCTGAATTACGCAAGGCCTTTCACTCTGAAGTGATTGATTTCAAGAACTTTACTGAGCAATACCGGAGTGAACTCGACCAACAGAAGCAGGAAGGTAAACGGCTGGCGGATATTGCCCGCCAGCAGACGCTGACCCTGCTATATGCGGCAAAGAACACAGAGCAGAATCACGCACTTGTCCTGGCCGACTGGCTACGCGGATTGTGATTCGCACACAAAATCCGCCAAAACACGGCGCACGCGCAAAGCGATGCGCCGGGTGTCACTTACCGCTGGCAGGATGATCTCTGCGCCAGAGATCCCACTCTTCAATCACTTCACCGCCGGGTAGTTTACATTCCGTGCGTACCCCTTGCGGGCTTTGAACGGGCACTCGCGTACCGCCCTTCTGTTCGCAATAGACGGCAGCCGGGTTTGCCATACCTATCTGCGGAGGTTTCGGCGCCTCGGGCTGGGATGACGACGAACAGGCGGAGAGCGCCAACGCGCACGGCAGCGCGACAAACATGAATCTCATATGAACTCCCGTTAACATTACACCCCGACAGGTTAACCCGCCTGCCGTTGTATCTCCATGTTTTCTTGCGATGCGTATCAGAATGAAAAGCGTGACGTTAAAACATCTTTTGTCACGCACGACGCCCTGCTATCCTTGCTCGTCTTCCTATAACGAGAACGGGTGATAGCATGAAATTAGGCATTATTTTTCCTGTCGTAATTTTCATCACGGCGGTGACTTTTTTGGCATGGTTTTTCATCGGCGGCTACGCCACGCCGGGGGCGTAACGATGAAGAAAACGACGCTCATCATGATTGGCATTGCGATTATCGCGGTGGCAGGAACCAACCTGGGCTGGTGGTAACGGGCTTATCAAAATAATAAAGGCCACCAACGGTAGCCTTTTAGTCTTACGAACTACTTCGCTTAACTTTTGATTTTTCTGTAGATAAACAGAACGACAATCGCGCCGATAACCGCTACGGCAAAGCTGCCAAAGTTGAAGCCGTCAACTTTGCCAAACCCGAAGAACGTGCTGATCCATCCCCCTACCACGGCACCGACGATCCCCAGGATGATCGTCATGAAGAATCCGCCGCCATCCTTACCAGGCATAATCCACTTCGCCAGAATACCTGCAATAAGCCCAAAGATAATCCATGAAATAATGCCCATTTTTTCCTCACTTATGTTTGTACGTTAGCGGTTTACTCGCCGTTAAAAAGAATAGCACATCATCAGAGAATTGAAATTTGTGATAAATGTCACTTTTATTATTTTTTATTTACTCCCATAAAAGTTGGGGTTGCAAGTTTAGATGATAAAGATTATCTTTCTCATTACTGAATAGTTGAGCAAATCACTCAGGTATTCAGTACGACATTGCTCACATTGCTTCCAGTATTTTTGCCCGCCTCACTGAGTGCGGGCTTTTTTTTGACGTTTACTCGTCATTTATGACGAATCCGCTGTCATTTTCTTCATCTTTCCGCAGACAAGCCCCGCCGCGCCTGAGTTTCTGTTTCTGGCACGGTTTGTGCTTTAACAGCCCGTCGCTACGACAAACCGAAGCCAGCGCCATGTTGCGCGTCGGCTTCGACTACAATTCGCGCTATTTCAGCTTTTAACAGGTCTGTTATTGATGAAAAAAATCACCAGTGTGTGCCCGTACTGTGGGGCCGGGTGCAAGCTCAAGCTTGTTGTTGAAAATAACAAAATTATCCGTGCCGAAGGCGCAGAGGGTGTAACCAACCAGAACCAGTTATGCCTGAAAGGCTACTATGGCTGGGACTTCCTTAACGACACGCGGCTTCTGACGCCACGTCTGACCCGCCCGATGATCCGCTATCAAAAAGGCGGAAAATTTACCCCCGTCAGTTGGGATGAAGCAATCCGCTATACCGCACAACGCTTATCCGCCATTAAAGAAACCTTTGGGCCCCGCGCCATTATGACGACGGGCTCTTCCCGTGGGACAGGGAATGAGACCAACTACGTCATGCAGAAATTCGCCCGCGCCGTACTCAATACCAACAATGTCGATTGCTGCGCCCGCGTATGCCACGGCCCTTCCGTCGCCGGGTTGCAGGAGACGCTGGGTAATGGGGCGATGAGTAACTCCATCAGCGATATAGAGAACTCCAAATGCCTGCTGATTTTCGGCTATAACTGCGCAGACTCTCACCCTATTGTCGCGCGCAGAGTCATTAAGGCCAGGCAGAACGGCGCCAAAATTATCGTGTGCGATCCCCGGCGCATTGAGACCGCCCGTATTGCCGATCAGCACCTGCAACTGAACAACGGTTGCAATATGGCGCTGGTTAACGCCTTTGGCTACGTTCTGCTTGATGAACACCTTTACGACACGGAGTACGTACAAAAGCACACGGAAGGACTGGAGGCCTACCGGGAGACCGTAAAAGATTACGCCCCGGAATCCGTCGAACATTTAACCGGCATCCCTGCCCAGCAGGTGCGTCAGGCGATGCGAACGTTCGCCGCCGCCCCTTCCGCTACGGTCATGTGGGGAATGGGCGTGACCCAGTTTGGTCAGGCTGTCGACGTCGTGCGCGGTTTGTCGAGCCTGGCGCTGCTGACGGGCAATCTGGGGCGTCCTGACGTCGGCGTCGGCCCGGTACGCGGTCAGAACAACGTCCAGGGAGCGTGCGATATGGGCGTTCTGCCTAACCAGTTCCCCGGCTACCAGGACGTGACGGATGCAGCCGCCAGAGAGAAATTCGCGCAAGCCTGGGGAATCGATGCCAGCCTGATGGATGACAAAGTCGGCACGCGTATTACCGAGGTGCCGCACCTGGCGATGGAAGGCAAAATTAAAGCCTACTACATCATGGGGGAAGATCCGCTGCAAACCGAGGCCGACCTGGGGCTGGTGCGAGCCGGTTTCGAGGCGCTGGACTTTATCGTGGTGCAGGATATTTTCATGACCAAAACGGCAGAAATGGCGGATGTTCTCCTGCCCGCGACCTCATGGGGCGAACACGGCGGCGTCTTCACCTGTGCCGACCGAGGCTTCCAGCGGTTTGAAAAAGCCATCGACCCCACCGGAGATGTGAAGCGCGACTGGGAGATTATCAGTCTGCTGGCGACCGAAATGGGCTACCCGATGCATTATGAAAGTAACCAGCACATCTGGGATGAGATGCGCGAACTGTGTCCGCTTTTCTACGGTGTCACCTGGGAGAAAATGGGCGATATGGGGCATGTGCAGTGGCCGTGCCCGGATCTTGACCACCCCGGCACACCGTATCTTTACGCACATAGTCAGTTTGATACGCCCAGCGGCAAAGGCAAGTTATTCGCCGCACCGTGGCGGGCTCCGGCGGAAGTTCCTGATGATGCGTTCCCGATGGTACTCTGTACCGTTCGCGAAGTGGGACACTATTCCTGCCGCTCAATGACCGGCAACTGCGCTGCGCTACAGGCGCTGGCAGATGAACCTGGCAACGTGCAAATCAACACGAACGACGCGGAAAAACTGGGGATTCGTCATCGCGAACTGGTGTGGGTGAGTTCACGTCGCGGTAAAGTCATCAGCCGGGCCGATGTTTCAGATCGCATTAACCAGGGGACGGTCTATATGACCTATCAATGGTGGATAGGCGCCTGTAACGAACTGACTCAGGATAATCTTGATCCGATTTCGAAAACGCCTGAAACCAAATACTGCGCCGTGAAGGTCGAAGCCATTACCGATCAGCGCTGGGCGGAAAACCATGCTGCCCAATCGTACAGCGATATGAAGTCGCGTTTATGCGAGGCAATTGCATAAGCCGCGCTGTGCCTGTTAGCCCGGGTTCGGGAAAAAGAACCCGGGCGTTTTCATCCGCGAACCTCAATATTCCGCATGCTGTGGTTCCGCCGTCTGCAACGCAATATATTCATCTTGTTTATCGCGTTTCATAAACGTCAGCGTAACCAAAAAAAGCCCGATCATGAACGGCAATTCGTACAGTTCTTCAATCAAATCGGTGTATTGCTTACTGTGCAGGAACAGCGGCGCCAGTAACCGATGATGCTCCACCGTATCGGAAATTAAAAACGCACAGGCAGTAACAGTTAGCAACCACAGCGGCAGGGATTCTTCACGCAGCCGACGCGCAATTTCCTGGCGCAAAGTCTTTGAGATCAATACCGGAAGCACAAGCGCGGCGATCAGGACGACGGAAATCCCCCGGAAGATCATTTTGGGATGTTCAGGAAAGTAGTCGCGCCCCCAGCTGGTGCTTCGCCCTAACAACACCAGCCACCACACCACCGCCCAAAGCCAAAACTGCTTTGCGCCGTCAGGGCGAGACAACGGCCTGATATACCAGGCGGTAAATAGCGCACCAAACAGTAGCCATAGCGCCTGCCCATTTTCAATCCATAACACCACGACGCCATTTAGCAGAGGTACGTGCCAGTTCGCAGTGAAAGGAATAACCAACGCAACAAGCGCAAGGACGAGAGCCGACGAGGTTAATCGAGTATCAAATTTCATGGTGGTCATTTTCTGTTCAGTGTTTGATGCTCAATCATATATTTTATGAATGCCAGAGCATTAACAAACAATGCGATGTTCTTAAGGTTTCCTTAATATTTCTTTTCAATTAATTTCAGTTGTCAGGTACATGCTGATATCAGGCGAAAAAAAAACCGCCCAGCGTCGTGATAGCGCTGTGCGGTTTAGCGTAACGGTTAAAAAATCGCGGTCGCAGGCTTCCCGAACGGGATCACCAGCCGCAAACGTCGTGCTCGTTTTCGGTGTCGTATGAGCGCACGGTGTTCACCAGATCTTTCACCACTTCTGCCGCAACGTCCGGGACCAGCAGTGTCATCGGCGCTTCAGTTTCATAATCAACTGAAACACCGTTGCTGTTATTGGTTACGGTAACGGTATAGGTCGCTTTGCCCATGATTTACTCCTTCCCGGTATGAATGACTTTTCGTTGGCTGGCGCTTTCCATCAGCACTTCCGGTGCAACAAAAAAGTCGATGTTAAAGTAGGTATCGTCGCTCATCACTTCGATGTTGTGCCATTTTTCCGGGGGAAAAACACCGAACTGACCGGCTTCAATGATCATCACTTTTTCCGGTTCCGGGCTGTGTTCATCTGCGTATCCGAGATATTTGACCGCCCCCTGCATAACCGACAGGCGAGGATAAACCCCTGGTCGGGTTCCTTTATCAAGGTGGCGTTCGAAAATTCCGGCTGGCGCGGTGTCTTTATTCCAGAACGGAGTGGAGCGTGTATGGATATGATTTTGTGGAATTTGAAGCATTTTATTCCCTCTTCCAGTAACAACCAGCGATCTTACTGAATCGCTGCTGTAAAAAGGGTACGCCTCATAAGATGTGTTTTAAATACCATTTATTGGTTATTTTTTTCCGTCGCGCGTGGCGGTGAGCATCATCTTTAAGTAAAAAGTAAAAACGGAAGGCCCACAGAGTGCGCGGGCCTGATGGCGTTATGACTGAAGCGTCGCCAGACGTGCGGCAAAACCAACGAAAATCAAACCGATAAGGGAATTCCCCACCTTCGCCAGTTTCTTTTTCGTGCGAATGTACTGCGTTACAAAAGCGCCCGAAATAATCAGGAAGCTCAGATAGAAAAAGCTCACCACTTCAAGCGTTGTCGCCAGGATAAAAAATGACAGCCCCGCGTGCGGCGCATTGACGTCAATAAACTGGACGAAAAACGAAACGTAAAAAAGGATGGCTTTGGGATTGGTCAGGCTCAGTATTAAGGCACGTTTAAAGATTGCGCCAAACGGAACCTCATCATGCGCCACTTCGCTCCCTTTCGATTTAAGCGTGGCGTAAAGGATCTTCGCACCAAGATACAGCAGATAAAAAGCGCCGAGATAACGAACGATATTAAACAGCACCGGCGTTGTTTTTATTAATGTTGCGACGCCCGCATACGCCAGAAACATCAGCACCGCATCGCCAATGAACACCCCGCTGGCGGCGAGATATCCGCCTTTCATCCCTCGCCCGACGCTGTTTTTCAGCACAAATATCGTATTAGGCCCCGGCACCAGCACGATAAAAATGGCCCCAACCAGATACGTCCAGTAGTTCAGAACTCCATACTCTGCGAACACGTTAACCTCTTCCTGAAAAAAACAGATACGCTTTACTGCGAAACAATATGCTAACGAATGAACTGAATGATGGGAAGGGAAATCATAGCGTTGCGTTATATCATGATATTTACCGGCAAAGGCGCCTTACTTATGACAGATATCGCTCTTTTGGGACACCGTCGCAACACGATGGCGGGTCCTGCCGGACCCGCCATAATGACAACATCTTAGTGGTGCAACATCTCGTCGACGACCTCTTCGGCCTTCAGCTGGTACGGATAATAGGTTGGCCAGTTATCCATTTCTTCAAGCAATGCCTGCTGGGAGGTGTTCCCCATAAAGATATGGAAATGGCTCGACTTACGCGGCGCGATAATATGATCGCTGAACTGCACATATTTAGGCGCGTTGCTCTTTGCATCTTTACACTCAAACAGATAGCGAACGCCTTTTTTACCGGATGCGTAGGTCAGGATTTTGTGTCCGGCATAATCGTATTGGCAGGACTCAACCTGATTACCGGTGTGAAATTCCATGACGCCATTCTCAATGCCGATAGTATCCACATTGGTGGCGTAGCCTTTACGGTAATAGGCCTTAATCTCCTCGGCCGTTTTGCTGTTATCTTTCTCCGCTTTCTTTTTAAATACCGGATCAAGCTCCCCGCTTACCAGATACGGATAAACAGACTGCCACATACCGTCCCAGTCCGTTAGCGCCCTGTCCTTCACGTTTTTATCGTCAAAAACGCCTTCTGCCGCCTTTTGCTCCATCTCCGTTAGCGGTGCGCCATGTGAATGGTGCCCATGCGCAAGCGCGTGTCCGCTAACCAGAAGCATTCCCAGAGCTACTGCTAATTTTTCAAAATGAATCGCCAAAATATCACCCTCAATCAGTGCGTAAAGATGGAATGTTATAATATAACATCACCATTAATTCAACTCTGAATGAGAAGCATAAAAAACGGGAGCACACAGGCTCCCGCTTATTCCAACAAACTAACAGTCCCCGGCGTTACAGAGTGACAATCTCTGGCTCATCAAATACCGTGAGCGTTGGGGCTTCGCCGGTAAATTTCTCTGCGTATACCAGGGTCGTATTCCCCGCGCAGCCGTTCGCCAGCCTTGACGTCGGGATGTCCGCCGTCAGCACGTTGGCGCCGCCGTTTTTACAGATGCCATTCTCGATATCAGGCCAGGCGCCTTCATGGATACAGATGATCCCCGGCTTGATCCCGTCGCTGACGTGCGCCCCGACCAGAACCTGACCACGACCATTCCATACACGTACCAGGTCGCCCTCGACAATGCCCCTTGCCTTCGCATCATCTGGATGAATCGTCACCGGCTCGCGATCGGCAATGGCATACTCTTTTCGCAACGACGCATAGTTCAACTGACTGTGCAGACGGTGTGCCGGATGGGCGGTCAGCAACTGTAGCTGATCCTTATCCGCAGACCCTTTCCACTCATCTGGTTCAATCCATGAAGCATGAGGCGGACAGTCTTTGTAGTGATAACCTTCAATGGTTTTTGAATAGATCTCGATCTTACCGCTTGGCGTACCGAGCGCATTCATGACCGGATCATGGCGGAAATCGGCATAACGCACATACTTGTTGTTCTTTTCGTTCTCGCGCATTTCAATCAGCTTATTCTGCTGCCAGAACGCATTGAACTGAGGCATTGCCACACGTTGAGCGCGAGCCGCCTTTTGCGCGGCGTCGTAGAATTGCTTCAGCCACGCCATCTCATCTTTACCTTCGGTATAGACCGCTTTGCCGCCGGGTTTGAGCATCTCAGCTAAATCAGCAAAGACGTCAAAGTCATTACGGGCCTCAAACTGCGGCGCAATCACCTGCTTCATGGGCACCAGATGCTGGTTGCTGTAGTCTCCGGTCATCGTGAGATCGTTACGTTCAAACGATGTGGTGATCGGGAGAACAATATCGGCATGTTTCGCCGCCGCCGTCCAGTAACACTCGGAAATCACCACCAGCTCGGGCTTCTGCCACGCTTTGATTAAGCGGTTGGTATCCTGATGATGAGTAAAGTTCGCGCCGCCTGCCCACCAGATCATTTTGATATCCGGGAAGGTCTGCTCTTTACCATTATGCTGATATTTTCCTCCCGGGTTTTCCAGCGCCTCCACAATTCGCGCCACAGGCAGGTTCACCACCGCATCCGATACCGCCCAGTCGTTCCCTGCCGACGATCCCCCCTCAATTTGCGCCGATATCGCAGGCAGTACACCACCGGTACGCGTCGGGTTCCCGCCGTTGGAATAGTGATAGGAGAAACCGAAACCGCCGCCTTCCGTCCCAATTTGCCCCAGCATCGCGGCCAGCGTCACCAGCATCCAGTGTTTTTGCTCACCGTATTGCTGACGTTGAATCCCCCAGCCCGCCATCAGCATGGTTTGGTTGCTGGCAAAAATTTCCGCCAGTTTCTCAATCTGTTCTGCGGGTACGCCACAGACACCGGATGCCCATTCAGCGGTTTTCTCAACGTTGTCGCTCTTGCCGAGCAGATACTCTTCAAACTGCGGATAACCGGTGGTGTATTTTTCCAGGAACGCTTTATCGTGACGCTCTTTTTTCACCAGCGTATGCGCAATCCCCAGCATCATCGCCACGTCAGTTCCCATATGCGGGGCGATCCACGTTGCATTGTCGCCAAAAAACTCAATGGTTTCTGAGCGCATTGGGTCGATCGCGATAACGGTTTTTCCCGATTTCTTCAGCAGATTAAAATACTCAAGCCCCTGCTCATCCGTACTGCTCCAGGCAATTTTTAACGTGTTGAGCGGGTTCATCCCCCACAGCACCACCACCTGGCTGTGCTCAAGCACCATCGGCCATGTCGTCTGTTGTTCGTATACCTCAACCGATCCCACAACATATGGCATGATAACCTGCGCCGCCCCGGTGGAATAATCCCCGGTATGGCCTGCATATCCCCCGGCCATACTCATATAGCGTTGCAGCAACGTTTGCGCTTTATGCAGAACGCCACTGGAGCGCCAGCCATAGGAACCCGCAAAAATGGAGGACGGACCATAGCTGCTACGAATACGGCTATGCTGCTCATGAATGAGTTTCAGCGCCTGTTCCCAGCTCACCCGCACAAAGGGATCGCTTCCCCGTTTACCGTCCGCTTTACCTGGATTTTCCAGATAGCTTTTACGCACCATTGGGTATTTTACACGGGCGTTGGTATGTACCTGATCCGGCGCGGTTTGCTGCAATGAGTTCGGTATAGTTTTAGGCAATGCGCCTTTTGAAGAGACAACTTTGCCGTCTTTGACCTCCACATATACGGCCCCCCAACGTGCGGCAGTCAGGATGGCGCCGCCATTTTGGTTTTCGGCCCAGGCAGGCATTGGGATCACCGAAGAAATCGCCATAGTCCCGGTTGCCGCTCCAGCCGTCTTGATAAAGTCACGTCTTGTGAGTTTCATGATTTCTCCTGGTATTATCACTATTCATGCATATCTTTCGCGTTGTACTGGAAGTAACGGCTCAGGATATCCAGTTCGTTTTCACTGATGTTGGTACGAGCCCCCATCCCTTTCGCCACAGAGGGCCAGGCATTGAGGGTAAAATGCTTCGCAGGAATCGGCGCATGGCAGCCTGCGCAATACACATTGTCGAGTTTGCGCGCGTAGTCCCACATCGGTTCGCGGCTGGCGAGCGCAGAGCCGCTCCACTCGCCCTGTAGCGCCACATCCCGCCACGCGTTACCGTAATCATCTTTTTTCCAGTCAGAGAGAATGTGGAGTGATTGCTGCCCTTTCTCACTCAGACTGGCAAGGATCAACCGCTGGCCTGCCGCGTAGTAAATAACCTGCTCGCTCCCCTGCATCTGGCTCCCGCGGATCTCCACCAGCCGTGACGTTTCCGTCGATTTCAGGACATGCATTTGCGTGGCCGGATAGACCGTTGCCAGATCGCCAAGTGCGGTATTGCTTACGGCATAGAGCGTTTTTGCAGATGCGGGGGTGGATGCAGACTGGGCCTCAAGCGCTTTGAGGGCGCTGTCGTCCATTGTTATTTCGGGTGGGAAGTGGGCGACGCCTTTGTGGCAATCAATACAGGTTTGTTTTTCCTGAATGCCCATTTGGTGCATTTTGCGGGCATCAGCGCTTTGCGCGTCAAGATCCATCGCATCCATGCTATGACAGCTACGACAGGTTGCGGAGTCGCTGGCTTTCAACTGCGCCCAAACGGTTTGCGCCATCTCCAGACGATGTTCTTCAAACTTCTCTGGCGTGTCGATTTTTTTGGTGATGAACTGATGATAGACATCTTTCGAGGCAAGGAGCTTGGCTACCAGGTAATCCACTCCGCCTTCCGGGATATGGCAATCCGCGCATTCCGCACGAATCCCCTTCTGATTCTGGAAGTGAACCGAGCCCGTATACTCCTCATAAGGCGCCTGCATCGTATGGCAAGACAGACAAAATTCAGTGCTCGATGTTTTATGTAACGTCCATTGCCCCGCTAAAACAATTACTGCGCCAAGAACGATGCAAAGCAGCATCGTCCATAAAATGGTTTTATTTATTTTTCTCATTCTTCATTCTCGTCAGACAACTACCCTTTTAGAGGTAGACAATAATTAGACCGAGCAGGTTAATTATTGATATCCATCAAGCGTGGATGTGAATAAGAATTAGCATGCAAGTAAATTTGAAGGGGATCGCAGATTACACAACAACGGAATATATGAGTATAAAATCGTTAAAACACAGAAAGTTACACTGTATTATATAGATATTTAAACCAGTATTAAATTAAATATCAGGAGAAAGTTTCAAATAATTAAGATGGCGATTCAAGAGAGCGAAAATACCCCGTCGTTATATAACTAAATATACAATGAAATAAAGTAAAACGGAACCCATTACTGCTTCATAACGATATTCACGGTAAAAATCATTCTCCTGACAGCCATCATGTCGGTAACACCTTCTGGTGGACGTTTTGTGTCTACATTCTTACGACTTGCGGACTCGTTCACATAACTTTGATCTGATTACTTCTTATACAACCGATAAGTCCAGTACACTTAAGGTGGAGATAAAACAAACAGGAGGTGGTGAATATGTATCGTTCTATTCTGGTGCCGATTGATATCTCAGAAGCCAGCTTGACCCGTCAGATCATCCCGCAGGTTGAGGCGCATGCTAAAACCGCAAAGGTGCATTTTTTGGCCGTAATACCTTCTGTCCCGTTCTATGCCTCACTGGGTCTGGCCTACTCCAGCGAGTTCCCGGATAGAAGCGGTCTTCAGTCAAAGGCCGCCGTCAAACTGGAGGAAATTGTTAAACAATTCAATATCCCCGAGGGCAGGAGCCAGTCCCATGTTGTCTACGGCCCGCCCAAAGATCAGATCCTCAAACTGGCGGATGCGGTAGAAGCCGACCTGATTATCATTGCGTCGCATCAACCGGGTTTCAGCACCTATCTGCTGGGTTCAACTGCTGCGGCCGTTGTTCGCCATGCAAACTGCCCTGTTCTGGTTGTACGCTAATACCGCTCGCTAACCCTGGCGAAAACGGGAGCCAACAGGCTCCCGTTCTTGTATCACATCTGTTTTCTGATGAATGACTCCCGATAAAAACAGCCTTATAAAACGAATGGTTGAATCATTAAATGATAATGGTTATCATTCTCTTGCTGTAAATACCTTAGCGCCTAATACAGGTATTGAAAGCACGACATTGCTCACATTGCTTCCAGTATGATTTTGCCCGCACTCTGTTGCGGGCTTTTTTTGCCAGAGTATTCATGCTCTCAGGGAAAAGGGCATGTGAGTCGTTAAACATTAAAAGGATATTTATGAACATAAAGAGAGTTGCCGGCACGATTTCAATCGTATTGTTGACGGCTTGTGTCGACTCAGAAGTACAACCCGCGCCCTCTTCCGCCAGCCCAATTTGTCAGGGATTCGGCTGCGTAAAAACTCCCGGGAAACTTCCCAGCCGCGCCGCCACCCATAAACCGACAAAAGAAGAAAGAAACCGTGTGATCCGAGGCGAGAAACCCGATTTTGGCTCCGAAGAGTGGAGTGTCGGGGGTACGCTGCCTGGCTGGTGATTGCAGGTGCAGAGTCGTCACTCTCACAACACGCCATTCTACTGACATGAAAAAACGGGAACTGACAGGTTCCCGTTCTTGTTTATCCTCAGGTGCATATTTACAGATACCCGGCGATATAACCGGAGATCATACGCACAAGATAAGGCCACCCGGCCATGACAAGCAGCATCAGCAGCGCGATAAGCAGCCCCGTTAATACTGACCGAATGCGTTCATGTTCCGTACCCATTTTCACCTCCCCTGACCGCAGAAAATGAATGACTAAATTCCCAATAGCACGAACACATGACAGGTTTATGACGGCATTATTGACCAGTAACCGCCCGGAGGCGGTTTGAAACCAGGAAACGAGCTATTCGCCGTTACTCTCAATCGCGTTTTCCTTCTTCCCATACAGGGCCGGCTTGCCTGCTGGTCGGGTCTTAAAGCGACGGTGTAGCCACATATATTGTTCAGGAGCCAGGTTGATTGCGCGTTCAATCGCCCGATTCATTCTGGTCGCAACGGTTTCCTTGCCCTCGTCATACAGTTCATGGCCGATATCCGGGAGGATGATCAGCTCGTACCCTCTTCCATCCGCTCGGCGTCGGGGAACAAAAGGAACAACCGCCGGGCGCGCGCTTCTGACAAGCATGTAACTGCCTGCGGTAGTCGCCGCATCGGGAACATCAAAAAAAGGAACAAACACGCTGTTACGAGCGCCATAGTCATGATCAGGTGCATACCAGACAATCTCACCTTGTTTGAGCACTCGTATCATGCCTTTTAAATCATAGCGATCGAGCATGGTTTTATTTGAGCGAAGACGTCCCCGCGTCTGCAACCAGTCATACAGCGCGTTATTGTTCGGCCTGTATACGCCAATGCCCGGATTGAGCATCCCAAATATGCGCGCCCCAAGTTCAAGAGTAAGAAAGTGCATACCGATGAGAAGCACGCCTTTATTTTCAGCTCGCGCACTTTCCATATGTTCATAACCCGTAACCGTAAACCATTTGCGTAAACGCCTGTCTGACCAGAACCAGGCGATACCGGTTTCAAGTACCCCCATGCCTACCGACTCAAAATTTTTAATCAGTAATTTCTCACGCTCCTTCGCAGGTAACGCCTTAAAGCAAAGTTCCAGGTTGCGACGGGCTATTGTTACCCTGCGAGGCAATGCGCGCATGGCCACTCTCCCCAGACAAGCGCCAAGCCTGAGCAGAATGGGATAAGGCAGCAAAACAGCACATCGTAAGAAGAAAATACCCAGCCATAGCAGCCAGTAGCGAGGATGAAAAAAAGCGAATGAAAATGTTGGGAGTCTCGTCATTGAGTAAAATACGTTCCGGTTTACTGATAACTGCGGTGTTAGCTATCTGACTATTACAAAGAGGGGAAAACTAAACCCCCGGTTAGCACAAAAAGTCTATAAAAAGACGAAAAAGTCGTTTTGTCATTTTTTGCGACTTATCCCCTGCTCACCGCGAGGTCGTAAAAACGTCATTTACCTTTTCGCCGCCACATGACCGATCGGACAATTTCAGGTCTATTCATTAAGCACAATTGAGGTTATGTTATTACATAACTTTTAGTGAGAAGGGTAATCATCAGATGAAAGTCAGAAACATATTCGCCATATCACTGGCTGCCTCGTCGTTCAGTTGCCTGGCATTCAAATCGCCGCCCAACGTAGTACCCGGTACGGCTCCTGATAACGTTCGCACACTCGAAAGTAAGATTCTGGGAAGTTTTTACAGTCAGCATGGTACTGAGCCGCAGACAACATTTTTGGGAACCTGTGATGCTTCACCCGTTCCAGGTTGTTCATGCCCGTTTTGCACAATGCTCCGTAGCCATATTCGCTGATGGGCTAAACGTCTGAGCCACTGGCAGATGCGCATCTTCCCCGTCTGGAGACTTGCGAAGTATCGTCTTAATCCTCTGCGAATTCGACATTCAAAAAACAAGTTCGAATGCTAATAATAAAAAACGGGAACCCTCAGGCTCCCGTTCTTGTTTAACCCAGAAACTGGATTACATATTTGCGATGATCGCGTCGCCAAACTCTGAACATTTCAGCAGCTTAGCGCCTTCCATCAGACGTTCGAAATCGTAAGTGACGGTCTTCGCGGCAATCGCGCCTTCCATCCCTTTGACGATCAGATCTGCGGCTTCGAACCACTGCATGTGGCGCAGCATCATCTCAGCAGACAGAATGATGGAGCCCGGGTTAACTTTATCCTGGCCCGCGTACTTCGGCGCAGTACCGTGAGTCGCTTCGAACAGCGCGCACTCGTCACCGATGTTTGCGCCCGGCGCGATACCGATACCGCCAACCTGCGCCGCCAGGGCGTCAGAGATGTAGTCGCCGTTCAGGTTCATACAGGCAATCACGTCGTACTCAGCCGGACGCAGCAGGATCTGTTGCAGGAACGCATCGGCGATCACGTCTTTAATCACGATCTCTTTGCCGGTGTTCGGGTTCTTGATTTTGACCCACGGGCCGCCGTCGATCAGCTCACCGCCGAATTCATCACGCGCTAACTGGTAGCCCCAGTCTTTAAACGCGCCTTCGGTGAACTTCATGATGTTGCCTTTGTGAACCAGGGTCACAGAATCACGGTCGTTAGCGATGGCATATTCAATCGCCGCACGCACCAGACGTTTGGTTCCTTCTTCGGAACACGGCTTAATACCGATACCACAGTGTTCAGGGAAGCGAATTTTCTTCACGCCCATCTCTTCACGCAGGAATTTGATCACTTTCTCGGCATCCGCAGAGTCGGCTTTCCATTCGATACCTGCATAAATATCTTCAGCGTTTTCGCGGAAGATGACCATGTCGGTCAGTTCAGGGTGTTTAACCGGGCTTGGGGTGCCCTGATAGTAACGAACCGGACGCAGACACACGTACAGGTCGAGTTCCTGACGCAGCGCCACGTTCAGGGAACGAATACCGCCGCCGACCGGGGTAGTCAGAGGGCCTTTGATGGCCACGCGATAATCACGAATCAGATCCAGAGTTTCAGCAGGCAGCCAGACATCCTGGCCATAAACCTGAGTGGATTTTTCACCGGTGTAAATTTCCATCCAGGAGATTTTACGCTCGCCTTTATAGGCTTTCTCGACAGCGGCATCGACCACTTTGAGCATGGCTGGGGTTACATCAACACCGATACCGTCGCCTTCAATGAACGGGATAATCGGATTTTCAGGAACGTTGAGTTTGCCGTTTTGCAGGGTGATCTTCTTACCTTCCGCCGGAACAACTACTTTGCTTTCCATTCACCTCTCCTTCGAGCGCTTCTGGTTTGCTCGTCTGTCATCACGCTGCATGTGCGTTTGCGTCCTGCGACACGGATGCATTAGAGCAACTTTTTTGTTAATGATTTGTAATGAGCGTGTCAATACTACCCTATTGTTTGCTGCCATGAAAGACACTCGTTATTAGGCTATAATGCGGCAATTGATAAGCTCTGAAAATACCATGCAAAAAACTTCTTTTAGAAATCACCGGGTTGAGCGATTCAGCTCACGACAAGTCACTAAGCGGCGGAAAGAAAACCAGCCAAAACGCGTGGTTTTGTTCAATAAACCTTACGATGTTTTGCCGCAATTTACGGATGAGGCCGGGCGCAGCACATTAAAAGACTATATTCCTGTCCAGGGCGTCTATGCAGCAGGTCGTCTGGACAGGGACAGCGAAGGTCTTCTGGTGCTCACCAACGATGGCGCATTGCAGGCTCGTCTGACGCAGCCCGGCAAACGTACCGGTAAAATTTATTACGTTCAGGTTGAAGGCGAACCCACCGCAGAAGCGCTGGAAGCCCTGCGCAATGGCGTGACGCTCAATGATGGCCCCACTCTGCCTGCGGGCATTGAGGTAGTGGACGAACCCGAATGGCTGTGGCCGAGAACGCCGCCGATTCGCGAACGAAAAAGTATTCCCACCCGCTGGCTCAAAGTGACCTTATATGAAGGCCGTAACCGTCAGGTACGGCGTATGACGGCGCACGTCGGCCACCCTACGCTGCGACTGATCCGCTACGCAATGGGCAACTACACGCTGGATAATCTTGCCAACGGCGAATGGCGAGACGCTACCGATTAAGGAAAAACCATGTTCAAACCGCACGTCACCGTCGCCTGCATCGTCCATGCAGAAGGTCAATTCCTCGTGGTGGAAGAGACCATTAACGGCAAAGCGCTCTGGAATCAGCCAGCCGGACACCTGGAAGCCGACGAAACGCTGGTGGAAGCCGCCGCGCGCGAACTCTGGGAAGAGACAGGGATTACCGCGCAACCCCAGCACTTTATTCGTCTGCATCAATGGATCGCGCCGGACAACACGCCGTTCCTGCGTTTCCTGTTTTCCATTGAACTTACCAGAATGTGCGCCACTGAACCTCACGACAACGACATTGACTGCTGTCGCTGGGTCAGCGCCGACGCGATCCTCAACGCCCCCAACCTGCGTTCGCCGCTGGTTGCCGAGAGCATTCGTTGCTGGCAGAACGGGCAACGTTATCCGCTGGCGATCATCGGCGAATTTAACTGGCCGTTTACAGAGGGTGTCAAGTAAAAGGGCTGCGTGATAGAATACGCCGCCTTGAAGTTCAATGTCGTGAGTATTCCAATGTCAGAAAGCCCAAAAAAAGTGATCGTCGGCATGTCCGGCGGTGTCGACTCCTCCGTTTCCGCCTGGCTGTTGCAACAACAGGGCTACCAGGT
The DNA here is from genome assembly GCF_030333295.1 of Citrobacter sp. CK198. Taxonomy (NCBI): domain Bacteria; kingdom Pseudomonadati; phylum Pseudomonadota; class Gammaproteobacteria; order Enterobacterales; family Enterobacteriaceae; genus Citrobacter; species Citrobacter sp. CK198. Next base: position 222,812 of record NZ_JAOWGE010000031.1, on the reverse strand, counting down.
AGAAGGCCTGTTCATGAAGAACTGGGAAGAGGACGACGGTGAGGAATATTGCACAGCGGCAGCCGACCTGGCTGATGCGCAGGCCGTTTGCGACAAACTTGGCATTGAACTGCATACCGTAAACTTTGCCGCAGAATACTGGGACAACGTTTTTGAACTCTTCCTGGAAGAGTACAAAGCGGGCCGCACGCCAAACCCGGATATTCTGTGTAATAAAGAGATCAAATTTAAAGCCTTCCTCGAATTTGCCGCTGAAGATCTGGGCGCTGATTATATCGCCACCGGTCACTACGTCCGTCGCGCGGATGTGGACGGCAAAAGCCGCCTGCTGCGCGGGCTCGACGGTAACAAAGATCAGAGCTACTTCCTTTACACACTCGGCCATGAGCAGATCGCCCAAAGCCTGTTCCCGGTCGGTGAGCTGGAAAAACCGCAGGTACGCAAAATTGCCGAAGACCTCGGTCTGATCACCGCGAAGAAAAAAGACTCTACCGGCATCTGCTTTATCGGCGAACGTAAATTCCGCGAGTTCCTCGGTCGCTATCTCCCGGCGCAGCCAGGAAAAATCATCACCGTAGACGGCGACGAAATCGGTCAGCACCAGGGGTTGATGTACCACACGCTGGGCCAACGTAAAGGTCTGGGTATCGGCGGCACCAAAGAAGGCACCGAAGATCCGTGGTACGTGGTCGATAAAGATGTCGAGAACAACATTCTGGTTGTCGCTCAGGGTCATGAGCATCCACGTCTGATGTCCGTCGGCCTGATTGCCCAACAGCTTCACTGGGTCGATCGCGAACCGTTTAGCGGCACCCTGCGCTGCACGGTGAAAACCCGCTACCGCCAGACCGACATTCCGTGCACCGTGAAAGCGCTGGATGACGAACGCATTGAAGTGATTTTTGATGAGCCGGTAGCCGCAGTAACGCCGGGTCAGTCGGCTGTCTTTTATAACGGAGAAGTGTGCCTCGGCGGCGGTATTATCGAGCAGCGCCTGCCCCTGCCGGTATAATTATTCTCTATAACTGATACAAGGAAGCAGTGATCGTGGCAAAGAATTATTATGACATCACCCTCGCACTGGCAGGTATTTGCCAGTCAGCACGCCTGGTGCAACAGCTGGCGCACCAGGGGCACTGTGATGCCGATGCGCTACACGTTTCACTGAACAGCGTTATCGATATGAACCCCAGCTCTACGCTGGGCGTATTCGGCGGCAGCGAAGCGAACCTTCGCCTCGGTCTGGAAACCCTGCTCGGCGTCCTGAATGCCAGTAGCCGCCAGGGGCTGAACGCAGAGCTGACGCGCTATACGCTAAGCCTGATGGTGCTGGAGCGCAAACTGTCAGCTGCCAAAGGCGCGCTGGACATGCTGGGCGAGCGCATTAACGGCTTACAGCGTCAGCTTGACCATTTTGACCTGCAATCAGAAACGCTGATGAGCGCGATGGCCGGTATTTATGTCGATGTCATCAGCCCGCTGGGGCCACGCATTCAGGTGACGGGCTCACCCGCCGTGCTGCAAAGCCCGCAGGTGCAGGCAAAAGTTCGCGCCTCGCTTCTGGCCGGTATCCGTGCCGCAGTGCTCTGGCACCAGGTCGGCGGTGGCCGCCTGCAATTAATGTTTTCTCGTAATCGCCTGACCACTCAGGCAAAACAAATTCTTGCTCATTTAACCCCGGAGTTGTGATCTATGGAATTATCCTCACTGACCGCCGTTTCCCCTGTCGATGGACGCTACGGCGATAAAGTCAGCGCGCTGCGCGGGATTTTCAGCGAATACGGTTTGCTGAAATTCCGTGTACAGGTTGAAGTACGCTGGCTGCAAAAACTGGCCGCGCACGCAGCGATCAAGGAAGTTCCTGCTTTTGCTGCCGACGCAAACGGTTTCCTGGATACGATCGTCGCGAACTTCAATGAAGAAGATGCCGCGCGTATCAAAACCATTGAGCGCACGACGAACCACGATGTGAAGGCAGTTGAGTATTTCCTGAAAGAAAAAGTGGCGGATATCCCGGAACTGCATGCGGTTTCGGAGTTCATCCACTTCGCCTGTACTTCTGAAGACATCAACAACCTGTCTCATGCGCTGATGCTGAAAACCGCGCGTGACGAAGTGATCCTGCCGTACTGGCGTCAGCTGATCGACGCGGTAAAAGATCTGTCCGTTCAGTATCGCGATATTCCCCTGCTCTCCCGTACCCACGGTCAACCGGCTACGCCGTCCACGATGGGGAAAGAGATGGCTAACGTGGCTTACCGCATGGAACGCCAGTTCCGCCAGTTAAACCAGGTGGAAATCCTTGGTAAAATCAACGGCGCGGTCGGTAACTATAACGCCCACATTGCCGCTTACCCGGAAGTGGACTGGCACCATTTCAGCGAAGAGTTTGTGACATCGCTGGGTATCCAGTGGAACCCGTACACCACACAGATTGAACCGCATGACTACATCGCAGAGCTGTTTGACTGCGTCGCGCGCTTTAACACCATCCTGATTGACTTCGATCGCGACGTCTGGGGTTATATCGCGCTCAACCACTTCAAACAGAGAACCATCGCGGGTGAAATTGGTTCTTCCACCATGCCGCACAAGGTTAACCCGATTGACTTCGAAAACTCCGAAGGCAACCTGGGCCTGGCTAACGCCGTACTGCAACACCTGGCAAGCAAACTGCCGGTTTCCCGCTGGCAGCGCGACCTGACGGACTCCACCGTGCTGCGTAACCTGGGCGTCGGTATTGGCTATGCGTTGATCGCGTATCAGTCCACCCTGAAAGGCGTAAGCAAACTGGAAGTGAACCGCGATCGTCTGCTGGATGAACTGGATCACAACTGGGAAGTGCTGGCAGAGCCGATCCAGACCGTAATGCGCCGCTACGGCATTGAGAAACCGTACGAGAAGCTGAAAGAGTTAACGCGCGGCAAACGTGTTGACGCCGAAGGCATGAAGCAGTTTATCGACAGTCTGGCCCTGCCGGAAGAAGAGAAAACGCGCCTGAAGGCGATGACCCCGGCCAACTATATTGGCCGCGCCATCACTATGGTTGACGAGCTGAAGTAATCCCCCCTGCCGGATAGCGATGCTAACGCATCTTATCCGGCCGATATTCAGCGCCCCCAATGCCGGAGACTCATCCGGCATAACTCTCCCCCCGGTTTACGAAATGTTTATCCCCGCCGCAACATAATCAGCGTTAAACTACTAATACCGTTAATTTAGGGAGAAAAGATGATGCGCGTACTGGTTGTCGAAGATAATGCCTTATTACGCCACCACCTGAAGGTTCAATTACAGGATTTGGGGCACCAGGTTGATGACGCAGAAGATGCAAAGGAAGCCGATTATTATCTTAACGAGCATCTGCCGGACATCGCCATCGTCGATTTAGGCCTCCCGGATGAAGACGGGCTTTCGCTGATCCGCCGCTGGCGCAGCAATGACGTTTCCCTTCCTGTTCTGGTATTAACCGCCCGTGAAGGCTGGCAGGATAAAGTGGAAGTGCTGAGCGCCGGCGCCGACGACTACGTGACAAAACCGTTTCATATTGAAGAAGTGGTCGCGCGTATGCAGGCGTTAATGCGCCGCAACAGCGGTCTGGCCTCGCAGGTTATCTCTATTCCGCCTTTTCAGGTGGATCTCTCCCGCCGTGAATTGTCCGTAAATGATGAAGTGATAAAACTGACGGCGTTTGAATACACCATTATGGAAACGCTGATCCGCAATAATGGCAAAGTCGTCAGTAAAGATTCGTTGATGCTACAGCTCTACCCGGATGCGGAACTGCGTGAAAGCCATACCATTGATGTATTAATGGGGCGCTTACGCAAAAAAATTCAGGCGCGATATCCTGATGATGTGATTACCACCGTCCGTGGTCAGGGATACCTGTTCGAACTGCGCTAATGAATAAATTACTGCGTCATCTTTTTCCTTTATCGCTGCGCCTGCGCTTTCTGCTGGCGACGGCAGGCGTTGTGCTGGTGCTCTCTCTGGCCTACGGCATGGTCGCACTGGTTGGCTATAGCGTCAGTTTTGATAAGACAACCTTTCGCCTGTTACGCGGTGAGAGCAACCTTTTCTACACCCTCGCGTCATGGCAAAACAATAAAATCAATATCGAGATCCCGGAAAATCTCGATATGCAAAGCCCCACGATGACACTGATCTATGATGAGAACGGCAAGTTGTTATGGGCGCAGCGCAACGTTCCCTGGCTGGAGAAACGTATCCAGCCGGAATGGCTGAAAGCCAACGGTTTTCATGAAATTGAAGCCGATGTCGACGCCACCAGCACATTGCTGAGTGAAGATCATTCCGCCCAACAGCAGCTCAAAGAGGTGCGGGAAGATGACGACGATGCGGAAATGACCCACTCCGTGGCGGTGAATGTCTATCCGGCTACCGCGCGGATGCCGCAACTGACGATAGTGGTTGTCGATACCATCCCCATTGAGCTGAAACGCTCGTATATGGTCTGGAGCTGGTTTATTTATGTTCTGGCGGCAAACCTGCTGTTAGTCATCCCGTTGCTCTGGGTCGCTGCGTGGTGGAGTTTACGCCCTATCGAAGCGCTGGCACGTGAAGTGCGCGAGCTGGAAGAACACCACCGCGAAATGCTCAACCCGGAAACCACGCGGGAACTGACCAGCCTGGTGCGCAACCTCAACCGGCTGCTGAAGAGCGAACGTGAACGTTATGATAAATACCGCACCACGTTAACCGATCTCACCCATAGTCTGAAAACGCCGCTGGCGGTATTGCAGAGCACCCTGCGTTCAATGCGCAGCGAAAAAATGAGCGTCAGCGACGCCGAACCGGTCATGCTGGAACAGATCAGCCGTATATCCCAGCAGATTGGTTATTACCTGCATCGCGCCAGCATGCGCGGAAGCGGCGTGTTACTCAGCCGCGAGCTGCACCCCGTAGCGCCGTTACTGGACAATCTCACCTGCGCGCTCAATAAGGTGTATCAGCGTAAAGGGGTCAACATTAGCCTCGATATTTCGCCGGAAATCAGCTTCGTCGGCGAGCAGAATGACTTTGTTGAAGTGATGGGCAACGTGCTGGATAACGCCTGTAAATACTGCCTTGAGTTTGTCGAAATTTCAGCCCAGCAGACCGATGAGCATCTGCATATTCTGGTAGAAGACGACGGCCCGGGCATTCCGCAAAGCAAGCGTGATGTGGTTTTCGATCGCGGTCAGCGCATTGACACCCTGCGACCAGGGCAAGGCGTGGGGCTGGCGGTCGCCCGTGAGATCACTGAGCAATATGAAGGGAAGATCGTCGCCGGTGACAGTTTGCTCGGCGGAGCGCGGATGGAGGTGATTTTTGGTCGCCAGCACCCGATTCAGCGCGATGAATGACGCTGGCGTGTAATATTTATGTATGTTCTTCACCGCATGTCGTTAAGCATCCGTTATAATCGGTGTCAGATACCAGCCTGCGGATAATCAACATGGAATATCAATTAACACTTAACTGGCCCGAATTTCTTGAACGCCACTGGCAAAAACGCCCGGTGGTGTTAAAACGTGGGTTCAACAACTTCATTGATCCGCTCTCCCCTGACGAACTGGCGGGACTGGCGATGGAAAGCGAAGTCGATAGCCGTCTGGTCAGCCATCAGGATGGTAAATGGCAGGTCAGCCACGGCCCGTTCGAGAGTTACGACCACCTCGGCGAGAACAACTGGTCGCTGCTGGTTCAGGCCGTAAACCACTGGCATGAACCTACCGCTGCGCTGATGCGCCCTTTCCGCGCGTTGCCGGACTGGCGTATTGACGATCTGATGATCTCCTTTTCCGTCCCTGGCGGCGGCGTGGGTCCGCATCTGGATCAGTACGATGTCTTTATCATTCAGGGAACCGGTCGCCGCCGCTGGCGCGTAGGCGAGAAGCTGCAACTGAAGCAGCATTGCCCTCACCCGGACCTGCTCCAGGTCGATCCTTTTGAAGCCATCATTGATGAAGAGCTGGAGCCCGGCGATATTCTGTATATCCCACCGGGATTCCCGCACGAAGGCTACGCGCTGGAAAACGCGATGAACTACTCGGTTGGTTTCCGCGCGCCGAATACGCGTGAACTGATCAGCGGTTTTGCCGACTACGTTCTGCAACGCGAACTGGGCAGCACCTATTACAGCGACCCGGATATCCCGTCGCGCGAGCATCCTGCCGACGTTCTGCCGCAGGAGATGGACAAGCTGCGTGAAATGATGCTCGACCTGATCAATCAGCCTGAACACTTTAAACAGTGGTTTGGCGAATTTATCTCCCAGTCTCGTCACGAACTGGACATCGCGCCGCCGGAACCTCCGTATCAGCCGGATGAGATCTATGATGCGCTGAAACAAGGCGATGTGCTGGTGCGTCTGGGCGGATTACGCGTCCTGCGCATTGGCGATGAGGTCTACGCCAACGGTGAGAAGATTGATTCTCCGCACCGCCCGGCGCTGGAGGCGCTCTCCAGTCACATCGTGCTGACCGCCGAGAATTTTGGCGATGCGCTGGAAGACCCGTCGTTCCTCGCAATGCTGGCCGCACTGGTCAACAGCGGGTACTGGTTCTTCGAAGGGTAATAAGTTATTGCGATTGAGCCTGATGGCAACGCTAGCGCGTTTTATCAGGCCTACACACGGTAGGCCTGATAATCGAAGCGCCATCCGGCGCCATCACACCACGACACCATTACTGCTGCTTCGCAGTTAGCTCCGCAATACGCACAATCACCTGCACCGCTTTCTCCATCCCTTCCAGCGTCACAAACTCATGCTTGCCATGATAGTTATAGCCGCCGGTAAAGAGGTTCGGGCACGGTAAACCCATAAACGAAAGCTGGGCGCCGTCAGTGCCGCCACGGATCGGCTTCATATCCGGCACAATATCGCAGTCACGCATTGCCTGCTGTGCAATATCGAGAATATGTGGATGCTCGACCACTTTCTCGCGCATATTGTAATAGCTGTCTTCGATCACCAGCTCAATGTAGCAGTCCGGGTGCAGTCCCTTCCCGACCTTTTTAGCGATCTCCATCATTTTGCGCTTGCGGGCTTCAAACTGTTTGCGGTCGAAATCGCGAATGATGTAGTGCATATCCGCACGATCAACTGTGCCTTTCATACTCGCCAGATGGTAGAAGCCTTCATAGCCTTCAGTCGTCTCCGGGCTCTCATCCGCCGGAACCTCGGCATGAATACGCGCCGCCAGCGACAGCGCATTCACCATCACGCCCTTCGCCGTACCGGGGTGTACGTTATTGCCCACGATTTTGATATTCACGGAGGCCGCATTGAAGTTTTCAAACTCCAGCTCCCCTACGCCGCCGCCATCAACGGTATAAGCCCACTGCGCGCCGAAAGCCTCAACGTCAAAATGTTTCGCCCCTTTTCCGACCTCTTCATCCGGCGTAAAGGCCACGCGAATATCACCGTGCGGAATGTCTTTCTGTTTCAGTACCGCCAGCGCGGTCATGATTTCCGCCACGCCCGCTTTGTCGTCAGCGCCCAGCAGCGTTTTCCCGTCAGTGGTGATCAGCGTCTGCCCCAGCAGTTGATGCAGAACCGGGAACATCACCGGCGACAGCACCTCATCGCCGATCCCTAGCGCAATATCGCCACCACGGTAGTTTTCCACAATCTGCGGATTCACATTTTTACCGCTGAAATCAGGTGAGGTATCCACATGAGAGATAAAACCAATCGCGGGAATATCACCAGCAACGTTGGCTGGCAGCGTCGCCATGACGGTCCCTTTGTCACTTAACGTGACATTCACCAGCCCCATTTCTTCGAGCTGTTGTTTGAGCAAATGTAATAATTTCCACTGGCCCTCAGTGCTGGGCACTTGCCGTACGCCCGCCTTTGATTGGGTATCCAGCGACACGTAGTGTAAAAAACGCTCAAGTAGTTTATCCATGCAGTCACCCTCACTTTTCGTGACAACATTATTAATAAGCAAGAAAAGACAAATATTGCGTCAGGTCACTTTTATCCCTGCAAACGAGAATATTTCGCGTAGACACTTTTTCTGACTATAAAGCTAAGCCAGTAATTCGCAACAAGGATTGGCGATTTTAGCGGTTTGCCGTAGAATGACCGCCCTCATTAAGAGTCACCAAGGTGGTTAACCACAAACCCCGCATCGGTCAGCCATCCGTTGCGTCTACATGGGACAGAGTAAAAAATTGAATAAACAACCGCGTTCGCTTTCACCGCTGGTACAACTGGCGGGAATTCGCAAAAGCTTCGACGGAAAAGAGGTCATTTCTAATCTGAATCTGACCATCAATAACGGCGAATTCCTCACGCTGCTTGGCCCCTCTGGCTGCGGTAAAACAACCGTTCTGCGCCTGATTGCCGGTCTGGAAAATGTTGATGCCGGTCATATCATGTTGGATAACCAGGACATCACCGACGTTCCAGCGGAACACCGCTATGTGAACACCGTCTTTCAAAGCTATGCGTTATTCCCCCACATGACCGTATTTGAAAATGTGGCTTTCGGTTTACGCATGCAGAAAACCCCCGCCGCCGAGATTACCCCTCGCGTCACCGACGCTCTGCGCATGGTGCAACTGGAAGAGTTTGCGCAGCGAAAGCCGCATCAGCTTTCCGGCGGGCAGCAGCAGCGTGTGGCCATCGCCCGCGCCGTCGTCAATAAACCGCGTTTATTGCTGCTGGATGAATCCCTCTCCGCGCTGGATTACAAGCTGCGAAAGCAGATGCAGAACGAACTGAAAGCGTTGCAGCGTAAGCTGGGCATCACTTTTGTGTTCGTTACGCACGATCAGGAAGAAGCGCTGACCATGTCTGACCGTATCGTGGTGATGCGCGACGGCATTATTGAGCAGGACGGCACGCCGCGAGAAATCTATGAGGAGCCGAAAAACCTGTTCGTCGCCGGATTCATTGGCGAAATCAACATGTTTAACGCCACGGTAATTGAACGTCTGGACGAACAACGCGTACGCGCCAATGTAGAAGGACGCGAGTGCAATATTTATGTTAACTTTGCCGTCGTTCCTGGTCAGAAACTGAACGTACTGTTACGCCCGGAAGATCTGCGCGTTGATGAAATTAACGATGATAACCACATTGAAGGTCTCATTGGCTACGTACGCGAGCGCAACTACAAAGGCATGACGCTGGAGTCCGTCGTCGAACTGGAAAATGGCAAAATGGTGATGGTCAGCGAATTCTTCAATGAAGACGATCCTGACTTCGACCACTCTCTCGACCAAAAAATGGCCATTAATTGGGTAGAAAGCTGGGAGGTCGTACTGGCTGATGAAGAACACAAGTAAATTCCAGAATGTGGTGATTGTCACTGTCGTTGGTTGGCTTGTGTTGTTTGTCTTTCTGCCCAACCTGATGATTATTGGTACCAGCTTTTTGACCCGTGATGACGCGAACTTCGTCAAAATGGTCTTTACGCTGGATAACTACGCTCGTCTGCTCGATCCGCTCTATTTTGAGGTATTGCTGCATTCCCTCAATATGGCGCTCATCGCCACCTTCGCCTGCCTGGTGCTCGGCTATCCCTTTGCCTGGTTTCTGGCGAAACTGCCGGAAAAAATGCGTCCGCTGCTGCTGTTTTTGCTGATCGTACCGTTCTGGACCAACTCGCTGATCCGTATTTACGGCCTGAAAATTTTTCTTAGCACCAAGGGCTATCTCAACGAGTTCCTGCTGTGGCTGGGTGTGATTGACGCCCCGATCCGCATCATGTTCACGCCGGGCGCGGTCATTATCGGTCTGGTCTATATCCTGCTGCCGTTTATGGTGATGCCGCTCTACTCCAGCATTGAAAAACTGGATAAGCCGCTGCTGGAGGCCGCCCGCGATCTGGGCGCCAGTAAATTGCAGACCTTTATTCGCATTATTATTCCACTGACCATGCCGGGGATCATCGCCGGGTGTCTACTGGTGATGCTGCCGGCGATGGGGCTGTTCTATGTCTCTGACCTGATGGGTGGAGCAAAGAACCTGCTGATTGGTAACGTTATTAAGGTTCAGTTCCTGAACATTCGCGACTGGCCGTTTGGCGCAGCCACCAGCATTACGCTGACGATTGTGATGGGCCTGATGCTGCTGGTTTACTGGCGCGCATCGCGGCTGCTGAATAAGAAGGTGGAACTCGAATGATCGGTCGACTGCTTCGTGGCGGTTTTATGACCGCTATCTACGCGTACCTGTATATTCCAATCATCATCTTGATTGTGAATTCCTTTAACAGTTCGCGCTTTGGCATCAACTGGCAGGGCTTTACCACCAACTGGTACAGCCTGCTGATGAATAACGACAGCCTGTTGCAGGCGGCACAGCACTCGCTGACGATGGCGGTGTTCTCGGCCACCTTTGCCACGATCATCGGCTCGCTAACGGCAGTGGCGCTGTATCGCTATCGTTTTCGCGGTAAACCGTTTGTCAGCGGCATGCTGTTCGTCGTCATGATGTCGCCGGATATTGTAATGGCGATTTCACTGCTGGTGCTGTTTATGCTGCTCGGCATCCAGTTGGGCTTCTGGTCGTTGCTGTTTTCGCATATCACCTTTTGCCTGCCCTTCGTGGTCGTTACCGTTTACTCGCGCCTGAAAGGGTTTGACGTGCGGATGCTGGAAGCGGCAAAAGACCTTGGAGCCAGTGAAGTCACGATTTTGCGTAAGATCATTCTGCCGCTGGCAATGCCTGCGGTCGCGGCTGGCTGGTTGCTCAGTTTCACCCTGTCGATGGATGACGTGGTGGTTTCGTCATTCGTCACCGGGCCTGGCTATGAGATTCTGCCATTGAAAATTTACTCAATGGTAAAAGTCGGCGTTTCACCGGAAGTTAATGCGCTGGCAACGATTTTGTTGGTTCTGTCGCTGGTTATGGTCATCGCCAGCCAGCTTATTGCTCGTGATAAAACCAAGGGCCGTTGAGGCCCACTATTCAGGGGACGTTAAATGAAAAAATGGTCACGCCACCTGCTCGCGGCGGGTGCTCTGGCACTGGGCATGAGCGCCGCTCACGCTGATGACAACAACACGCTCTATTTCTACAACTGGACCGAGTATGTTCCACCAGGACTGCTGGAACAGTTCACTAAAGAGACGGGCATTAAGGTTATCTATTCGACCTACGAGTCGAATGAAACCATGTATGCCAAGCTGAAAACGTATAAAGACGGCGCCTACGACCTGGTGGTGCCTTCCACCTATTACGTCGATAAAATGCGTAAAGAGGGCATGATCCAGAAGATCGACAAAACGAAGTTAACCAACTTCCACAACCTCGATCCTGAAATGCTCAACAAACCGTTTGACCCGAATAACGACTACTCCATCCCGTATATCTGGGGCGCAACGGCAATTGGCGTTAACAGTGACGAAATTGACCCGAAAACCGTCACCAGTTGGGCTGACCTGTGGAAGCCTGAGTATAAAGGCAGTCTGCTGCTGACTGACGATGCGCGTGAAGTGTTCCAGATGGCGCTGCGTAAGCTGGGTTACTCCGGCAACACCACCGATCCTAAAGAGATTGAAGCGGCGTATAACGAACTGAAAAAACTGATGCCAAACGTGGCGGCGTTCAACTCAGACAACCCGGCTAACCCGTATATGGAAGGCGAAGTCAACCTGGGGATGGTGTGGAACGGTTCTGCGTACGTTGCACGTCAGGCAGGGACGCCGCTTGAGGTTATCTGGCCGAAAGAAGGCGGTATTTTCTGGATGGACAGCCTTTCTATTCCGGCGAACGCCAAAAACAAAGAAGGCGCGCTGAAGCTGATCAACTTCCTGTTGCGCCCGGATGTGGCGAAAGAAGTGGCGGAAACCATCGGTTATCCGACACCGAACCTGGCCGCACGTAAGCTGTTAAGCCCTGAAGTGGCAAATGATAAATCACTCTACCCTGATGCCGACACCATCAACAAAGGGGAATGGCAGAACGACGTGGGTTCCGCCAGTGCTATCTATGAAGAGTATTATCAGAAGCTAAAAGCGGGACGCTAATTCAGCGTTGTAAAGAATGCCCGATGGCGCTGCGCTTATCGGGCCTGGATAAATGCAAACCGTAGGCCGGATAAGGCATTCGCCGCCATCCGGCAAAAAAATCACAGTCCTTTCAATAATTTCTCAATAAACGCCGGTACAACCTGGCTTGCCGGGCCATAATATTTCTCTTCAAACTCGCTGCCGACCTGGCTTGGTTCAAGATTTAGCTCGACCGTATGCGCGCCGTGCAGACGGGCCTCATGCACAAACCCGGCCGCCGGATAAACATGCCCGGATGTTCCGATAGCGATAAACACATCTGCCATCGCCAGCGCCATATAGATCTCATCCATGCCAAGCGGCATTTCACCAAACCACACGACGTGCGGGCGAAGCGAAGCCGGGAACTGGCAGCAGTGGCACTTATCGTCTGAAGTCACATCGCCCGTCCAGTCCAGAATTTGCCCGCTCTGGGAGCAGCGCACTTTCAACAGCTCGCCGTGCATGTGAATGATATTCTTGTTGCCCGCGCGTTCATGCAGATTATCGATATTTTGCGTCACCAGCAGGAAACGATCGCCCAGCGCCTCTTCCAGTTTTGCCAGCGCGACATGCGCCGGGTTGGGCTGAATCTCAGGCCGCTGCAACTGCTGACGGCGGGCGTTGTAAAATGACTGAACCAGTTCTGGATCGCGGGCAAACCCTTCCGGGGTCGCCACATCCTCTACCCGATGCTCTTCCCAGAGACCATCAGCGGCGCGAAATGTACGAATGCCGGATTCGGCAGAGATTCCCGCTCCAGTAAGAACTAATACTCTTGGTTTTTCCATCATTTCCGGCACCACTCTGTCTCTGAAAAAGATTCGCTGACGCAGGCGTTCACGCAAATGGCGTTTGTTTTTACGAAAACGGCTTAATCGATGAGCCCGACGCGACTGCATAACAACCTCTTTTGATTAATCGGTAAGATGTAAGAAGGCAGCGCCGCGCATCCCGCCCGCATCACCGTGTCGCGCCCGTTCAATACGCGGTACACGAGCAACAGGAAGGAGATGACGTGGCAACCTGTCTGCCAGTTGCGTTGTTATAGCAGTGAAGTTTGATAATCCTCCCCCAATCACCACCAGATCGGGATCGACGATCGTGAGGATATTCCCCAGGCAGACCGCCAGTAAATCCAGGTAACGTTCAACATGCGCACGCGCGCGTTCATCACCTTGCTCCCACAAAGCAATAATCTCCGGCGCCTGTAGAGGTTGATGATAGTAATGCTGATACAGCCACGCAAACCCGCGGCCGGAAAGATAATTTTCGATGCAGCCCAGTTGACCGCAGCCGCAGCGACGCAGAGGAAAATCGAACCCCATCAGGGTGAGCGCATCGACAGGCAAACGCATATGACCAAACTCGCCGGTAATATAGCTGCGACCGGTGATCGGCTTACCGTTGAGCACCAGTCCGCCGCCTACGCCCGTCCCGAGGATAAGCCCCATGACCAGCGGGTACTGCGTGAACTCATCATCCCAGGCTTCCGACAGTGCAAAGCAGTTCGCGTCGTTATCCAGGCGAACATCACGATCCAGCCGGGCGCTGAGATCGGCGCGGAGCGGTTTACCGCTGGCGGCAGGAACATTGGCGGCATACAGCGTTCCGTCTTCCGTTTCCGGCATCCCGGGAATACCAATGCCCACGGAACCTTTTACGTCAAACCGCTGGTCGGCTTCCGCCACCAGATCGCAGACCGCCGTTAAAAAAGCCTCATAGCCTTCGCGTGGCGTCGGTACGCGTTTTTCCCAGCGCAAACGTCGCTCGTTATCAAACACGCCTAAGGCAATTTTTGTCCCGCCAATGTCAAACCCGTAATACATCACGCACCGCTCCTTGTTCTTATGTACTGCGACTACTGGCCGCTTAACACTCTCGCGGGGTCAATATTGCTGGCGCGTCGTGCCGGATACCAGCTCGCCAACAAGCTCAGCAACAATGCCGTAACCAGTACGTAAATAACGTCCAGCCAGTGTAATTCGGATGGCAGGAAGTCGATAAAATAGATGTCTCCAGAAAGGAACTGATGCCCTATCAGCTTTTCGATGCCTTCAATGATAGGAGTCAGTTGCAATGAGACGACCACGCCAATCGCCACACCGCACAGACTGCCGAGCAGACCCGCCAGCAGCCCATACCAGACGAAAATGGCGCGGATTAGGCCATCTTTCGCCCCTAAGGTTCTTAATACCGCGATATCGCCGCTCTTATCTTTTACCGCCATCACCAGCGTCGAAACGATGTTGAAGCAGGCCACGCCGATCACCAGCACCATCGCCAGATACATGATGGCGCGGATCATCTGAATATCATGGTACATATAGCCGTAAGTACCGATCCAGCTCTTAATGTAAACGTAACTGTCGGTCACTTCGCCAGCGTCCCGTACCAATTTATTGGCGTTAAAGACATCGTTGACCTTAATCGCGATGCCGGACACGCTGGCCCCCATATCCAGGTACTGCTGCGCGTCTTCCATAGGGATCATGGCAAAGCTGTGATCGAGCTGACCGCTCAGTTGCAGAATCCCCGTCACATGCAGACGCACTCGCTTAGGCTGCTGCAATTTATGATCGGCGCTGGCATTGGGGATCATGATCGACACCCAGTCGCCCTGCTTCACTTTCAGCGCATCGGCAACGCCCTTGCCAATGATGATCTGCTGCTCGCCCGCCCTGAAGTTATCCCAGGCATGGTTTTGCACAAACGACGGCAGCGCGCTCAAGCGCTGTTCCTGTTTCGGGTCCACGCCCTTCACCTGGATTGCGCGCAGATTCGCCCCGCTCTCCACCAGCCCGGTAAAGTTGATATAGGGCGCTGCCGCTGCAATCCCCTGTACGTGCTGCACTTTTTCCAGCGCTTCGCGCCAGTGAGTCCACGGCTGATTCACCGCTTCAATTTCACCATGCGGCACCACGGCCAGAATACGGTTGTTCAGCTCGCGCTCAAAACCGTTCATCGCGCTTAAACCGACAATCAGTACCGCCACGCCCAGCGCGATACCGATAGTCGAGATAACGGAAATCAGCGACACCATACCGCCGCGTCGACGACCACGACTAAAGCGCAAGCCGATCAATAACGATAAAGGCGAAGCCATTACTCAGCTCCCATCAGGCTCAGTTCTGCCGTCAGCAGACCGTCGCGCATTTCAAGCTGACGGCTCATTCGCTTCGCCAGCTGCAAATCGTGAGTCACTACCAGAAACGCCGTTCCCTGAGCGCGATTGAGTTCACCCAGAAGCTGGAAAATACTGTCGGCATTGCGCGCATCCAGGTTGCCGGTCGGTTCATCCGCCAGCACCAGGCGCGGATTGTTGACCAGCGCTCGGGCGATGGCGACACGCTGACGCTCGCCGCCGGAAAGTTCGGATGGTCGATGGTTAGCCCGGTGATCCAGCCCCACCGCCTGCAACATTTCACGCGCCCGCTCGGTAATTTCAGCCGGTTTTTTCTTGCCGATCAGCAGCGGCATCGCGACGTTTTCCAGCGCGGTGAAATCCGGTAGCAGGTGATGGAACTGATAAATAAAGCCAAGCTTCTGGTTGCGCAGTTCCGCTTTCGCCGCCGACGAGAGTTTGCTCATCGGCTGGCCGCTAAAAATGACATCGCCCGACGTCGGCGTATCCAGGCCGCCCAGCAGGTGCAGGAGCGTACTTTTCCCGGAGCCGGAGCTGCCGACAATCGCCATCATTTCGCCTTCGCCAATGCTGAAGCTGACATTGTGCAGCACGTCGGTTTGCACGGAGCCTTCCTGATAGCGTTTGCACAGGTTGTCGCATTGCAACAGGATCTTATTCATAACGTAAAGCCTCAGCGGGTTGGGTGGCGGCAGCGCGCCAGGAAGGATACAGCGTGGACAATAACGCGATGGCCATCGCCACCAGCGCAATAACAACAACCTGTAGCGGTTCAATCGCCACCGGCAGCGCAGCGCCATCCAGGAATGCGCCAATGATCGGCATCAGGTTATTCAGTTGGCTGGCCAGCAATGCGCCCAGCACCGCCCCCAGCAGCGCGCCGATAATCCCGGCGCTGGCGCCCTGAACCATAAACACCATCATGATCTGGCGCGGCGTCAGCCCCTGGGTTTGTAAAATAGCCACTTCGCCCTGCTTCTCCATCACCATCAAACCTAACGAAGTAATAATATTAAACGCCGCCACGGCGACGATCAGGCTTAACAGCAAACCCATCATGTTTTTTTCCATGCGCACGGCCTGGAACAGTTCACCTTTTCGCTCACGCCAGTCCTGCCATTTCGTCCCCTCCGGCAGCGTCTGCTGGCTGAGGGTATCCACCTTCAGCGGCTCATTGAGCCACAAGCGCCAGCCGGTGATATTGCCCGCCGGGTAGCGCATCAGGCGCGACGCGTCCTGAATATTGGTCAGCATCTGGTAGCCATCCACTTCGCTGTTCGCCGCGAAGGTGCCAATCACCGTAAACAGGCGCTGGCTCGGCAGCCGTCCCATTGGCGTGAACTGGCTGGCGGAAGGCACCATCACACGAATTTGATCGCCGCGATTGACGCCCAACTGCCCGGCAAGCTGCTCGCCGAGGATGACATTATACTTGCCCGGTTCAAGAGAGGTTTGCTTCACATTGACCAGATACGGCGTTAAGGGATCTTTTTGCGCCGGGTCGATACCCAGCATCACGCCCACGGCGACACTACGCGCGCTTTGCAGCACGACATCTCCCGTGGTAAGCGGTGCGATACGGTTGACGCCATTTAACGTAACCGCTTTTTCGGGTATCTGCTGTGGATTAAGGGAGCCCTGCTCAGACGAGAGAATTGCCTGCGGCATCAGGCCAAGGATGTTGTTTTGCAGTTCACGTTCAAAACCATTCATCACCGACAATACCGTGACCAGCGCCATCACCCCGAGAGTAATGCCAATGGTGGAAAGCCAGGAGACGAAACGACCGAAACGATCTGCTGCACGCCCACGCATATAACGCAGGCCAATAAATAGAGCGACAGGTTGGTACATGAAATCCGTCTGGTTGCTGTTAGCAAAGCCCTGAGTATATAAGCGAAAGCGGAATGGGTAAATGACTGAACCGTAAGTGTTCGTCAGCGTAATTCTGAAAAGTATCAAGAAATCAACTTCCTGAAGATACCTGCCTTGATACTCACCCTTGACCCTGATCTTTATCTTAAAAAAATAAAATACAGAATGTTACGCATTACAACACCGATCCCCGCCCGCAGGATCACAGGCTATGTTGAATAACACGAGTACGCCGTCCTGATGAAACAAAAAGAATTGTGGATCAACCAAATCAAAGGGTTATGCATCTGCCTGGTGGTCATTTATCACTCTGTGATTACGTTCTATCCCCACCTGACCGCTTTCCAGTATCCGTTATCGGAGATCCTGACGAAATGCTGGATCTACTTTAACCTCTATCTGGCGCCGTTTCGTATGCCGGTGTTTTTCTTTATTTCCGGGTATCTGATCCGCCGCTATATTGACAGCGTGCCCTGGGGAACCTGTATTGATAAACGGATCTGGAGCATTGTCTGGGTACTGGCGCTCTGGGGAGTGGCGCAATGGCTGGCGCTTAGCTGGCTCAACCACTGGCTGGCGCCCGAACGCGACATCAACAATGCCTCCAACGCCGCTTATGCCGGGTCCGTCGGCGAGTTTATTCACGGAATGCTGACGGCCAGCACCAGCCTCTGGTATCTGTATGCGCTGGTTGTCTATTTTGTGCTGTGTAAAGTCTTCAGCCAATGGGCAAAACCACTGTTCGTACTGTTTGTACTGCTGAGCGTGACGATAAACTTCGTGCCGACGCCGTGGTGGGGAATGAACAGCGTGATCCGCAACCTGCCTTACTACAGCCTCGGCGCCTGGTTTGGCGCCACGCTGATGGAGTGGATTAAGCATGTCCCACTGCGTCGTTATGCTATCGCGTTTGCGGGCATTGCGCTGCTCGCCGTCATCGCCTGGCTGGCTAATGTATCCCTGCTGCTCTCACTGGTGTCGATTGTGCTGATCATGAAACTTTTTTATCAGTATGAGCAGCGCTTCGGCATGCGTTCTTCCAGCCTGCTGAATGTCATCGGCTCAAACACTATTGCTATCTATACAACCCACCGTATCCTGGTCGAAGCGTTCAGCTTAACGTTGATTCCGAAAATCAACGGCGCGGCATGGTCGCCGCAGCTTGAGTTTGCTCTGCTGTTGGTTTACCCCTTTGCCAGTCTGCTGATTTGCACGCTGACGGGCCTTACCGTCCGAAAAATTTCGCAACGCCTGTTTGCCGATCTCTTCTTCTCTCCGCCTTCTCTCCCCGCCGTTACCAGCTATTCGCGTTAATCTTTTCGCCCCCTCCCGGGGGCGAATCAATTTGCTAAAGAGAAACGATCACGGATAATAAAGAGCATTGCTTATCAGTGATATGCCCCCATAGTGTGGTGTATACCCAATAGAGATCCTGCAACCACTATGCCTGAACAACAACGTTATACTCTGCCAACCAAACCCGGCGATCAGCGCCAGTTGGGCGAGCTTACCGGCGCCGCCTGCGCCACGCTGGTGGCGGAGATTGCCGAGCGCCATGCTGGCCCAATCGTACTTATTGCACCTGACATGCAAAACGCCCTGCGCCTGCATGACGAAGTTCGCCAGTTCACCGACCAACTGGTGATGAATCTGGCGGACTGGGAAACGCTCCCTTACGACAGCTTTTCCCCACACCAGGAAATCATCTCTTCACGCCTGTCCACGCTTTACCAGTTGCCGTCAATGCAGCGCGGCGTATTGATTGTTCCGGTAAATACGCTGATGCAGCGCGTTTGCCCGCACAGTTATTTGCACGGCCACGCCCTGGTGATGAAAAAGGGTCAGCGTTTGTCGCGCGACGCCCTGCGCGCACAGCTGGATAGCGCGGGCTATCGTCATGTTGATCAAGTCATGGAACACGGTGAATACGCCACTCGCGGCGCGCTGCTGGATCTGTTTCCGATGGGCAGCGAACAGCCCTATCGTCTTGATTTTTTTGATGATGAAATCGACAGTTTGCGCCTGTTTGATGCCGATACCCAGCGTACGCTGGAAGAAGTCGACGCCATCAATTTGCTGCCCGCGCATGAATTTCCGACCGATAAAACGGCCATCGAGCTGTTCCGCAGCCAGTGGCGTGACACATTTGAAGTTAAACGCGACGCCGAGCATATTTACCAGCAGGTCAGTAAAGGTACGCTGCCTGCCGGGATCGAATACTGGCAGCCGCTGTTCTTCAACGAGCCGCTGCCGCCTCTGTTCAGCTACTTCCCGGCGAACACGCTGCTGGTGAATACCGGCGCGCTGGAAAACAGCGCTGAACGCTTCCAGGCCGATACCCTGGCGCGTTTTGAAAACCGTGGCGTCGATCCTATGCGCCCGCTTTTGCCGCCAGAATCCCTGTGGCTGCGGGTCGATGAGCTGTTCTCCGAACTCAAACGCTGGCCCCGCGTACAGTTAAAAACCGAACATCTGCCAGGTAAGGCGGCGAATACCAATCTGGGTTTCCAGAAACTGCCGGATCTGGCGGTACAGGCGCAGCAAAAAGCGCCGCTGGACGCGCTGCGTAGATTTCTTGAATCCTTCAACGGGCCGGTCATTTTCTCCGTAGAAAGCGAAGGCCGCCGCGAAGCGCTCGGGGAACTGCTCGCCCGTATTAAAATTTCACCCAAACGAATTTTGCGCCTGGATGAGGCGCTCGACGCCGGACGTTACCTGATGATTGGCGCTGCGGAACATGGCTTCATTGATACGCAGCGTAATCTGGCGCTTATTTGCGAGAGCGATTTGCTGGGTGAACGCGTTGCGCGTCGCCGTCAGGACTCACGTCGCACGATTAACCCCGACACGCTGATCCGCAACCTGGCGGAACTGCATCCTGGCCAGCCGGTGGTACACCTTGAGCATGGTGTGGGGCGTTATGCGGGTATGACGACGCTGGAAGCCGGCGGCATCAAGGGCGAGTACCTGATGCTCACCTACGCCAACGACGCCAGACTGTACGTACCGGTGTCATCTTTACATCTCATCAGCCGCTATGCCGGAGGCGCCGAAGAGAACGCGCCGCTGCATAAACTGGGCGGCGACGCCTGGTCTCGCGCCCGACAGAAAGCCGCGGAGAAAGTGCGCGACGTGGCGGCAGAGCTACTAGATATTTACGCCCAGCGCGCGGCGAAAGAAGGTTTCGCCTTTAAGCACGATCGCGAGCAGTATCAACTGTTCTGCGACAGCTTCCCGTTCGAGACCACGCCAGACCAGGCGCAGGCCATTAACGCCGTCCTGAGCGACATGTGCCAACCGTTGGCAATGGATCGTCTGGTGTGCGGCGACGTCGGCTTCGGGAAAACCGAAGTGGCGATGCGCGCTGCGTTCCTGGCGGTGGAAAACCACAAACAGGTCGCGGTGCTGGTGCCTACCACCCTGCTGGCGCAACAGCATTTCGATAACTTCCGCGACCGCTTCGCCAACTGGCCGGTGCGCATCGAAATGCTCTCCCGTTTCCGTAGCGCCAAAGAGCAAGCGCAGATCCTTGAGCAGGTCGCTGAGGGGAAAATCGACATTCTGATCGGCACTCATAAGCTGCTGCAAAGCGATGTGAAATTAAAAGATTTGGGCTTGCTGATTGTCGATGAAGAGCACCGTTTCGGCGTACGGCATAAAGAGCGCATCAAGGCAATGCGCGCCGACGTTGATATTCTGACGCTGACGGCAACGCCAATCCCCCGTACGCTCAACATGGCGATGAGCGGTATGCGCGATCTGTCGATCATTGCCACACCGCCCGCCCGTCGTCTGGCGGTAAAAACCTTCGTCCGCGAATATGACAACCTGGTGGTGCGCGAGGCTATCCTGCGTGAAGTTCTGCGCGGCGGCCAGGTGTATTATCTGTATAACGACGTGGAGAATATCCAGAAAGCCGCGGACCGACTGGCGGAACTGGTGCCGGAAGCCCGCATCGCGATTGGTCACGGGCAGATGCGCGAGCGCGAACTTGAGCGCGTTATGAACGACTTCCACCACCAGCGCTTTAACGTTCTGGTGTGTACCACCATTATCGAAACCGGTATTGATATTCCAACCGCGAACACGATCATCATTGAACGCGCCGACCATTTCGGCCTGGCGCAGCTCCACCAGCTACGTGGTCGCGTTGGACGTTCACACCATCAGGCGTATGCCTGGCTGCTGACGCCGCATCCAAAAGCGATGACGACCGACGCGCAAAAACGTCTGGAAGCCATTGCCTCGCTGGAGGATTTGGGCGCTGGTTTTGCGCTGGCGACCCACGACCTCGAAATTCGCGGCGCTGGCGAGCTGCTTGGCGAAGATCAGAGCGGGCAGATGGAGACCATCGGCTTCTCGCTGTATATGGAGCTGCTGGAGAACGCCGTGGATGCGCTGAAAGCCGGACGTGAGCCGTCGCTGGAAGACCTCACCAGCCAGCAGACGGAAGTCGAACTGCGTATGCCGTCGCTGCTGCCGGATGATTTTATCCCGGATGTGAATACGCGTCTGTCGTTCTATAAACGCATTGCCAGTGCGAAAAACGAAAACGAGCTGGAGGAGCTCAAGGTAGAGCTGATCGACCGTTTCGGACTGCTGCCTGACCCGGCGCGCAATCTGCTGGATATCGCGCGTCTGCGCCAACAGGCGCAGACGCTGGGCATTCGAAAACTGGAAGGCAACGAGAAAGGCGGTACGATCGAGTTTGCCGAGAAAAATCACGTTAACCCAACCTGGCTGATTGGTCTGTTGCAAAAACAACCGCAGCACTTCCGCCTCGACGGCCCGACACGCCTGAAGTTTATTCAGGATCTAGCGGAGCGTAAAACGCGTATGGACTGGGTGCGCCAGTTTATGGCGCAACTGGAAGAAAACGCGGCGGCGTAACGCTCTACGACGCCGGATGGCGGCGCAAGCGCCTTATCCGGCCTACGGGAAGCATATCCTGTAGGCCTGGTAAGCGCAGCGCCACCGGGCACATCGCCTTATCCGGCCTACGGGAAGCATACCCTGTAGGCCCGGTAAGCGCAGCGTCACCGGGCGTAATGCTCTCTGCCATCCCCGCGTTTTCGCCCACATTTACAACACTTTGCACTTCTCTTGCACTTCAAGACATGACAACCCGCCATAATGATCATTGACTCAATTTATTACAATAACCATTTTATTTGTGATGATAATGAATAACATGCGACTTTCCCGCTGGCTGGCGTTTTTTACGCTCGCCGCGTCCGTAGCGCTGGCGATACCGGCGCAGGCAAACACCTGGCCGCTTCCTCCTCCCGGCAGCAAACTGGTGGGCGAGAATACATTTCACGTTGTCGAAAACAACGGCGGCTCGCTGGAGGCGATTGCTAAAAAATACAATGTCGGTTTTTTAGCGTTGCTACAGGCAAACCCGGGCGTTGATCCTTACGTTCCCCGCGCGGGCAGCGTTCTGACCATCCCTCTGCAAACCTTACTGCCGGATGCGCCGCGCGAAGGTATTGTGATTAACCTCGCCGAATTGCGTCTGTATTACTATCCTCCCGGAAAAAATTCGGTGACCGTGTATCCAATCGGTATCGGTCAACTGGGTGGCGATACGCTGACGCCAACGATGGTCACTACCGTCTCGGATAAGCGCGCGAACCCAACCTGGACACCTACGGCGAATATCCGCGCCCGTTACAAAGCTCAGGGGATAGACCTCCCTGCCGTGGTTCCCGCCGGGCCGGATAACCCAATGGGCCATCATGCGATCCGCTTAGCGGCTTATGGCGGCGTCTATTTGCTGCACGGCACGAATGCTGATTTCGGTATCGGGATGCGCGTCAGTTCCGGTTGTATTCGCCTGCGTGACGGTGATATTGAGACGCTGTTCCGTCAGGTCACGCCGGGTACGAAGGTCAACATTATTAATACGCCGATCAAAGCGTCCGTTGAACCTGGCGGCATGCGCCTGGTAGAAGTCCACCAGCCGTTATCGAAGAATATTGATGACGACCCGCAGATATTGCCGATCGTATTGAACGGTCAAATGCAGGCTTTCAAAGATGCCGCACAGACCGATGCCGCCGTTATGGAGCATGTTATGGAAGTGCGTTCAGGAATGCCGGTCGATGTCACCCGCCATCCCGGGATAACGCAGCAGTCGATGTAACGTCGGATAATAAAAAAGCCCCGCTCAGACAGCGGGGCTTTTTTGTGGCAGTAGCAGTGGCATTAATGAGGGTTAATGCTTATTTGTAGATAACCGCAGTCCCGTGGAGGGTGTTAGGACCGGTTACCGAAGTAATGCGGAAAGATTTCGCGCCCATTTCATCCGCTTTTTGCGCCAGTTGATCTTCCAGAGATCCCAGGTTAGTCCCGGCGGTTGCGGAAATGGTGCCCACTTTCTGTTGATCTACTGGCGTCGCCTGAACTTCAACAGCAGCGAAACTTGCGAAAGAGAGTGAACTCAGTACAGCGGCAGCAATGAGGGTTTTTACGTTTTTCATGATAGTGACCTTTAGCAGATGAACGGTGTCGAAATATTTACTTAACGATCGATAGGTAAATCATAGATGTGATCCAGGTCACACGTCAACATTTTTTTATAACGATCATTATATAAATTAAAAAGAACTTATTTTTCATATCAATACAGGTGAATTATTTTTCTTCTGAATGCGCTGGAGACTGAGCGGGATTATTTTTATAATGGTTGTTCAACAAACCCAACAAGGTACAACGGCATCATGACAACTGACTCGACAGGTTGCGTAAAAAAAAGCCGTGGCCGACCAAAAGTGTTCGACAGGGAAGCCGCGCTTGACAAGGCCATGACACTCTTCTGGCAGCACGGTTATGAAGCAACATCGCTCGCCGACCTCGTGGAAGCGACCGGCGCAAAAGCGCCCACGCTGTACGCAGAATTTACGAACAAGGAAGGGTTGTTCCGCGCAGTGCTGGACCGCTATATCAGCCGCTTTGCGGCAAAACATGAGGCCCAGCTCTTTTGTGAAGAAAAAAGCGTTGAGTCCGCGCTGGAAGACTATTTCACCGTCGTCGCGACATGCTTCACCAGTAAAGACACCCCTGCCGGGTGCTTTATGATCAACACGTCCGCCACACTGGCCGCCTCCTCCCGTGAAATCGCCCATACGGTGAAATCCCGCCACGCGATGCAGGAGCAGACGCTGACCCAGTTTTTGCGCCAGCGGCAGGAGCGCGGGGAAATTCCGGCGCACTGCAATCCACAAACGCTGGCGGAATATCTGAACTGTATTTTACAAGGAATGTCGATCAGCGCGCGTGAAGGCGCGACGTTTGACAAGCTGATGCAGATAACCCGCACCACCCTACGGCTGTGGCCGGAGATGCTGAAGGCTTAGCGCCTGACCGTCTGATAAAAAAAGCCCCTCATCCTGAGCGAATGAGGGGCTAACGTGCAGAGTACAGCTTTTTTTACGCGTCGTTATTCAGAATCAATTGACCGTTATTATCCAGCGGGATTTGCGTTCCGGGATCTTTATCCATGCGGATTTTCCCCTGCTGATCGCCAATCTTGTAAGTGACGTCATAGCCCAGCATTTTCTCTGACTTGTCATACACTGTTTTACAGCGCTGCTGCGTTGAGGTGTAGGTGTCATTTTCCTGCATTGATCCCTGGATTTGGTTACCGGCGTACCCTCCGCCCAGCGCCCCGACGACGGTCGCCACATCTTTACCACGGCCTCCGCCGAACTGATGACCAATCACGCCGCCAGCAACCGCACCAAGCACCGAACCGGCAATGCGGTTTTCGTCCTGAACAGGTTTGCGGTGCGTGACCGTCACGTTGCGGCATTCCTGACGCGGTGTTTTGACGGTTTCTTTTATGGGTGTGGCTGATACGACTTGCGCATATTTCGGGCTACGGTCAAAAACGTTCAGACTGGCCACCGCCGCCACACCCAGCGCAGCAGCTACGCCAATCCCTATACCCGCCAACATTGATTTATTCACGGGAATTCCTCCTTTTTTGCTATTAGTAACAATTTTGCAACCAGCAGTGGGGTTAAGCAAATCAGAAAGAGGATGAAAAGTGCGGGGTTATGCGGCAAACAGACACGATTCAGAGAACTCTGAAGCAAATGGCGCGATTAAATTGCCGGATGGCGGCCGATGGCCTTATCCGGCCTACAAACGGTGAGGGATGATGCCGGGTGGCGGCCGATGGCCTTATCCGGCCTACATGCTGTGCGAGCCGTAGGCCTGATAAGCGAAGCGCCATCAGGCGATACGGTAAGGATTAATGCAGTTTCAGACGCGGGCGAATCACACGGTTAATGCTGCCTACTAACATCATTAACCCGGTTTTAAAGTAACCGTGCAGCGCAATCTGGTGCATACGGTAAAGCGAAATGTAAACAAAACGCGCAATACGCCCTTCCACCATCATTGAACCGCGCATCAGGTTCCCCATCAGGCTGCCGACAGTCGAGAAATTAGAGAGCGATACCAGCGAACCGTGATCTTTATAAACATAGTCTTTCATCGGTTTGCCTTTCATCTGCGCCAGAATATTATTCAGTGCGCAGCTTGCCATCTGATGCGCGGCCTGTGCGCGCGGCGGCACAAAGCCCCCTTCAGGACGTGCGCAGGAAGCACAGTCGCCGATGGCATAAACATCCGGGTCACGAGTGGTTTGCAGCGTTGGTTCAACCACTAACTGGTTGATGCGGTTAGTTTCCAACCCGCCAATGTCTTTCAGGAAATCAGGCGCTTTAATCCCTGCCGCCCACACCATCAGGTCAGCTTTGATGTGTTCGCCATCTTTCGTGTGCAGACCGCCTTCGTCTGCGCTGGTCACCATCGTCTGAGTCAGTACGCGTACGCCCAGTTTGGTCAGTTCGCTATGCGCCGCAGCGGAAATACGCGGCGGCAGCGCAGGCAGAATGCGCTCACCGGCTTCAACCAGCGTCACGTTCAGCGCTTCGTTAGTCAGGCCTTTGTAGCCGTAGCTGTGCAGCTGTTTCACAGCGTTATGCAGTTCCGCAGAAAGCTCCACGCCCGTTGCGCCGCCACCGACAATCGCAATGTTGACCTTACCGCTAACACCCATGCTGGAAGAGTATTTCAGGAACAGGTTCAGCATTTCCTGATGGAAGCGACGCGCCTGATGCGGGTTGTCCAGGAAAATACAGTGTTCTTTAACGCCAGGGGTGTTGAAGTCGTTAGAGGTACTGCCCAGCGCCATCACCAGGGTGTCGTACGCGATTTTACGCTCAGGAACCAGCAGTTCCCCTTTCTCGTCACGCAGTTCCGCAATGGTGATCGTTTTCGCTTCACGATCGATATCCATAACCGAACCCAACTGGAACTGGAAACCATGATTACGCGCATGCGCCAGGTAGCTCAGAGCGTCCACGCCTTCGTCCAGTGAACCGGTCGCCACTTCATGCAGCAACGGCTTCCACAGATGGCTGTGGTTTCTGTCCACCAGCGTGATTTTTGCCTTTTTCTTACGACCCAGTTTTTTACCCAACTGAGTCGCCATTTCAAGCCCGCCAGCACCGCCGCCGACAATCACGATCTTTTTCAATGGTGTAGTCAACGTGACCCCCCTTAAATTTATTAACCAATTGTTAAGTAAAAGTTATAAATATAGCCTTTAATTAACAACAAGTTACGGTAATGCAAAGTGACTTCGCTAGTGAGAATAACACGAACGGTGCATTGGTCATACCAAAATTGATGTACATCAAGTTTTCTCGCTGAAAAGATAGACAACCCTGCCTGAATGCTCATAAAGAAACCAGCCCGAAGGCTGGTTTCTGAGGGGGGTGATCGGGTTACAACAGCTTAACCTAACGTTTTAAACGCTTTTATCCGCTGTAAATGAGGAGAGATATTCTTAAATTTATGGGTCTGCTCTTCGTCCCAGACAATTTCATAGAAATGATGCAGCTCTTTTGCCGAACGATGGCTGTCCAGCGCTTCATCATGCCGGGACAGGATCACCAGGCAGCGATCGCGGTTTTTTTCGCGGAAATTGGTGACGCATTTCGTTGCGATATCGGCATACTCTTCCGGGCGGTCGATTTTGCCTTCCATGTTCTCATAGGGGAACAGATTAGGGTTGAATACCACCTGGCGTATGTCGCACAGGAAGCCAATCCGCTCCGCCCAATACCCACCCAGTCCTACGCCACAAATTAATGGCCGATCGTCCACATTCAGTTGCAACATTTTGTCTACTTCTTTCAGCAGATGCTGCATGTCATGTTTGGGATGCCGTGTGCTATAGCTGATCAGTCTGACATCCGAATCAATAAACTGTAGCTGCAACACTTTCTCGTGGTTACCCGGACTGTTGGAGTCAAAACCGTGTAAATAGATAATCATCGCATCCTCACACAAAACTCGGGTTAATGACCTGCTTTTTCTTCCTGCCAGCGTTCATGCAACTGGTTAAGCTGGGCGCTGACCGTTTTCCAGCGTGCGGAGTCCATCAACTCCTGACGCGAAAATGAACCTTTATGATACAAACGCGTAACACGTTCTGCATTGATCGGCGACAGATTATCTAACACGCTGACCGCTCCTTTACGATTATTACAGACCAGGATCATATCGCAACCCGCATCCAGCGACGCCTGCCCGCGCTCTGCGTAGCTCCCCATAATCGCCGCTCCTTCCATCGACAGATCATCGGAGAAAATCACGCCATCAAAACCAAGTTCCTCACGCAGCACCGTTTTCAGCCAGTGCGGTGAACCACTTGCCGGACGCGGATCGACATCGCTGTATATGACGTGCGCCGGCATAATCGCATCAAGTTTGTTCCCGGTGATTAGCGAACGGAACACCGACATATCCCTGGCGCGAATTTCCGCCTCAGGACGCGGATCGGTTGGCGTTTCTTTGTGCGAATCGGCAGTGACTGCCCCGTGTCCGGGGAAGTGCTTACCGGTGGTTTTCATTCCGGCAGCATGCATCCCGTCGATAAAACGCGTCGCCATTGCCAGAGCTTTAAGCGGATCGGCATGGTAAGAACGCTCGCCAATTGCTGCGCTGATATGCCCGACATCCAGCACCGGCGCGAAACTGATATCAATGTCCATCGCGATCATCTCGCTGGCCATTAGCCACCCGGCATCCTGCGCCAGTTTGCCCCCTTCTTCCAGCCCGTGCAGCGCAGCAAAAGATTGTGCGGCTGGCAGGCGGGTAAAACCTTCACGAAAACGCTGTACGCGTCCGCCTTCCTGGTCAACCGCCACCACCAGATGATTGCGCGAAGCCGCCCGAATCTGGCGGACTAACTCGCGCAGCTGCTCCGGGTCATGATAATTACGCGTAAAGAGGATCAGCCCCCCCACCAGCGGATGGGCCAGAATCTCGCGCTCTTCTGCGTCCAGCTCAAACCCTTCGACATCCAACATTACTGGACCCACACTGCTCTCCTTATCCTTTCTTTTTCAGCTGCCGCCAGGCGTCGTCGGCCAGCCTGATAAATTGTTGTTCGCCGGTTTGCTGCCAGCGGTATTCAAACCATCCGGCTTTCAGCATCATTACCCAGGGGCACCATAACCTGACCTGCCGCCATAGCGTTTGCGGACAGATATGCGCAACGGCGGCATAGGATGCCACCAGCCGTTGATGCTGCCGCTCATCCTCTACCCATACGGCGGCCAGTTCCAGAGCGATATCGCCGTCCCCGGCGTATTCCCAGTCAATCAACCGTAGCCCCGATGCCGTCTGTACCAGGTTATCGCCGTGGACATCCATATGCAAAGGCGCCAGACGCAGCGGACGAGGTTCCCGCGCCGCTCGCAGCCGTTTTAGCATCCGTAGCCAGTACGGCGTCCTGCGTGCCGGATCGCTCCCCTGCCAGTAGCGCATAAGCAGCGGTAACAGCGAAATACGCCAGCCAAAACGCGGTTGTTGATGCAGATGATACAGTAAGCCCACCAGTTCGTCGGTATCCGGTAATCCAGATCTTACCTCTCCCTGCAAATAGTCCACCGCCATCCAGCCGGGAATATAAAAACGCGGTCTGGGAGCAAGGGTTTCCGGTAAACGTGACAAAGCGTGATACTGACGCAAAAAATCAGATTCAGGCGCGAAGGGATCATGATGGCAACGGAGCACCAGACGGCGGGCGTCATGTTCAATGATGCAACTCCCGCCGCTTAATCCGTTGTGGCAGGCGGCGACGGGATGATATTGCGGGAAGTAGCGCGACAAAACGTCGTCGCGCGTCAGTAGATTATTGTTGCTGGACTGCACCTTTACCTGACCAGATTATCTCGCCAGTTTGTACCAGCATTAACTGCATTTGCAGCGATGGCGCATTGACGTTACCCGCCGCGCTGGAATAGAGCACATATTGCGCCCCTACGTTACGGGCGATGCCAATCGCTTTACTGCGCGTACCGAGGCTGTCCTGCGGTGATAAACCCAGTTGCTGCTTCGCCATCGCCAGTTGCTGCGCGGAAACCAGCGTAAATTTACCGTTATTCGCCAGCGCATTACGTAAAGTCTCTGTGGCCTCGCCCGCGTTGAGCGAACCGTTGGTGCGGTTATTTACGCTATCGACCAGCAGTACGTTACCCGCCGTTACGCCATCAGCCTGAAGCATTTTTCCGACCATCGGCTGCATCGCGCTGTTCCAGTCATAATGGCGCACGCGCGGCGCAGGCTGTGCGGTCTGGTCTTCGTGTTCAATCGGGCCCGGCTGTTGCGGGATCGTCGGCACCGATGGCACGACCGGCACAGGCTGCTGCGGCTCAGCTGGCTGTTCCGGCACCGGTTTGACTTCATCAACCGGTGCGGGTTCACGTTGCCCCACACAACCGGAGAGGAATATCGCCAGCGCGGCCACCAGTGCGTAGCGATTCATTTTCGTCATCAAAATTCACCCCTTACAAATAAAGATAAAGTCTAACCTTATGCGCCCCCAGATAATTGGCGCTGCCATACAGTGTGACCGACGAACGCGCCGGGATAGTCACACTGCGTGGCGCTTCCAGAGGATGCATTTCCAGCCCTCTGGCGTCATACCAGTAAAACCGATAATGCACGGTAACGGGTTCTTGCCTTTCGTTATAGAGGCGTGAGGATGCAGAAGGCTGAATATCGGACGTCGTCAACGCAGGCGCTTCCGCCGTGATACCGGCCGCCAGCAGCGTTGACTCCATCACCAGTGTCTGTTCATCACTGACCGGAATTTCAGGGTGTGAACGACAACCCACAAGCAACAGTAAGGCCAGTGATATCGCAAGGCATCCTCTGGTCATTGTCAGAGGCCTTTATGCGCCAGCATCGGCCCCAGCGCACGCCCGCCCAGCAGGTGCATATGAATGTGATAAACCTCCTGCCCGCCATGACGGTTAGTATTCATGATCAGGCGGTAGCCGTCTTCGGCAATGCCTTCCTGCCCGGCAATTTTTGCCGCGACGGTGATCATACGGCCCAGCGCCTGTTCGTGCTCCGCCGTGACATCATTAACCGTTGGGATCAGGGTATTCGGGATGATCAGAATGTGCGTGGGCGCCTGCGGCGAAATATCGCGAAATGCGGTAACCAGTTCATCCTGGTAAACGATATCCGAGGGGATTTCACGACGGATAATTTTGCTGAATATAGTTTCTTCTGCCACGACATTTTTCCTTTTTTCAAAATTAGCCATAACGTTGCGCCATGCTACGCCGAGCCACACTGCGAGTATAGAGTATGAGCGAGTTACTCACGCTCTTTCAACTTTAACCCACGATTTATTAAGCAAAAAATCTGTCAGTTGCTGCGCTTATACTCATTTCCCTCTTCTCTTTGCACCTCATAGCACTGAAACAAGATTTCATTTTCACCCGTAACATCTGTTTACAGCATTAATGCAAGTGCGTATATTTCGCATTTGCATTTTCATGCGCATTTGATGGTTAGAAAATTAAAAGGGTTCGCCATGCCATTTCATGGTTTGAACTTAACGTTCATCATTATTAGGGGTTTTTCGATGTCTTTCACAACACACACCCAGGATGAGCAGCGTCAGCCTGCCGCAGTTCCCACTCTGCTGGCAGCCTGCATCGCTATGGCATTGATGCCTTCCACCAGCTTCGCCGCTACCACAACAGAAGAAACAATCATTGTTGATAGCGCATCACAAGCCGACACGTCCAGCGATGAAGAACAGGACTACAACGTTAAAACGACAACCGCTGGCACTAAAATGCAGATGGCGCAGCGCGATATTCCTCAGTCTGTCAGTATCATCAGCCAGCAACGCATGGCTGATCAGCAATTACAAACCCTTGGCGATGTAATGGACAGCACGCTGGGTATCAGCAGAAGCCAGTCAGACTCCGACCGCAACCTCTACTACTCACGCGGTTTCCTCATCGACAACTACATGGTCGATGGCATCCCCACCTATTTTGAATCACGCTGGAATCTTGGCGATGCCCTTTCTGACACGGCCCTGTTTGAACGTGTGGAAGTCGTACGCGGCGCAAATGGATTAATGACCGGAACCGGCAACCCTTCCGCGTCTATCAATATGATCCGCAAACATGCCACCAGCCGTGAATTCAAAGGTAATGTGTCTGCGGAATATGGAAGCTGGAACAAACAGCGTTACGTAACCGATTTACAAAGCCCGCTGACAGAAGACGGTAACGTACGTGCGCGGATTGTTGCGGGTTATCAGAACAATGACTCATGGCTGGATCGTTATAACAGCGAGAAAACATTCTTCTCCGGCATTATCGATGCCGATCTGGGGAGCACAACCAGCCTTTCCGCCGGGTATGAATATCAACGCATCGACGTTAACAGCCCGACCTGGGGCGGTTTACCTCGCTGGAATACGGATGGCAGCACCAACAAATATGACCGCTCGCGCAGTACCGCTCCAGACTGGGCTTACAACGATAAAGAGTTTAATAAAGTCTTTGTCACGCTGAAGCAGCGTTTTGCGGATACCTGGCAGGCAACGCTCAACGCCACGCATTCTGAAATCAAATTCGACAGTAAAATGATGTACCTGGATGCCTATGTCAATAAAGACACCGGTATGCTGGTTGGCCCTTACGCCAACTATGGGCCAGAGTACGGTTACATTGGCGGTACGGGCTGGAACAGCGGCAAACGTAAAGTCGATGCTGTCGATCTTTTCACCGATGGGGGCTACGACCTGTTTGGCCGTCAGCATAACCTGATGGTCGGCGGAAGCTACAGCAAACAGAATAACCGCTATATGAATACCTGGGCGAACGTATTCCCGGATGAACTGGGCAATTTCTACAACTACGACGGTAACTTCCCGGAAACAAACTGGGGTCAACAAACCGTTGCCCAGGATGATACCACGCACATGAAATCGCTCTATGCAGCGACCCGCATTTCGCTGGCCGATCCGCTGCATCTGATCATCGGCGCTCGCTACACCAACTGGAGTATCGACACGCTGACCTACCGGATGGAGAAAAACCATACCACGCCATATGCCGGACTGGTATATGACATTGATGATAACTGGTCTGCCTACGCCAGCTATACTTCCATCTTCCAGCCACAGAACTATCGTGATAGCTCGGGTAAATATCTCGCCCCTATTACGGGTAACAACTATGAAGTGGGCTTGAAATCTGACTGGATGAACAGCCGCCTGACCACCACATTGTCGGTCTTCCGTATTGAGCAGGATAACGTCGGCCAGTCGACCGGTAGACCGATTTCAGGTAGTAACGGCGACACCGCTTATAAAGCGGTAGACGGAACCGTCAGCAAAGGCGTTGAATTCGAAATTAACGGCGCTATCACCGACAACTGGCAGATGACCTTCGGCGCAACGCGCTTTATCGCGGAAGATAACGAGGGAAATGCGGTGAATCCGAACTTGCCACGTACAACCGTGAAGCTGTTTACCAGCTACCGTCTGCCAGTCATGCCTGAGTTGACCGTCGGCGGTGGCGTTAACTGGCAGAACCGTGTTCACGGCAGCGACACTGTCACACCATACGGCACATGGCGCGCGGAACAAGGCAGCTATGCGTTAGTGGATCTGTTCACTCGCTACCAGGTAACCAAAAACTTCGCCGTACAGGGCAACATCAACAACCTGTTAGACAAAACCTACGACACCAATATCGATGGTTCTATTGTCTACGGCGAACCACGTAACGTCAGCATTACTGCAAGCTATCAGTTCTGATAACGTTACTGACGAGAAGGGAGCCATCTGGCTCCCTTTTTTACGTTCTCGCAAGCCTGATGGCGGCTAATGCCTTATCAGGCCTACAACTGTGCTATAACCGTAGGCCGGATAAGCCACGCGCCATCCGGCAACACAGCATAAAAAAGGCAGCCATTTGGCTGCCTTAGTTCTCCCCAACGTCTTACTGCTTAGCTATTGCGGATGTATTCATCCATTTCCGTTTTCAGGTTATCGGATTTCGTACCGAAAATAGCCTGAACGCCGGAACCTGCGACGACGACACCAGCTGCGCCAAGCGTCTTCAGGCCAGCCTGATCCACTTTAGCAACGTCAGCAACGCTAACGCGCAGACGGGTGATACATGCGTCGAGGTTAGTGATGTTCTCTTTACCACCAAACGCGGCGATCAGGGCCGGAGCCATTTCACTGGTTGCGCCCACTTTGCTGTCTTCGCTCGCGTCTTCACGACCCGGCGTTTTCAGATCCAGCGCTTTAATCAGCACACGGAAGACGGTGTAGTAAATAATCGCATAACCTGCACCAACAATCGGGAACAGCCACAGTTTGCTGCTGTTGCCAGACAGAACGATGAAGTCGATCAGACCGTGCGAGAACGATGTACCGTCACGCATACCCAGCAGGATACAGATCGGGAATGCCAGACCTGCCAGAATCGCGTGGATAACGTACAGGATCGGCGCAACGAACATGAAGGAGAACTCGATCGGCTCGGTGATACCGGTCAGGAACGAGGTCAACGCTGCGGAGATCATGATACCGCCCACTTTCGCGCGGTTTTCCGGTTTAGCAGAGTGCCAGATCGCGATAGCCGCAGCAGGCAGACCGTACATTTTGAACAGGAAGCCGCCGGACAGTTTGCCCGCAGTCGGGTCGCCCGCCATATAGCGAGGAATGTCGCCGTGGAACACCTGACCTGCTGCGTTGGTGTATTCACCGATCTGCATCTGGAAAGGAACGTTCCAGATATGGTGCAGACCAAACGGCACCAGGCAGCGCTCAATGAAGCCATAGATACCGAACGCCACAACCGGGTTCTGGTAAGCAGCCCACTGAGAGAACGTCTGGATAGCCGTCCCGATCGGCGGCCAAATGAAGGACAGGATCACGCCGGTGAAGATGGCAGCCAGACCAGAAATGATCGGCACAAAGCGTTTACCCGCAAAGAAGCCCAGATACTCAGGCAATTTGATACGGTAGAATCGGTTAAACATGTACGCTGCAATCGCACCGGAGATAATCCCCCCGAGAACACCGGTATCCGCCAGGTGTTTTGCTGCGATTTCTTCAGCAGGTAAATGCAGAACCAGCGGCGCAACCACGGCCATGGTTTTGACCATGATGCCGTAAGCGACAACCGAGGCCAGAGCCGAAACGCCGTCGTTGTTGGTGAAGCCCAGTGCGACACCAATGGCGAAAATCAGCGGCATATTTGCAAAAACAGAACCGCCTGCTTCTGCCATAACGTGCGACACAACGGCTGGCAGCCAGCTGAAGTTAGCGGAACCGACGCCCAGCAGGATACCTGCGATAGGCAGTACGGATACCGGTAGCATCAGCGATTTACCGACCTTTTGCAGGTTAGCAAATGCATTCTTAAACATAATTAGGAGTGCTCCTGAGTATTTGTGCTTATACACTTCATCCTTCAAACCGCCTCAGCGTTGGCTGCGCTCGTTCATCCCAGTCACTTACTCAAGTAAGCTCCTGCAATTCACTCACTTGCCGCCCTGATGCAGCTTGAATGATTTTGTGTATTCTACGTTTTCACGCATTGGCGAGGGGGGAGAACCTCGCCGTGGACAGGGCATCTAAGCGCCCTTTATTTATTACACAGAGTAAAATAAATAAGCTCGGTTTTGTTTGACGGCTATCACGTTTCAGCTCCTGACAGCCATAAAACCATCACATTCTGACAAAATGAGTGTCTGAATGTTACAATTCGCTCATTCACCGCCCATTTTGTGGCGGTGAACTTTACTCGCTTTGAATATTAATTACGAGCTTTAAAAAAACTCAGTTAACGGGTTGATTGCAGGCGAGAAGCGTCGATGTGGAACAGGCGAGCAAAGTTTTCAGTGGTTGCCTGCGCCAGTTCTTCAACGGCAACACCCTTCAATACGGCCATATACTCTGCGACATCGCGAACCATTGCAGGCTGGTTCTCTTTACCACGATGCGGCACCGGAGCAAGATAAGGAGAGTCCGTCTCAACCAGCAGACGATCCAGAGGAACATAGCGGGCGGCATCACGTAACTGCTCGGCGTTGCGGAAGGTCACGATCCCGGAAAAAGAGATATAAAACCCAAGATCCAATAATTTACCCGCCGTCTCTCTGTCCTCTGTAAAACAGTGTAGTACGCCACCGCAATCCGTCACTTTTTCTTCGCGCAAAATCGCCAGCGTATCGGCGCGTGCGTCACGGGTATGCACAATCACGGGTTTATTTAATTCACGGCCAATCTGAATATGGTTAATGAAGGATTCTTGCTGGCGAACTTTTGTTTCCGGCGTATAAAAATAATCCAGCCCGGTCTCTCCCATGGCCACCACGCCTTCTTCAGCGGCAAAGCGACGCAGGTCTTCCACATCGTATGTTTCATCCTGGTTTAACGGGTGTACGCCGCAGGAAAACACAACGTTATCCCGCTCGCCAACCAGTTCGCGCATATTCCGGTATCCGGGCAGGGTTGTCGCCACCGCCAGGCAGAACTTCACATCGCGCGCGGCGGCTTTTGCCAGCACGTCATCCACGTCCTTATGCAGAGATTGATAATCCAGGCCATCAAGATGGCAGTGTGAGTCGACTAAAAACATAATGTCTCTCTCAAAGATGGGAAACAGGCAACACGGCGCCTGGTTGCAGGTAATGCTCTATGCGGAGAATAAGATCGGTTAATACCAGTTCGCGGTTTAATCCGGTCACGTTAATCAGCTGTTCGCGACAATGGCAGACATCGCTGAGTATGGCCTGGATGCGTGCGACGGATAACCGTTCAGCTATCGACGCCACCAGCGTTCCGGCATCCTGATTTGTCAGGCTGGAAGCGCCATACTGGTATTTAAGGGCATCCATAAGCAGCGTCGCCAGCCAGTGTAAACGTACGGCGGCCTGTTCGTGATTCAACACCGACAGAAGGATATACCAGTCGCCGGATTGCAGCGTATTCGCCAGCGCTTCGCAAAGCGCGTTACGATGCGCCCAGCTGTCGGCCTGCAACAACGCCAGAGCGGCGCCGGGAGCCCCTGCGCTCAGGCGCAGCGCCGCCAGCAACGTCTCTTGTGACATTGTCACTTCACGAGAAAGCCAGGAAACAGCGTATTGTTCGGATGGCGGCGCAAGATGATGCAGACGGCAGCGGCTGCGTAAAGTCGCCAGCAGGCGTGCCGGTTCACGGCTGGCAAGGAAGAACCAGGTTTGCTCCGGCGGCTCTTCGAGCGTCTTTAATAAGGCATTCGCCGCGGCATCAGTCAGCAGGGCCGCATCCGGGATCAATACGACTTTCGCGCCGCCAAGTCGAGAATGTTCGTACAGCTTCTCGCCCACGTCGCGTACCGCGTCCACGCCAAGAGTGCTTTTTCCCTTTTCCGGCAACAGCGAATAATAGTCAGGATGCGTACCCGCCTGCATTAACTGGCAGCCACGACAGCGCCCGCAGCTTTTATGCCCTTCCGGTTGCTGGCACAGCAAATAACGACTGAGGGCATAAATAAGCGCATCATCCCCCATTCCGGGCAACGCCTGAATCAGTAACGCATGGTGGCCCCGACCCGCCTGATAGCTTGCTACCAGTTTTTCAAAGTCTGGCCGTAACCACGGATACCATTTCATGCACCCTGCTCCTTGATCCAGGCCGTTACGGTTGTGCGCATATCGTTCATCACAGCCTCCAGCGGCTGAGTCGCATCAATGGTGCGAATGCTGGCATCGCTGGCGGCCAGCTCAAGGTAGCGGGCACGCGTGCGATTGAAGAAATCCAGAGACTCCTGCTCAATGCGGTCAAGTTCGCCGCGCGCGCGCGCGCGTTTTAAGCCAACCTCCGGCGTCACATCCAGATACAGGGTCAGGTCAGGACGGAAGTCGCCCAATACAGCATCACGCAGCGTCGCCAGCATCGTCTGGTCGATCCCACGGCCGCCACCCTGGTAGGCCTGAGTGGACAGGTCATGGCGATCGCCAATGACCCATGTTCCTTTCGCCAGCGCAGGCTTGATAACGGTTTCCACCAGTTGCACTCGCGCGGCATAAAACATCAGCACTTCAGCTTTATCCGTGATTGTTTCATCACCCACCGATTTGATGTCCAGCACCAGACTTCTTAATTTCTCTGCAAGCTGGGTGCCGCCCGGCTCACGCGTAAAAATCATGTCGTGAATACCCAGTTGCTCAAGTGTCTCCACCACCACGTTACGCGCGGTGGTTTTTCCGGCGCCTTCCAGGCCTTCGATGACGATATAGTTACTGCCCATTTTTTTCCTTAAGCACTTTCAGGTAGTCCTGCACTGACCGGTTATGGCTGGCAAGATTGGTGTTAAACGTGTGACCGCCCTTTCCGTCAGCCACAAAATAGAGGTACGGCGTTTTCGCCGGATGCGCGGCGGCTTTCAAAGAGGCTTCGCCAGGCATGGCGATAGGACCTGGCGGCAACCCGGTGATGGTATAGGTGTTATACGCCGTCGGCGTTTCCAGCGCCGCGCGCGACAGCTTACCATTATAACTCGCCCCCATGCCGTAAATCACGGTCGGATCGGTCTGCAAACGCATACCAATACGCAGACGGTTAATAAAGACTGATGCCACCTGATCGCGTTCGCTGGCGACGGCCGTCTCTTTCTCGATAATAGACGCCATCGTCACCAGTTGATTCTTATCTTTATAAGGCAGCCCTTCCGCGCGCCCTTTCCAGACGTCATCTACCGCTTTAACCATCTTTTGATGCGCACGCTTCAGAAGCGCGACGTCGGTGGTGTTGGCGGTATACATCCAGGTGTCCGGCCAGAACCAGCCTTCAAGCCACTCCGGGTTCTCCAGCTTCAGCGCCTGCGCGACGGTTTCGTAACGGTCATCGCTAAGCGTGTGCTGAATATAAGGCGCATTTCGCAGCTGATTCAGGTAATCGCTCAGGCGCATCCCTTCGACCAGACGTAGCGGGAACTGTGCTTCTTTACCGCTTTCCAGCAGTTTCAGCATCTCTCGTACGGTCATATCAGGCGTTAAACGATAGGTGCCCGCTTTAAAGTTTGATAATTCAGGTTCAACGCGCAGCAACCACTGAAACACGCGCGGCCGATTGATAATCTTGTCGGCGTAGAGTTGATCGCCTAATGCCAGACGCCCGGTTCCGGCCTTCAGGGTAAAGATCGTCTCTTCTTTTATTAACAAGGGGCTGTCGGCCAGTTGGCGCACTTTCCACATTCCTGCGCCAGCGGCAATGCCCAACACAACGACCAGCAGAAGGAAAAAGCGTAACATTCTTTTCATGACTAATTCGGGTGCTCACAAAGTGGGGCTAAAAAATCGAACAATGAACGTGCAAACATCAGTTTATCGCCACAGGCGCGCACGGGAATCACGGGCATCAACGCATTGCAGATAACCATCTCATCGGCCTGCATAAGCGCGTCCTCCCCGGCATACACTTCGACAACCTGGAAAGGCGATTGTGCCAGCGACTGTAAACAAAATTGTCGCATAATGCCGTTTACCCCCGCCTGATCCAGGCGCGGCGTGTACACCACATTCTCTTTACGCCAGAACAAATTAGCCGCACAGCATTCCGTAACCCATCCCTCGCTGTCAAGAACCAGCGCTTCATCGGCGTTTGTCTGCTCAAGATGAGACCGGATCAGTATCTGTTCCAGCCGGTTAAGGTGTTTTATACCCGCAAGCATAGGGTTACGCCCCAGCCTTACGGGGCTTAGCGCCAGCGTAATACCTTCCGTACGCCAGCGTTCATAATGAGTGGGATAAGGAGAAACGGATAAAATTCGCGTGGCCGCACGACAGTTTGACGGGCTGTAGCCCCTGCCGCCGCTGCCACGACTCAGAATAACTTTCAGTACACCACTGTTCTGGCCTGCTGCCATCGCCATCATTTCGTGTTGCAGTTCCGTCCATTGACTGAAGGGAAGCAGCAGTTTTTCGCAGGCATCCTGCAAACGGCGAAGGTGTGCGGGCAGGAGGCAAATTCTACCGTCACGGATTCGCGCAGTAGTGAAACAGCCATCGCCAAACTGCGTCGCGCGATCGCTGGCGGCAAGAGAATCCTGTTCACGGCCATTAATTAAGAACATAGTGGCTCCTTATTCGTGGTCGATTAGTGTGGCAGGATGGTTAACACAGGACAAGGGAAGAAAGCTGAATAAAAAAGGCCCGACAAGCGGACCTTTTTACTCTCTGGTGGAACGACTTAGACCTTTTTGAAGATCAACGAGCCGTTAGTACCGCCAAAGCCGAAGGAGTTACACAGCGTATACTCCATTCCGTTAACCTGACGAGCTTCGTGAGGCACAAAGTCCAGGTCGCAACCTTCATCCGGGTTATCCAGGTTGATGGTTGGCGGAACAGCCTGGTCGCGCAGCGCCAGAATAGAGAAAATGGACTCTACCGCGCCCGCAGCACCCAGCAGGTGACCCGTCATGGATTTCGTCGAGCTGACCAGCACACGGCTTGCCGCATCGCCAAAGACAGATTTCACCGCCTGAGTTTCCGCTTTATCGCCTGCCGGCGTAGACGTACCGTGGGCGTTGACGTAACCAATCTGACCCGGCTCAATGGCCGCATCACGCAGCGCATTGACCATCGCCAGCGCGGCGCCCGCGCCGTTTTCCGGCGGTGACGTCATGTGATAAGCATCGCTACTCATCCCGAAGCCAACGATCTCGGCATAAATTTTCGCGCCACGCGCTTTTGCATGTTCGTACTCTTCCAGTA
Organism: Citrobacter sp. CK198; assembly: GCF_030333295.1. Classification (NCBI taxonomy): domain Bacteria; kingdom Pseudomonadati; phylum Pseudomonadota; class Gammaproteobacteria; order Enterobacterales; family Enterobacteriaceae; genus Citrobacter; species Citrobacter sp. CK198. The sequence continues at coordinate 182,659 of NZ_JAOWGE010000031.1, read as the reverse complement.
CCACCATGCCCGCGCCATCGCCGAGAACAAAACCGTCACGCTCTTTATCCCACGGGCGGCTGGCCGCTTGCGGGTTATCATTACGTGTAGACAGCGCACGCGCTGCGCCAAAGCCACCGACACCCAGCGGCGTACTGGCTTTTTCCGCACCCCCCGCTACCATCGCGTCCGCATCGCCGTATGCAATGATACGCGCGGCATGACCGATGTTATGTACGCCTGAGGTGCAGGCGGTAGCGATAGAGATGCTTGGCCCACGCAGGCCGTACATGATGGTCAGGTGACCCGCCACCATGTTAACAATCGTCGACGGAACAAAGAACGGGCTGATCTTACGCGGCCCACCGTTCACCAGGGAACTGTGGTTTTCTTCGATCAGTCCGAGACCGCCGATACCAGAGCCGATAGCGGCGCCAATACGGGCTGCGTTCTCTTCCGTTACTTCAAGGCCAGAATCCTGCATGGCCTGAACGCCAGCGACAATTCCATATTGAATGAAGGCATCCATCTTGCGCTGTTCTTTGCGCGAGATGATGTCGTCACAGTTAAAATCCTTTACTAAGCCAGCAAATTTCGTTGCATAGGCGCTAGTATCGAAATGGTCGATCAGGCTGATGCCACTCTGACCGGCAAGGAGAGCTTTCCAGGTAGACTCTACGGTATTGCCGACAGGAGACAACATGCCCAGTCCGGTCACAACTACACGACGCTTAGACACGTTTGTCCTCCAGGGAGGGAAAATGATTCTAGTGGGACAAAAAGATAAAACTCAGGCGGTCGAATGACCGCCTGGAGATGTTCACTTACGCCTGGTGGCCGTTGATATAATCAATGGCAGCCTGAACGGTGGTGATTTTCTCAGCTTCTTCGTCCGGAATCTCAGTATCAAACTCTTCTTCCAGAGCCATTACCAGCTCAACGGTGTCAAGAGAATCTGCGCCCAGGTCTTCAACGAAAGAAGCATTGTTGGTAACTTCTTCCTGCTTAACGCCCAGCTGCTCGCCGATAATTTTCTTAACGCGTTCTTCGATAGTGCTCATACTCTTAAATTTCCTATCAAAACTCGCTTTCGCGATGGTTTTCGTAGTGTATAAAATGTTGAAAAATTTGCAACTAAATCCCGGCAGTTCTTACCACGATTTTACGTTATTTTGAGGCCAAGACCTACAATAACGCAAATATTTTTCGTGGTTAAACCATATACATTCCGCCGTTGACGTGCAGAGTCTCACCAGTGATGTAACTTGCTTCGTCAGAGGCTAAAAATGCAACCGCACTGGCGATTTCCTGAGCGCCGCCGAGGCGACCCGCAGGAACCTGCGCCAGAATACCCGCACGCTGATCATCAGACAGCGCACGCGTCATGTCCGTTTCAATAAAGCCCGGAGCCACAACATTGACAGTAATCCCACGCGACGCAACTTCACGCGCCAGTGATTTACTGAAGCCAATCAGACCCGCTTTCGCCGCAGCGTAGTTAGCCTGACCCGCATTTCCCATGGTACCAACCACAGAACCGATAGTGATAATACGTCCATGACGTTTTTTCATCATAGCGCGCATTACCGCTTTTGACAGACGGAAAACAGATGACAGATTGGTTTCGAGAATATCGTTCCACTCGTCATCTTTCATTCGCATCAGCAGATTATCGCGAGTGATACCGGCATTATTGACCAGGATATCAACTTCACCAAATTCTGCGCGAATATTTTCCAGAACAGATTCAATAGATGCCGGATCGGTCACATTCAACATCAGACCTTTACCGTTCGCACCTAAGTATTCGCTAATGGCCTGAGCGCCATTTTCGCTGGTAGCAGTACCGATGACTTTCGCGCCACGGGCAACGAGCGTCTCAGCAATTGCGCGGCCAATGCCACGGCTTGCACCGGTAACCAGCGCGACTTTTCCTTCAAAACTCATGGTTTTCCTCTTTTATTGCTCAAGCGCCGCTGACAGTGCCGCCGGTTCGTTTAGCGCCGAGGCCGTCAGGGTGTCAACAATACGTTTAGTCAGACCAGTGAGGACTTTACCTGGACCCACTTCATAAAGGTGTTCAACACCTTGTGCTGCGATAAATTCTACACTCTTCGTCCACTGCACCGGGTTGTACAGCTGGCGTACCAGCGCATCACGGATAGCGTTAGCGTCGGTTTCACACTTCACGTCAACGTTATTCACAACCGGTACGGTCGGGGCATTGAAGGTGATTTTCGCTAATTCAACCGCCAGCTTATCAGCCGCAGGTTTCATCAGCGCACAGTGTGACGGCACGCTTACCGGCAGCGGCAGCGCACGTTTTGCGCCAGCGGCTTTACAGGCTGCGCCCGCACGTTCAACCGCGTCTTTATGCCCGGCGATAACCACCTGGCCCGGAGAGTTAAAGTTCACCGGAGAAACCACCTGGCCTTCAGCCGCCTCTTCACACGCTTTGGCGATGGACGCATCATCCAGACCGATGATCGCCGCCATTGCGCCGGTGCCTTCCGGCACAGCTTCCTGCATGAACTTGCCGCGCAGTTCAACCAGACGAACCGCGTCGGCGAAATCGATGACGCCAGCACATACCAGCGCGGAGTATTCCCCCAGGCTGTGTCCCGCCATCAGCGCTGGCGCTTTACCGCCCTGCTGCTGCCATACGCGATACAGCGCAACGGAAGCGGCCAGCAATGCTGGCTGAGTCTGCCAGGTCTTATTCAGTTCTTCCGCAGGCCCTTGCTGCGTCAGCGCCCACAGATCATAACCCAGCGCCGCAGAAGCTTCAGCAAAGGTTTCTTCTACGATCGGGTAGCTGGCTGCCATTTCAGACAACATCCCAACCGTCTGGGAACCCTGCCCCGGGAACACAAAAGCAAATTGCGTCATGTTTAAATCCTTATACTAGAAACGAACCAGCGCGGAGCCCCAGGTGAATCCACCCCCGAAGGCCTCAAGCAATACCAACTGCCCGGCTTTAATCCGCCCGTCGCGCACGGCTTCGTCCAGCGCGCACGGCACAGAGGCCGCAGAGGTGTTGCCGTGTCTGTCCAGCGTAACCACCACATTATCCATCGACATACCCAGCTTTTTCGCTGTCGCGCTGATGATGCGCAGGTTAGCCTGGTGCGGAACCAGCCAGTCCAGAGCGGAACGATCCAGATTATTCGCCGCCAGCGTCTCGTCAACGATGTGTGCCAGTTCAGTTACCGCCACTTTAAACACCTCGTTGCCCGCCATCGTCAGATAAATCGGATTTTCTGGATTGACGCGATCGGCGTTTGGCAGCGTCAGCAACTCACCATAGCTGCCGTCTGCATGAAGATGCGTCGAAATAATGCCTGGTTCTTCAGATGCGCTCAGAACCGCTGCGCCCGCGCCGTCACCAAAGATAATGATCGTCCCGCGATCGGTGGGATCGCAGGTGCGCGCCAGGACATCGGAACCGATGACCAGCGCATATTTAACGGCGCCTGATTTTACATACTGATCGGCAACGCTTAACGCGTAGGTAAAACCGGCGCAGGCCGCTGCAACGTCAAACGCCGGGCAGCCTTTAATGCCCAACATACTCTGAATCTGGCATGCTGCGCTTGGGAAAGCATGTGTTGCTGACGTGGTCGCAACCACAATCAAGCCAATCTGGTCTTTATCGATGCCCGCCATTTCAAGCGCGCGGTTTGCGGCTGTATAGCCCATCGTCGCGACTGTTTCGTTTGGCGCTGCAATATGGCGTTCACGGATGCCTGTACGCGTGACAATCCACTCGTCAGACGTCTCTACCATCTTTTCCAAATCGGCGTTAGTACGCACTTGTTCAGGCAGATAGCTGCCAGTACCAATAATCTTTGTATACATGTACGCTCAGTCACTTTTCGGTTATATACCACCGCGTGCAAACTGCTGGTATGTTGGTTGCGCTCAGGTTACACCGTTAATTGTGCACCCGTGAGTGTCCGTTTTTGCCACCTTCCAACAGTTCGAATCCGGCTGGGTATACAGATTCCAGGCGAGCGGCAATTCGCTGAGGAACTTGTCGCTGCACCGCCTGCACTGCCTGTTCAATCGCGACGGCAAATGCTCGCTGATTGGCCGCACCATGACTTTTAATCACCGTGCCACGCAATCCTAACAGACAGGCGCCATTATACTGGTCGGGGTTGAGGTGACTGAATCGCCTCGTCAGGCTTTTTTGTAACCAACGTTTTAATAACAGCAGCCACCACGACCGTTTTTTACTCTCACCCTGAGATTTCAGCAGTGAAAGGAACATCCTGACAACCCCTTCCATTGTCTTTAATGTGACATTACCTGTAAATCCGTCACATACCAGCACATCAGTTTTTCCCGTCAATAATTCATTGGCTTCAAGATAACCAATGTAATTGATGGAAGGGACTGTTTTGAGCAACGCAGAGGCATCACGAATACTGTCGAGACCTTTGGTTTCTTCTTCACCAATATTGAGCAACGCCACGCGGGGATTGGTTATCCCAATCACCTCTTCCGCCATCACGGACCCCATCACGGCAAACTGCACCAACATGGTACTGTCACAATCGACGTTGGCGCCTAAATCCAGCACCACCGTTTTTCCTTTCTGCTGATGCGGTAAAACCGTCATCAACGCAGGACGCTCAATGCCCTCAAGGGGTTTGAGCAATAATTTCGCAAGTCCCATGAGCGCGCCCGTATTACCGGCGCTCACACAGGCTTCGGCTCGACCTTCTTTCACGAGCTCCAGGGCCACACGCATTGAGCTGCCGCGACTGGCGCGGATAGCCTGCGAAGGCCGGGCATCACTGGCAATAACTGACTGTGCAGGGATAATCTGCAGACGCGAACGTTGTTCAAAGTCAGCTTTGGCAAGTAATGGCGTTATGGTATCGGGATCCCCGACTAAAAGAAGTGTGAGTTGCGAATTAGAATTCAGTGCCTGCAGTGCTGCAGGCACTGTCACGGAAGGGCCGAAATCTCCCCCCATGACATCTAACGCCAGGGTTAGACGTGTCAAGGTATCGTCGCTGCCTGGTTTGGTGTTTCCCCGCTTACGCGGGGAAATCCTCACTAAGCTTCATCACGCTTGCGCGTGATTACTTAGCGATGACCTTACGGCCGCGGTAGTAACCGTCGGCAGTGATGTGGTGACGCAGGTGTTTTTCACCAGAAGTTTTGTCTACAGACAGGCTGGTGACTGCGGTCAGAGCGTCATGAGAACGACGCATGCCACGTTTGGAACGGGTTGGTTTATTCTGTTGTACGGCCATGGACCTTACTCCTCAATTACTTACGCTTTAAGCTGGCTAATACGGCAAATGGGTTTGGTTTTTGCGCTTCATCAGGCAATTCACCAAAGACCATGTCCGCCTCGGACACTTCACAGTGTTCAGAATCATGCACCGGAACTACCGGCAAGGAGAGGATGATTTCATCTTCAACCATTGCAAGCAGATCGATTTCACCGAATTCGTTAACCTCAATCGGCTCATACGCTTCCGGGAGTGCTTCAGCCTGTTCGTCAGAACGAACCGGACTAAAACAATACGTTGTGTGAACCTGATGGGTAAACGGCTTCCCGCAACGCTGGCATTCGAGCGATACCGTCACCTTCGCATCACCCGTAATAACGGCGAGACGTTGGTTATCGATAGCGAACGACATGGAGCATTCCACATCACTGTCCACACTGACTACAGAATCGGCGACGCGCTCTACCAGATCAGAAGTATAGATACCTTCATAATCGAGGCGTTTTTGAGCCGTACGAACCGGATCAAGAGTCAGGGGTAATTTTACCTTTTGCATAGGGCGCGCATATTAACTTTGTAACGTCATAGAGTCAAAGAAAAAGGCAGCCTGCGGTTGCCTTTTGCCAATAATTCGCACACATTGCGGGTTACAGACTTATTTTCGCTCAAACCGTGACTGTATGTCATGCTTGAAGGACGAAGAGCATAGTTTAAGATGGCTCTCATTAATACGCTATATCTGAGGGAAAAAAATATGCCCCGTCTCATCCTTGCTTCTACCTCTCCCTGGCGTCGCGCGCTGCTCGAAAAACTGGCGATCCCTTTCGAGTGCGCGGCTCCCGAGGTTGACGAAACGCCCATGTCTGGCGAAGCGCCGCGCCATTTGGTCTCTCGCCTCGCACAGGCGAAAGCACAATCGCTCGCCCACCGTTTCCCCGATCATCTGATTATTGGCTCCGATCAAATTTGCGTTCTGGATGGCGAAATTACCGGCAAACCGTTAACCGAAGAAAAAGCGCGCCAGCAATTAACCAAAGCCAGCGGTAATATTGTGACGTTTTATACCGGACTGGCGCTTTATAATTCTGCAACCGGACATTTACAAACGGAAGTCGAACCGTTTGATGTGCATTTCCGCCATTTAAGCGAAACGGAAATAGAGGACTATGTCCGCAAAGAGCGTCCATTGCATTGTGCCGGAAGTTTTAAAAGCGAAGGTCTTGGCATTGCCCTTTTCGAGCGCCTGGAGGGGCGAGATCCCAATACGCTTATTGGGCTACCGCTGATTGCGCTGTGCCAGATGCTGCGCCGGGAAGAGATGAACCCGCTGATGGCATAGTGGATGCGTCTGATGGCGACGCTAAAACATCTTATCAGGCCCACAGCGAAGCAATGCCCGTAGGCCTGATAAGCACAGCGCCATCAGTAAAGATGCCGGATGGCGACGTACGTCTTATCCGGCCTACAGGTTTAGCGCGATAATATCGCAACGCGCATCAGGCTTTGTTACGTAACACCTGAAGGCAATGCTTGAGTTGGTTATCCATCGGCGCTTCGATACGCATCACCTCGCCAGTCCCCGGATGGGTAAACTTCAGCGCTGCCGCGTGCAGAAAAAGCCGTGACAGCCCCGTTCCCGCAAGCTGCTTATCAAATTCGCGATCGCCGTAACGATCGTCAAACGCGATCGGATGGCCCGCATGCAGCGTATGCACACGAATCTGATGCGTACGTCCCGTCACCGGGCTACAGCGCACCAGCGTCGCAAACGCATAGCGCTCTTCAACTTTAAAGCGCGTTTCGGAGGGTTTTCCTTCCTGACTCACACGTACAATACGTTCGCCGCTTTGCAGAATATTCTTTAATAAAGGCGCCTGTACCGATTTAACATGCGACTGCCACTGGCCGCGAACCAGCGCCAGATAATCTTTCTGCATCCCCTTCTCACGCAGTTGCTCATGCAAAGAACGCAGCGCTGAGCGTTTTTTCGCAACCAGCAGTACGCCAGAGGTATCGCGGTCCAGACGATGCACCAGTTCCAGGAAACGCGCTTCTGGCCGCAACGCGCGCAGCCCCTCAATAACGCCGAAGCTCAACCCGCTTCCGCCATGCACCGCCGTACCGGAAGGTTTGTTCAGCACAAGGATATGGTCATCTTCATACAAAATGACATCGGCCAGCGCCGCCACTTTTTGCAAATGCGGCGAAACGGCCTCTTCTTCGCGTTCGGCGACGCGCACCGGCGGAATACGCACTTCATCCCCGGCTTCGAGCTTATATTCCGGTTTGATGCGTTTTTTGTTCACCCGCACTTCGCCTTTACGCAAAATGCGGTAAATCATGCTTTTCGGTACGCCTTTGAGTTGCGTGCGCAAAAAGTTATCGATGCGTTGCCCCGCTTCGTCGGCAGTAATGGCAACTATTTTTACGGATGGAGTCTCAGTTTTCATGGGGGCCGATTCTAAATAGCCATAAGGATTAGCGCCACTCATTTTTCTATGCTTATATTTACTTCTATATCCTGTTACTCACGTTCAACATGACCAATTTGCTGGTTATTAAACCAATCGCCATGAGGAAGTGAAAAAACTGTGAGTAACCGGGTGATAAATGGTAAAAGTCATCTTGCTATAACAAGGTTAGCAGTGGAATAATGTAACCGTTTCCGTGTCGAACCTTGTTAAAACAAGAAATTTTACGGAATGACCCATTTTGCCAGACAGATCATCAACGCAGCAATGGCGTAAGACGTATTGATTTTTCAGGCAGTTAGCGGGCTGCGGGTTGCAGTCCTTACCGGTATATGTTCTATGTACTACGCGTTGCAGAAAGGCGGCAAATCTGGGAATCCCCAGGAGCTTATGCCCGGGTGAGCAGATAAAGCCAACGCATCTGCGGCGTGAAAGACGATGAACATAATGGAATCTTCTCTGGAGAGTAACTCCCAGGCTGTTCCCCTGATAATTGCGCTGTATTTCCGTATGAAATACAGGCAACCGACACTCTGCGCCTCTTTGAGCAGACGATAACCGTGAGGTTGGCGACGCGAATAGACACGAGGCCATCGGTTCACACCCGGAAAGGCATTACTATGCCCGCAGCTTAGTCGTCAATGTAAGAATAATGAGTAAGTTACGATGAAAAGAATGTTAATCAACGCAACTCAGCAGGAAGAGTTGCGTGTTGCCCTTGTAGATGGGCAGCGCCTGTACGACCTGGACATTGAGAGTCCAGGACACGAGCAGAAAAAAGCGAACATCTATAAAGGCAAAATTACCCGTATCGAACCGAGTCTGGAAGCGGCTTTTGTTGATTACGGCGCTGAACGTCACGGTTTCCTCCCGTTAAAAGAAATTGCCCGCGAATATTTCCCCGCCAACTACAACGCCCACGGCCGTCCAAACATTAAAGATGTGTTGCGCGAAGGTCAGGAAGTGATTGTTCAGATTGATAAAGAAGAACGCGGCAACAAAGGCGCTGCGCTGACGACGTTTATCAGTCTGGCAGGGAGCTATCTGGTTTTAATGCCGAACAACCCGCGCGCGGGCGGCATCTCCCGTCGCATTGAAGGCGACGATCGCACCGAATTAAAAGAAGCGCTGGCAAGCCTCGAACTGCCTGACGGCATGGGGCTTATCGTGCGCACCGCAGGCGTCGGCAAATCCGCCGAAGCGTTGCAGTGGGACCTGAGCTTCCGCCTGAAACACTGGGAAGCGATTCAGAAAGCCGCTGAAAGCCGCCCTGCTCCATTCCTGATCCATCAGGAAAGCAACGTTATCGTCCGCGCATTCCGTGACTACTTACGTCAGGATATCGGCGAAATTCTTATCGATAATCCGAAAGTGCTTGAGCTGGCGCGCCAGCACATCGCGGCGTTGGGTCGCCCGGATTTCAGCAGCAAGATTAAGCTTTACACCGGCGAAATTCCGCTGTTCAGCCACTACCAGATCGAGTCGCAAATTGAATCCGCCTTCCAGCGTGAAGTGCGTCTGCCTTCCGGCGGCTCTATCGTTATCGACACAACCGAAGCGTTAACCGCGATTGATATTAACTCCGCGCGTGCCACACGCGGCGGCGATATCGAAGAAACCGCGTTTAACACAAACCTGGAAGCGGCCGATGAAATTGCTCGCCAGTTGCGCTTGCGCGACCTCGGCGGCCTGATCGTTATCGACTTCATCGACATGACGCCAGTACGCCACCAGCGCGCGGTGGAAAACCGTCTGCGCGAAGCGGTACGTCAGGATCGTGCGCGTATCCAGATTAGCCATATTTCTCGTTTTGGCCTGCTGGAGATGTCCCGCCAGCGTCTCAGCCCGTCTCTGGGCGAGTCCAGCCATCACGTCTGCCCACGCTGTAGCGGCACCGGCACCGTCCGCGACAACGAATCGCTCTCCCTGTCTATTCTGCGTCTGATTGAAGAAGAAGCGCTGAAAGAGAATACCCAGGAAGTTCACGCCATTGTTCCGGTTCCGATCGCCTCTTACCTGCTTAACGAAAAGCGCACCGCGGTTAATGCTATTGAGACTCGCCAGGATGGCGTGCGCTGCGTGATCGTACCAAACGATCAGATGGAAACGCCGCACTACTCCGTTCTGCGCGTACGTAAAGGGGAAGAAACGCCAACCCTGAGCTACATGCTGCCGAAACTGCATGAAGAAGCGATGGCGTTGCCTTCTGAAGAAGAGTACGCCGAGCGAAAACGTCCTGAGCAGCCAGCACTGGCGACCTTCGCAATGCCAGAAGTGCCGCCTGCGCCGACGCCAGCAGAACCTGCGGTGAAAGCAGCGACGGCAGCACCGAAAGCCGTTGCCACTGCGCCTGCACAGCCAGGTCTGCTTACCCGCTTCTTCGGCGCGCTGAAAAACATGTTCAGCGGCAGCGAAGTCGCCAAGCCGGTTGAACAACCTGCACCGAAAGCAGAGGAAAAACCGGAGCGTCAGCAGGATCGTCGTAAGTCTCGCCAGAATAATCGCCGCGACCGTAACGATCGCCGTGACAACCGTGATAATCGCGACAACCGCGCTGAAGGCGGTGAAAACCGTGATGACAACCGTCGTAACCGTCGTCAGGCACAGCAGCAGAACGCAGAAGCGCGTGACAACCGCCAGCAGTCTAACGACGTTGCCGATAAGGCGAAGTCCGGTGACGAGCAGCAGACGCCGCGTCGTGAACGCAACCGTCGTCGCAACGATGAAAAACGTCAGGCGCAGCAAGAAGTCAAGGCGCTGAATCTGGATGAGCAACCGGCTCAGGAAACAGAACAGGAAGAACGCGTTCGTCAGCCGCAGCCTCGCCGCAAACAGCGTCAGCTGAGCCAGAAAGTTCGTTACACAGACTCTGCAACCTCTGAAGCAGAAGCTGTCGCAACGCCAGTCGTCGAAGACGCTGTCGCCGCCCAGCCTGCTACGCAAAGCGCGCCTGCTCAGCGTACTGAACTGGCGAAAGTTGACCTGCCAGCGATCGCAGACGTTGCGCCAGCAGAGCAGGAAGAAAACGGCGAAGCGCGTGATAACGCAGGAATGCCGCGTCGCTCCCGTCGTTCTCCTCGCCACCTGCGCGTCAGCGGCCAGCGCCGTCGTCGCTACCGCGATGAGCGTTACCCGCTTCAATCGCCAATGCCGTTAACCGTCGCTTGCGCTTCACCGGAAATGGCGTCTGGCAAAGTGTGGATTCGCTACCCTGTCGCCCGTCCTCAGGATACGCAGGTTGAAGCACAGCACGAAGAAGGGACCGTACAAGCTCAGCCAGTTGCAGTAGAGCCGCAGGTCGTCGCTGCCGCAGCCGAACAGGTTGTAGACGCACCGGTTCAAACTGAAACCGTTGTCGCTGAACCTCAGCCCGCTACTGTGGAAACAACGCATCCTGAAGTAATTGCCACCCCGGTTGAAGAACAACCTCAGGTGATTGCAGAGGCTGACGTCCCTGTTGCGCAGGAAGTCGCTGCACAAGCGGAACCTGTCGCTGACGTTCAGGAAACCACGACGGCTGAAGAATCCGCTGACGTTGTCATCGCCGAACCGGAAGAGATCGTTAAAGAAACGGTTGAACCTGTCGTTGTTGCCGCTGAACCGGAAGAGATTGTCGCTGCGCCTGTCGCCGTTGCCGTTGCTGAAACCGTGTCAGAAAGCGCGGTAACAACCGGGGAGAAACCCGTCAGCCACGCCAGTGCGCCGATGACCCGCGCGCCTGCGCCGGAATATGTCCCGGAAGCGCCACATCACAGCGACTGGCAGCGCCCTGCCTTCATCTTTGAAGGTAAAGGTGCGGCGGGTGGTCATAGCGCAACGCATCAGGCCGCCGCACCAGCCACGCGCCCGCAGCCTGTAGAATAAGCTGAACGCGATGTTAAAGATAAGCCGACCTGCGGGTCGGCTTTTTTGTACCTGCAATCGGTGCCCGTTATCTGTTTTCCGGGCAAAAAAATGCCCGCTCCGGGGTGAAGGGAGCGGGCAGACAAAACATACCCAGTTTCATGATATGTTTCAAAACATGTGCTATCTGTTCAACTGAAACAGAGACATTCCTTGCATATCGCTAAACGCTTTATAGGACGCCTGTAACGCAGCCTGTTGCATTACATACGACGAGATGGCCGCATTCCAGTCCACATCGACCAGATCGCTCATCTGCTGCGCCTGACCCAGTGCGCGCTCGCTTCCCAATGAATCCAGGGAATCCAGCTCACTCAATTGCGTTCCCAGTTCCGCACGAACGGTCAGGACGTTATTAAGTGAATTTCTTAAACCGCGATTCGTTTTATCAATCGCCGCATCGGCTTCCGCTTTCTTCACATCATCGCCGGCAACTGGCGTATTCAGCGCTGCAATGGCCGTATCCAGCATCGCAAACAGGTTGGTTTCTGAGGCGCTGTTATCAGGCTCCGGTACAGCATTACTGGTAATACGATTAAAAATCTGATCGCCCGTATGGCCAATTACCATCGTACGCGAAACATCAACTTGTTGGATGATGTTTTCAGTGCCCCCGCTATAGTCACCATTCGCCTGATCAAACGGCGCTTTTTCAGTTTTATAGCCCGCGAAAATGTAACGACCGTTGCCGTCGGTGCTATTGGCCAGGTTCATTAACTGATCGCGAACCCCCTGTAGTTCGATCGCCAGCGAGGCACGGTCATCGTCGCTTAAAGTGCCGTTAGCGGCGTTAACGATTTTTTCCTGCGCCGTTTGAATCGAAGTAGTCACCTGGCTTAGCACGTTTTCTTCCAGCGACACTTTCTGAGTGGCAAAGGTACGTGCCAGCGCATACTGACTGTTCTGAGCCTGGGCCTGAGCAAGTACAATAGCCTGAGAAGCAGCGACAGGATCGTCAGATGGATTAATCACGCGCTTACCGGTGGACATCTGTTCACCGTACTTCATCCATTCAGCCTGGGAATTGGTGATACCACGCATATTCTGCTGGTACATCATCTGGGTACTGATACGCATTTATCCTCCTCTCCCTTAGCGAATGCCCAACAGCGCATCAAACAGCGTATTCGCGGTTTGCAGCACCTGGGCGTTTGCCAGGTAGTACTGTTGGTAGCGTTGCAGGTTGCCGTATTCTTCATCAAGGTTAACGCCGGAAATCGATTGCTGCTGGTTGTACAATTGAGTCACGACATTGCCCTGCGCCGTGCTGCTGGTTTTCAACGTGGCGGTTTTGTTCCCCACATCGCTGACCAGCGTCGCGTAAGCATCATTAAAGGACTTATTGCCTACCGTTTTCTGGGTTTGTAAATCCAGCAGTGCCTGACCGTTACGGTTATCACTTTCACCCGCATCAGCATCAGAGGCCATTGCGATTTTGGATTCATCAGTCACCAGTACGTTCATGTTCACAATGGCATCGCTAACCGGCTTCAGGGTAAAGCTGTCATTCACATTTGCCCCTGCCCCGACCGTCACTTCCAGCCCGTCAAACGTCAGTTTCCCGTTGGTTTCAACCGCCTTAAAGCTGGTGTTGTCTGACAAGCGCGTGACCTGCCAGTCCTGACCATCAAATACCAGCTTATAATTGGTAGCCTGTACTGCGGAACTGTCGGTGACTTCCGCAGACAAGGTTCCGCTACCCGTATTTTTCGCATTACTCAATACGGACGGTTTACCGATGGAAAAGAAGTCCTCGCCCTGATCGCCATTGGCATCATATCCCTGTTTATGCTGGGCATTAAACGCTTCGGCAAAGGCCAGCGCCAGCTGGTTGAGGGTATTGCGAGTCTGATCCAGATCCTGAGAGCGGAACGTCAGCAACCCGCCAAGCGAGCCGCTATTGAGCAATTTTTCTGGAATTTCAACGTTTCCGGCAGTCGCATCAACATAGGCGACCGTGGTGCGTGACGGATCGGCGCTGGACGGCACCGCGGCCAGTTGACGAGCACTGCTGCCCTGCACCAGGGTATAGCCATTCGCCATCGTCAGGTTATAGGTGCCGCCGTCCTGGACGCTAACTTCCACACCAACAATCTGGTTCAGCTCACTCACCAGTTGGTCGCGTTGGTCGAGAAGATCGTTCGGTGAAGCGCCCGCGCCCACCCCGGTCAGACGGGAAATCTGATCGTTCAGGCTGGCGATCTGCTTCGTGTAATTATTGATCTGCTCAACGCTGGAGCCAATGGCAATATTGACCTGCTTATCCTGATCGCGCAGGTACTGATCGGTCGTTTTAAACTGGTTTACCAGGCCGTCGGCTTTACCGATAAGCGCCTGACGCGCCGCCGGATCCTCCGCGTTGCTGACCAGCGTTTGCAGGCTGGAGAAGAAATCCTGCAAGGAGGTCGAAATTGAGCTGGTGGTACTGGAGAGCAGGTTATCAATTTTCGACATTTGCTCATACCGCACGGTCAAACCACTGCTCTGATTCTGCGCTGCGCGTAACTGATTGGTAATAAAAGAATCATACTCACGCTGTACGCCAGAAACGTAGACGCCATTACCGACCCAACCGCCCGCTCCCAGCGTACTGTTGGCCTGCGCCATAATCGTCGTCTGTCGGGTATACCCGGCAACGTTATAGCTGGAGATGTTATTACTGGCAGTATTTAACGCAGCCTGGGCTGCGCTAAGTCCGCTCATGGCGTTGTTAATTAAGCTGGACATGGAGGTTCCTTGTAATCCTTCAATACTGGTTATTATCGGCAGCAGGTTTCTGGACTTGAGCTATTTAAAAGAGATTGTCGAGATTCGCACTGTACGTTTTGCTCACCTTGTCGCTCATGGATTTCAGCTGTTGAATCATGTTGGTTAATTTACGCGCATAGTCAGGATCGGTTGCATAACCGGCATTTTGTAACGCCTGTGCGCCCTGTTCAGCGGTAGACGCGGCGGTCACCGCGGCATAGCGCGGGTTACGGGTCAGCAGCCCCACATAATCCGATAGCGCCTCCAGATAGGAGCTGTAAACGCGGAATTTCGCTTTTACCTTCTTCGCTTCGCCGTTCTCATATTCGGTGGTGGTGATCTCTGTTACCGGCCCCTTCCAGTTGGACGAGGCCTTAATACCAAACAGGTTAAAGCTCGGCTCGCCATTTTCACGGCGGATCTGTCGCTGACCCCATCCCGACTCCAGCGCCGCCTGCGCCAGAATCAGATGATGCGGCACGCCGCTTTGTTCACTTGCCAGGCGTGCCGGAAGCGAAAGCTGGGCCAGGAAGTCTTTGCTGTCGCCGGACAGCGGCTCATCATTATTTTCCGGCGCTTTTGGCATCGCCTTACGCACCAGCTGCGTCAGCGCCTGATTTTGATAGCTGGTCACCGTTTCCAGAGGGAACTTCATTGGCACCTGCGGCGCGTCTTCCGCAGGCTGCGTCTGCCCCTCGGTCATCTGCCTGACCATCATCTCCGCCAGTCCCAACCCTTTACCGGCGGTCATCTGCTGCGCAATCTGCTGGTCATACATGCTGGTGTACAGTCGCGTTTGATCGCTGCTGAATATGCCGTCTTTCGGCAGCGCTTCACGCATGCTTTTCAGCATCATCTGCACAAACATCCCTTCAACCTGACGAGCGACCGGGCGGATATTCGCCGCCGGATCTTGCCCCGCTTTGGCTTTCAGCTCATTGAGCGATTGCGCATCCCAGGCCGCGCTGGCCAACAGTTTGCTGTCACCAATCATCAGATAATTTCCAGTTTGGCGCGCAGACAACCCGCGCTCTGCATGGATTGCAGGATGGACATCAGATCCATCGGCGTGGCGCCCAGCGCATTCAGCGCGCGGACGACGTTGTTCAGGTTGGCGCTGGAACGGACGCTTTGCAGCGAACCGCCGCTCTGACGTAAATCAATCTGCGTTTGTGGCGTGACGACCGTCTGCCCCCCGCCAAACGGCGTGTCCGGCTGGCTGACGTTCGCCTGGCGATTCACCGTTACGGACAAATTGCCTTGCGCGACGGCGCAGCTGTCCAGCGTCACTTCACGGTTCATCACCACGGAACCGGTACGGGAGTTAATCACCACCTTCGCGTCCTGTGGTGTGACGTTCACCTCCAGATTCTGGATATCCGCCAGGAAACGGACCTGCGAGCTGTTGCCGCTGGGTACGCGAACCTGAATCGTGCGCGCATCCAGCGCGGTCGCACTGCCATAGCCACGGGCGCGGTTGATGGTGTCAGTGATCTGCTGCGCCATTGCGAAGTCTTCGTTGTTCAGTTGCAGATTGAGGGTATTTCCGCCGCCAAACTGGCTGGGCAGCTCGCGTTCAATAATTGCGCCATTGGTGATACGCCCGCCATTGAGCTGGTTAACCTGTACGCTGCTGCCGCCCGCAGACGCCCCTGCGCCGCCGACTAAAATATTTCCCTGCGCCAGGGCATACACCTGGCTATCGACCCCTTTCAGCGGCGTCATCAGCAATGTACCGCCGCGCAGACTTTTCGCGTTCCCCATTGAGGACACCACCACGTCGATCGTTTGCCCCTGGCGACCGAATGCCGGAAATTGCGCAGTGACCATTACCGCCGCAACGTTTTTCAACTGCATATTGGTGCCCGTCGGGACGGTGATCCCCAACTGAGACAGCATGTTATTCAGCGTCTGGGTGGTAAAGGGCGTCTGGGTCGTCTGGTCGCCCGTCCCGTCCAGGCCGACCACCAGCCCGTAACCAATCAGCGAGTTTTCCCGCACCCCCTGCACGCTGGTCAGATCCCGAATACGATCGGCATGCGCCAGGGTGGTTGCCAGTATCAGTACAATTCCAACAAGAGATTTAAACACTGGAGACCTCGCTTACATCGGCGACAAGTTAAGGAAGAAACGTTGCAGCCAACCCATATTTTGCGCCTCGTTGATATAGCCGTTGCCGACATATTCAATGCGCGCATCCGCAACCTGTGTTGACGGAACGGAGTTGCTGCCGCTGATGGTGCGTGGGTTCACGACCCCGGAGAAGCGGATGAACTCAGTGCCCTGATTAATGGCGATCTGTTTTTCACCCACGACGTGTAAATTGCCATTTGCCAGTACCTGATCGACGGTCACGGTCAGCGTGCCGCTAAAGGTATTGCTGGCGTTCGCGCCGCCTTTACCGTTGAAGGAGTTCCCGCCAGAGGCTTCCATATCTGCACGCGCGTTGCCGAACAATCCCTGCAAATAACGAGGAACCGTATCAAAGCCGAAGTTGGTTTTACCATCACGGCTGGCATTGGCGGAGGAGCTCTTACTGGCGCTGACGTTTTCCTGCAATACAATCGTCAGCGTATCGCCGATATTGCGTGGACGTCGGTCTTCAAACAGCGGCTGATAGCCATAGTTGATCGGCTGCGCAGACTGAAAAATGGAACCATTCGCCACCGGAGTCGGGCCCGGTATGGGCTGTGCAGTGGTCGCGCCCTGCACGAGCGGTGTGGAAGGTATCCAGGCACATCCTGTCAGTGAAACCACCAGCAGGGCCATAATCGGGTAATGGTGCGCAGCGTATTTTTGCATTGCCTTCATCTTCAAAATCAGTGTGCCGGTGAGGTTTCCCTCACCGGACGACACTTAGAGTTGCGTCAGTTTTTGCAGCATCTGATCGGTAGTCGATACCGCTTTGCTGTTAATTTCGTAAGCGCGCTGAACCTGGATCATATTCACCAGTTCTTCCGCCACGTTTACGTTAGAGGTTTCGACATAGCCCTGATACAGCAGACCCGCACCGTTAAGCCCTGGCGTACTCTCATTCGGCGCACCCGAGGATTGCGTTTCGGTGTACAGGTTTTCACCAATGCTTTCCAGACCCGTATCGTTCATGAACGTGGTCAGGTTAAGCTGCCCCACCTGTACCGGCGCGGCCTGCCCCTGCTGAGTTACGCTTACCACGCCATCGCGACCCACGGTGATGCTCAGCGAGTTCGCCGGAATGGTGATCGCTGGCTGTACCTGGAAGCCGCCCGCCGTGACCAGTTGGCCATTCTGATCCACCTGGAAAGAACCGTCACGGGTATAAGCAGAAGTGCCATCCGGCAGCATCACCTGAAAGAAGCCCTGCCCTTTGATGGCGACATCTTTACTGTTGTTGGTCTGAGACAGGTTACCCTGACTATGCAGACGCTCGGTGGCGACCGGGCGAACGCCCGTACCGATTTGCAGACCAGAAGGTAAGGTCGTCTGTTCTGACGACTGCGCGCCAGGCTGACGAATCGTCTGGTACAGCAGGTCTTCAAACACCGCGCGTTGACGCTTAAAACCATTGGTGCTGACGTTTGCCAGGTTGTTGGCAATCACATCCATGTTGGTTTGCTGCGCGTCCAGGCCGGTTTTGGCGATCCATAATGAACTGATCATAAAATGTCCTGTATTAACTCATCGACAGCAGTTGGTTAGCGCGCCCGGCATTGTCATCCACGCTGCTGATAACCTTCATCTGCATTTCAAAACGGCGGGCGTTAGCGATCATATCGCTCATGGCGGACACCGCATTCACGTTACTGCCCTCCAGTACGCCAGACATCACGCGAATGGACGGGTCAGCCTGCAACACCGGGCCACGCGCAGCCTGTGTCGCCGCGCTTAAACGGAACATACCGTCATCGCCGCGTTGCACTTCGCTGCCAAGCGCTTTCACCAGCTTCAGACGTCCTACCGGTGCGACGGTATTGGCCGGATCGCCAGGGTTAAGCGCAGAGATAGTCCCGTCTGCCGCGATAGTGATTTCTGAACCTTCAGGAACGGCAATCGGCCCGGCTTCACCGATAACCGGATGCCCCTGAATTGTCAGTTGCCCGGTCGGGTCTACCTGAATGCTGCCGTTACGGGTGTATCCCTCGTTACCATCAGCGGTCTGAACAACCAGCCAGCCATCCTGTTGCAGCGCCACATCCAGCGGGCGCGAGGTGTAATCCATCTGCCCGGGCGTCATATCGGCTCCCGGCGTGGACGCAGCCACCAGCGTACGCGTCGGTAAAGAGAGACCTTCCACCGGCACCGCGCGCAACGCATTAAGTTGCGCACGAAAACCCGGCGTGGAGGCGTTCGCCAGGTTGCTGGCCGTCACCGCTTGTTGATTAAGCGTCTGACTGGCCGCGCCCATGGCGGTATATATTGCGTGATCCATTAAGCCATCCCGTCAGGCGCTTAGCGCAGGTTAACCAGGGTGTTGAGGATCTGATCCTGGGTTTTGATGGTCTGCGCGTTTGACTGATAGTTACGCTGCGCGACGATCATATTCACCAGCTCTTTACTCAAATCCACGTTTGAGGATTCCAGCGCGCCGTTGGTCAACTTACCGAAGTTACCCGTACCCGCCGTACCAAGCAGCGCAACGCCTGAAGCCTGCGTCGCCGCCCAGACGTTATCGCCCTGAGAAGCCAGACCTTCATTGTTGGCGAAGTTAGCCAGCACGATCTGCCCCAGAACCTGCGTTTGTTCGTTGGAATAGTTACCCACTACGGTGCCGTCATCGTTGATCTGATAGCTCACCAGATCACCCGGCTTATAGCCGTTCTGGTTGGTCGCGACGATGTTGTTCGCACCAGTGTTCTGCTGCATGGAGTTCAGGAAGCTCAGGGAGAAAGAGGCTGGGTCCGCACCATTAATTGCGCCAGTGACGATATTGGCGGAACCACCAGAAACCAGCATCCCGTTTTCATTGAATTCCATCGTGGTAGACAACGTCGGCGTCGCGGTTGGATCGCTGCTGTCCATGGTGTGAACTTCCCAGGTGTTGTCCTGCGTCTTAACAAAGAACACATTCACATCATGGGCATTACCCTGACTGTCAAAAACGGTAACGGTACCCTTTTTGTTGTAGGAATCCGCATCGCTCGGATCAAACGGCGTTTTCGACGGCAGTTCATCGCTGGAGTTAAGGTTGATCTGCATAGACGCCGTGGTAGTCGCCTTCGCGGCCATCAGGGTGTTCGGGATGGTGATCGGGCCTGGGTTGGCACCCTGCTGGATCGTCGGCGGCGTTCCGGTTGCCGGATAGCCGGTCAGTTGCAGCCCCTGCATGTTAACCAGATTGCGGTTCTCATCCAGTTTGAACTGGCCGTTACGGCTGTAGAAAACGGAGCCGTTGCTGTCAACCAGACGGAAGAAACCGTTCTGGCTAATCGCGACATCCAGACCACGCCCGGTGTTGGTGGTAGTGCCGTCGGTAAAGTCCTGGGTAATCCCGGCGACTTTAACGCCCAGGCCCACTTTGGAGCCCGCGAACATATCAGCAAAAGACGCCGTACCGGATTTAAACCCGTAGGTGGCGGAGTTGGCGATGTTATTACCAATAACATCGAGGTTGGTCGCTGCTGCGTTCAGACCGCTGACCGCTTGAGAAAAGGCCATGACTTACTCCTGATAAGTGTAAAGGCTTAAATGATCTGCCGTACTTCGTCGAGTGTGGTGGTTCCGTAGGTCCCTAAATCCAGGGTATTACCGCTACTGTTGCGGATAACCCCCTGAACCAGCGCAAACTGAAGCGGTTGCGCCACAAGCTGCGTACTGCCGTTGCTGGCGGCGATCGCGACGTTATAGGAACCGTTTGGCGCGCTTGTGCCATCCTCCAACGTACCGTCCCAGGTAAAGGTATGAACGCCAGCCTTCAGCTCGCCGATATTGATCGTGCGCACCACCTTGCCGTCTTTGTCGGTAATGGTGGCGGTGACTTTATCCGCTGCCTGCTGCAACTCCACGCCAAACGGCGTCGTGGTGATGGTCGCGCCCTCTTCGGTGCCCGTACCGGCCAGAATGGTGGTGCCGGGGATCATGACGCCATGACCAATCAGGGTGCTGGCCTGTAGCGACTGGCTGTTGTCGATCTGCCCGGAAATCGCGCCCAGCGTGGTGTTCAGTTTTTCAATTCCGCTAACGGTGCTGATCTGCGCCAGTTGCGTGGTCAGCTCGTTGTTTTGCAGTGGGTTGGTCGGGTCCTGATTCTTCAACTGCGCGACCAGCAATGTCAGGAAGCTGCTTTGTAAATCACTCGCGCTGCTTCCCGTCAGCGAACTGCCACTGCTGGTGGATGCGACTCCCGAGTTGGTCGAGTCATTCATATTTACGGCAATAGACATACGCGCCTCCTTTACTGGCCTAATGTCAGCGTTTTAAGCATCATGCTTTTCACGGTATTAAGAACTTCGACGTTTGCCTGATAGCTGCGCGAGGCTGACATGGTGTTGACCATTTCACCGACCACGTCCACATTAGGCATTTTTACGTACCCATTGGCGTCCGCCAGCGGGTTGCCAGGCTCATACACCAGTTTGTCCGGCGCCTGACTTTCAATGACGTCCGCCACTTTTACCCCACCGGTTGCCGCCCCTGGCGCCGCGTCTACCTGAAAGACCACCTGTTTAGCGCGATACGGTTGACCGTCCGGCCCGGTGACGCTATCGGCGTTCGCCAGGTTACTGGCCGCCACGTTAAGACGTTTGGACTGCGCGGTGAGCGCCGACCCGGCAATATCAAAAATGTTTAACAGCGCCACGAATTAGTTTCCTCCCTGTAGCACATTCATCATGCCTTTGATTTGTCCACCCAACACGGTGAGGCCCGTCTGGTATTTCAGACTGTTATCCGCAAACTGCGTACGCTCGCGGTCCATATCGACGGTATTGCCATCAAGGGACGGCTGGTCAGGAATACGGTAGAGCAGATCCACCGAAGGAGACGCGACGGTCTGGGCCGGAATGTGTTGTGCAGAGGTGAGCTTCAACGCGATCCCGCCGGTTTCTTCCCGGCCACGCACCATGACTTTTTTGAGTTCGCTGGCGAAATCCATATCACGCGCCTGATACCCAGGGGTGTCGGCGTTAGCGATATTGGCGGCCAACACCTCCTGGCGTTGAGCGCGCAGATTCAGCGCTTCCTGTTGAAAACGTAAGGCGGCATCGAGCTTATCGAGCATATCTCCTCCGCAAATGACAAAATTCAGCCGACAGCTTAAATCCCATCACGCGCGCGTTATCGCCGGAATAAACGCAAAATGCGTCGCTATTTGTTGCGTTGATGCTTGTGGTACGCAGGTAGAATCCTGTCATTGCTTAAACTGGCGGGAAGTGACGATGCAAACGTTAAAACGTGGAATAGCGCTGCTGGCGCTGCTGTTCAGCCCCCTGACGATGGCCCAGGATCTGAATGCCCAGTTAACGGACTGGTTTTCTCAGCGTCTGGCAGGGTTCAGCGATGACGTCGTCGTCACGATCCGCACGTCGCCCAATCTGTTGCCGAATTGCGAACAGCCCGCGCTGAGCGTAACCGGAAGCGCGAAGTTATGGGGGCATGTGAACGTACTGGCGCGCTGCGCGAACGAAAAGCGCTATCTACAGGTAAATGTACAGGCAACGGGGAATTACGTTGTTGCCGCGGCCCCCGTCGCCCGTGGCGGTGCGCTTGGCCCGGCTAACATCACGCTAAAACGCGGACGGCTGGATCAGCTTCCCCCGCGAACCGTCCTGGACATCAACCAGATTCAGGACGCCGTCAGCTTGCGCGACCTCGTTCCCGGGCAGCCAATACAGCTCAGTATGTTGCGCCAGGCATGGCGGATAAAAGCCGGTCAGCGCGTTCTGGTGGTGGCGAGCGGCGACGGATTTAGCGTCAATGCGGAAGGCCAGGCACTGAACAATGCCGCCGTCGCGCAAAACGCGCGCGTACGCATGTTGTCAGGCCAGGTCGTGAGTGGAACCGTCGATCCTGATGGGAATATTCTTATTAATCTATAATGAGTTAAAGATTTTGTAGTGGCTGCCGATAAATAATCAACCAATGATGATAGCTGGCTGCTACAGCGTAACCCCTCGATGAGGATAAATAAATGAGCATTGACCGTACCTCACCTTTGAAGCCCGTTAGCACTGTCCAACCGCGCGAAACCAGCGATGCGCCGGTACAAAAAGCGCGTCAGGAAAAAGCGTCAACCACGACCAGTACCAGTGTGAAGTTAAGCGATGCTCAGGCGAAACTGATGCAACCCGGCACCGGCGATATCAATATGGAGCGCGTGGAAGCCCTGAAAACGGCGATTCGTAACGGTGAGTTGAAGATGGACACCGGTAAAATTGCAGACTCGCTGATCCGCGAGGCGCAGAGCTACTTACAGAGTAAATAAGCGTATGACTCGTCTGTCAGAAATTCTGGATCATATGACGGCTGTCCTCAATGACCTGAAAAAGGTGATGGATGCCGAGCAGCAGCTCTCCGTAGGTCACATTAACGGTAGCCAGTTACAGCGTATTACAGAAGAAAAAAGCTCTTTACTGGCGACGCTGGATTATCTGGAGCAGCAGCGCCGTCTTGAACAAGATGCGCAGCGTAACGTTAATGATGATGTCGCCAGGCGCTGGCAGGCGATTACGGAAAAAACGCAGCATTTACGCGATCTCAACCAACATAATGGTTGGCTGCTGGAAGGGCAGATTGAACGGAATCATCAGGCGCTCGACATGCTGAAACCGCATCAGGAACCGACGCTGTATGGCGCGAACGGTCAAACCGCCTCTCCCCACCGTGGCGGGAAAAAAATCTCTATCTGATTGCCGGATGGCGGCTACGCCTTATCCGGCCTACACGATTACAGAACAACCCTGTAGGCCCGGTAAGCGGCAGCACCACCGGGCAATTGCCGTAATCCGGCCGACACAATCACAGAACAACTCTGTAGGCCCGGTAAGCGACAGCGCCACCGGGCGATTGACCGTAATCCGGCCGACACAATCACAGAACAACTCTGTAGGCCCGGTAAGCGACAGCGCCACCGGGCGATTGGCCGTAATCCAGCCGACACAATCACAGAACAACCCTGTAGGCCCGGTAAGCGACAGCGCCACCGGGCAATTGCCGTAATCCAGCCGACACAATCACAGAACAACTCTGTAGGCCCGGTAAGCGACAGCGCCACCGGGCAATTGGCCGTAATCCGGCCGACACAATCACAGAACAACTCGTATGCCCGGTAAGCGACAGCGCCACCGGGCAATTGGCCGTAATCCAGCCGACACAATCACAGAACAACCCTGTAGGCCCGGTAAGCGGCAGCGCCACCGGGCGATTGGCCGGATAGAGGCTCTATGCCGTCCGGCGAGTAAATTCCTTCACTTTAAAGCCCAACACCGCCAGCGCGGCGAAATAGGCGGCAATCCCCACAACCACAACCGCCATCAGTCGGGCCAGACGCCACAGCATTGTCCCTTCTGACCACTCAGGCATAATATGCAACATGCCAACCAGCGCGGCGGACATCACCAGCACGGAAATCACCAGGCGGGTCAGGAACCACGTCCAGCCCGGCTGCGGAGTAAAGATTTTCTGTTTGCGCAGTTGCCAGTACAGCAGCGACGCATTCAGACACGCCGCCAGACCAATAGACAGCGACAGACCGGCATGCTTCAACGGCCCGATAAACGCCAGGTTCATCAACTGAGTCATGATCAGCGTCACAATGGCGATTCTGACCGGCGTTTTGATATCCTGGCGCGAGTAAAATCCCGGAGCCAAAACTTTCACCACGATTAAACCAATCAGACCAACGGAATAGGCCACCAGCGCGCGCTGGGTCATCGACGCATCAAAGGCGGTGAACTTGCCGTACTGGAACAGCGATACCGTCAGCGGTTTGGCCAGAATGCCCAGCGCGACGGCGCTCGGCAATGCCAGCAGAAAACACAGACGCAGCCCCCAGTCCATCAGACGGCAATACTCATCATGATTGCCGCTGGCAAAACTTTTAGACAGTGAAGGCAGCAAAATGGTGCCCAGCGCCACGCCCAGAACTCCTGACGGGAACTCCATCAGTCGGTCAGCATAATACATCCAGGAGACCGAACCGGAAGCCAGAAACGAGGCGAAAATGGTGTTGATGATCAGAGATATCTGGCTTACCGAAACGCCGAGGATCGCCGGGCCCATTTGCTTCACAACGCGCATCGCGCCTGCGTCACGAAAATTGATGCGCGGCAATACCAGCATCCCAATTTTCTTCAGATGAGGAAGCTGGTAAACCAGTTGCAGCACGCCGCCCACCGTCACCGCCCAGGCCAGCGCCAGTACGGGAGGATTAAAATACGGCGCGGCAAACAGCGCAAAGCCGATCATACTGATGTTCAGAAATGTGGGCGCAAACGCAGGAATCGAGAAACGGTTCCAGGTGTTGAGGATCGCGCCCACCAGCGAGGCCAGCGAAATCAGCAGAATATACGGAAAGGTGATTTGCAGCAGTTTGGTGGTCAGGGCGAATTTATCAGCGGTATCAGCAAAACCCGGCGCGGTTACCATAATCACCCACGGCGCGGCGAGCATACCGGCCACCGTCACCACGGCTAACGCCAGAGTCAGCAGCCCGGAGACATAGGCGACAAAAACCCGGGTCGCCTCTTCGCCCTGCTTGCTCTTGTATTCTGCAAGGATCGGCACAAACGCCTGGGAAAATGCCCCTTCGGCAAAAATGCGCCGCAACAGATTCGGTAACTTGAATGCCACGAAAAAGGCGTCGGTCGCCATCCCTGCGCCAAAAATTCTGGCGACAATCGCGTCACGCGCAAAACCAAGCACGCGCGAAAACATGGTCATCGAGCTGACGGCAGCCAGCGATTTTAATAAATTCATCAGTGTTGTATTCCAGACCCTGGAGCAAAACCCTTGCATGGCCGACCGCAGGCCGGATAAAGGCGTTTACGCCGCCATCCGGCAATATCGCTGTGCCTGATAACCACGTAAAAACGTCTTATCAGGCCGACAGAACGATCCACGGTTTGCCATCATTCTCTGTCAGAAAGAGGTGTTATTTTGAGTTGGCATATAGTACCTGGATTATGATGAATTACTACAGCCAGATGTTACAGGGCGTTATTCGCTCATTGCCTCGCGCCAGAGTTTCTCTACGACGCGCTGCGCCAGAATTGCCTGTTCGTCCGCCGTTTCAGGAACCGTCTGATTTTGCACGCATTCAATAAAATGACGGGCGCATCCGGCAAATCCACGTTGTTCCTGGGTTGTCTGCCAGCCCGGAATGGGTTTATGCACCACGCCCTGACCGCGTTCCTCGCGCCATTCGCGCATGTCCGTCACATCAAACAGGCCGCCGTCCGTCACCGCCTGCACACATTCACGCTGACTCCCGGCGCGACGGTGCATACTGGTGGTGATTTGCAACTGATCCGCCCCAAAATGGTGCTCGGCATACAGCATCTCACCAAGATCGTTGGTCTGCAACGTGCCGCCGTTCAGTTGCGCCTTGCCGTCCGTCAGCCACAGCGCGGTGTCCACAACGTGCAGGTAGTCATCCAGCAGCGTGAAACGCAAATCATGCGGCCCGACGCTGTCCGTCCGGTGTTTATCCATACGGACAGAAGCGGCGGCGCCCAGTTGCGCTTTCAGATCGCGGTAGAGCGGAGCGAAGCGTCGGTTAAACCCGACCATTAGCGTCAAATTTTTGCGCGCGGCCAACGCCACCAGCCGTTCCGCATCGCGCAGGTTTTCCGCCAGCGGTTTATCGACGCAGACATGAACCCCGGCATTGAGCAGTTCGCTCACCACCTCATAATGCGTCGCCGTGCTGGAGTGGACGAAAATGGCGTCGCAGGTTGACGCCAGCGCTGGCAACGACTCAACGTACGGCATCCGCCAGCTTTCACAAATGCGCAGCGCCTTATCCCGCGAAGGAGACCAGGCCCCCTGTAGCGTCCAGTCGCCGGATGCGCCCAGTACGGGCAACCAGGCTTTTTGGGCGATCCCCCCTAACCCAACAACACCGATACGTAATTTTTTCACGTTAGTCTCCCAGGTGCGCCAGGAGCGAATCAAGGCGCTGTTTCAGTTCCGCGACTTCGCCTTCCAGCGCCTCAACGCGCGCATGCAGATCGCCCGACGCCGCCTGCGGCGCGTCATCTGAACTCACCGGTTCATCGACTTCGCCGCAAAACAGGTGCATATACCGGCTTTCACGCTTACCCGGTTCGCGCGCCAGGCGCACAACGTAAGGGCCATCGTCACGGGCGGCAAGCTGTTCCAGCGTCGTTTCCACTTCTGCCATATCGCTGAATTCATACATGCGGGATGCACGGCTGCGCAGTTCACCTGGCGTCTGGGCGCCGCGCAGCAGCAGCGTAGCGATCAGCGCCACCTCCGCCGGACTCAGTTTAAGATTGCCAAACTCGGAGTTGCAGAAGCGCTGTTCATATTTGGTGACGCGATTGCCGAAGCCGCTCACCGTTCGCAGAAAATGGCGTTTCACTAAGTTATCAAGCTGTTCCTGCACCTCATGTTCCGATAAGTTCATTACCGGTTCACGGTTGGTTTTTTGATTGCAGGCGGTAACCACGCCGTTAACCGAGAGCGGGTACTGCTCCGGCGTTGTCACCTGTTTTTCCAGCAGGCAGCCAATCACTCGCGCTTCAGTGGCGGTTAGTTCGTATTTCATCGTCCTCTCCTTAGCGACCGGGGGTCCATTCAGTCGTCGTCAACGCCGTCAGCACATGATCGCGCCACTGTCCGTCAATCAACAGGTAATCTTTCGCATACCCTTCTTTTTCAAAGCCGAGTCGCGCCAGCAAGTCGCCGCTGCGCTTATTATGCGGCATATAGTTCGCCATAATACGGTGAATATGTTGCGTACGCTGCATATAGCGAATCGCCGAGGTTAAGGCCTCATACATCAGCCCCTGCCCCTGCCACTTTTGTGCGATGGAGTATCCCAGATAACAGGCGTGGAATGAGCCACGCACCACGTTAGAAAAATTGGCCACGCCGATGATCTCTTTCTCTTCCGGGTCGAGCAGCGCGAAATAGAACGCTGAGCCCTGTTTATGAAACTCGGCGATCATGCTCAGACGCGCCTGCCAGCCCGAAGGATAGCAGTGGCTTTCATCACGAACGGGTTCCCAGGGTTTTAAAAAATGACGATTTTCCGCGTAATAATCGGCCAGACGCCAGGCATCACGCTCATGTACTAAACGCACAACCAGACGGTCGGTTGTTAAGCGTACTTTTGGCACGTTACTGCGATAGCCAAACATTCTATACCTACTCCTTCCCGTAACGTCTTCACACCCTGATAACGTTACTATACCTGCGCCTGTACGCTCTGTGAAAAGTGCAAATCGTCATTTTTTGGCTTATTCACACATTTTGATGAAAACTCTCTATCAAGATGGACTTTTGATAAAAAAATATTGTCCCGGCAAAGGTGGGAAAAAACGCGCCGACACCGCAGAATAGAAGGTGCTCACCTTTTAAACTCAACAGAATTCGAGTTGCAGGACGGCGGCAAGCGAATCACTCCCTGAAAGCGCACAGAAATACGTGGCCGGGGAGCGCTAACGCCGCCGACGCGCCTGCGACGTGAAGGATGACGAGTGTCTTTCCCGGGAGGGGAAATGTCGCGTGTCTCGCAGGCCAGGAACCTGGGTAAATATTTCCTGCTCATCGATAATATGCTGGTCGTATTAGGCTTTTTCGTGGTGTTTCCACTGATCTCCATTCGCTTTGTCGACCAGATGGGCTGGGCGGCATTGATGGTCGGCATTGCGCTCGGACTGCGCCAGTTCATCCAGCAAGGGCTGGGCATTTTTGGCGGCGCGATTGCCGACCGTTTTGGCGCGAAGCCAATGATTGTTACCGGGATGCTTATGCGCGCAGCCGGATTCGCGACGATGGGGATCGCCCATGAGCCCTGGCTGCTCTGGTTTTCCTGCTTTCTTTCCGGGCTTGGCGGCACCCTTTTCGATCCGCCGCGCTCTGCGCTGGTCGTCAAGCTGATTCGCCCTGAACAACGCGGTCGTTTCTTTTCGCTGTTGATGATGCAGGACAGCGCGGGCGCCGTGACTGGCGCGCTATTGGGTAGCTGGTTGTTGCAGTACGATTTTCGTCTGGTATGCGCGACGGGGGCGGTACTGTTCGTTTTGTGCGCCGCGTTTAACGCCTGGCTGCTTCCGGCGTGGAAGCTGTCAACGGTGAAAATCCCGGTACGCGAGGGCATGGGGCGCGTCATGGCGGACAAACGGTTCGTGACTTACGTACTGACCCTGGCGGGATACTACATGCTGGCCGTACAGGTGATGCTGATGCTGCCCATCATGGTCAATGACATCGCGGGATCACCGTCCGCCGTCAAGTGGATGTATGCGATCGAAGCCTGCCTCTCGCTGACGCTGCTCTACCCAATCGCCCGCTGGAGCGAGAAACGTTTTCGCCTCGAGCACCGCCTGATGGCCGGACTGCTGCTGATGTCGCTCAGTATGTTGCCTGTCGGGCTGGTCGGTAATTTACAGCAGCTCTTCACGC
The DNA here is from genome assembly GCF_030333295.1 of Citrobacter sp. CK198. NCBI lineage: Bacteria > Pseudomonadati > Pseudomonadota > Gammaproteobacteria > Enterobacterales > Enterobacteriaceae > Citrobacter > Citrobacter sp. CK198. Next base: position 153,744 of record NZ_JAOWGE010000031.1, on the reverse strand, counting down.
TCATTTGCACGTTCTATATCGGCTCGGTCATTGCGGAACCGGCGCGTGAAACGCTCAGCGCCTCGCTGGCCGATGCGCGGGCGCGCGGCAGCTATATGGGCTTCAGTCGACTGGGTTTAGCCATTGGCGGCGCGATAGGGTATATCGGCGGAGGATGGTTGTTCGATATGGGGAAAGCGCTGCAACAGCCTGAACTGCCCTGGATGATGCTTGGGGTAATCGGAATCATGACCTTTCTTGCGCTCGGTTGGCAATTCAGCCACAAACGGACGCCACGCGGCATGCTGGAGCCAGGCGCCTGATTTGATACCTGCTTTCATCTCCTCCATACTGAAAGAGAACCGACAGTTAAATGGAGGAGAAACGTGAAGCTTTATATTTACGATCACTGCCCTTTCTGCATCAAAGCCCGCATGATTTTCGGCCTGAAAAATATTCCCGTTGAGCTAAACGTCCTGGCAAACGACGACGACGCAACGCCCACCCGCATGATCGGCAAAAAAATGGCGCCCATTCTGCAAAAGGACGACAGCCGTTATCTGCCCGAAAGTATGGATATCGTCCATTATGTGGACAACCTTGACGGCAAACCCTTGCTGATCGGAAAACAGAACCCCGCGATTGAGGAGTGGTTACGCAAAGTTAACGGTTACGCCAATCGCCTGCTCCTTCCGCGTTTCGCAAAATCGGCATTTGATGAGTTTTCCACGCCGTCGGCGCGGAAATACTTTACCGAGAAAAAAGAGGCCATGATTGGCGACTTTGGCGAAAATCTGGCGCATTCCAGTGGGCTCATCAAAAACATCAGCGACGATCTGCGCGCGCTGGATAAATTGATTGTGCAGCCCAATGCCGTGAACGGTGAACTGTCTGAAGACGATATTCATTTGTTCCCGTTATTACGTAACCTGACGCTGGTCGCAGGCATAAACTGGCCAACCCGGGTCGCTGATTACCGTGATAACATGGCAAAACAGACGCAAATCAACCTGTTATCGTCTATGGCCCTCTAATGCTTGTGGGTGGAGGCGCCATGCCGCCACCCTTTCAGTTTTTTCTGCTGGTGCGCGGCGTGCTGGTGCCACATGCTGCTTTGTGTCAGGATTACGACACGGGCATCATGTTGAGGAACCCCATGAAAAAGATTGTCTTTGCCGCTGCATTGTTGGTTAGCGGCCTGTTGGTTGGCTGCAACCAACTCACGCAGTACACGGTAAGCGAGCAAGAAATTAATCAGGCGCTTGAAAAACGGAATAATTTTTCCAAAGACATTGGCTTACCGGGCATCGCGGATGCGCATATTGTACTGACGAATCTCAGCAGCCAGATTGGCCGGGAAGAGCCCAACAAAGTCACGCTAACCGGTGATGCGAACCTGGATATGAGCTCCCTGTTTGGCAGCCAGAAAGCCACCATGAAACTGAAGCTGAAAGCGCTACCGGTCTTTAACAAAGAAAAAGGCGCGATTTATCTGCAAGAAATGGAAGTGGTGGATGCAACCGTAACGCCGGAAAAAATGCAATCGGTGCTGCAAACGCTGATGCCTTACCTGAATCAGTCGTTGCGTAATTATTTTAATCAACAACCGGCCTACGTTTTGCGTGAAGACAGCAGCAAAGGCGAAGCGCTGGCGAAAAAATATGCCAAAGGCATAGAGGTTAAACCGGGCGAAATCATCATCCCGTTCACCGACTAACGCACCAGGGCGCATTTGCGCCCTTTTTTTCGTGCAAACGAAAACGTTTCCGCTTATCCTTGGTTTCCGGCAAAAATGACTATCCCCCAGCCGGAGCATATTAATGACTGCACCATCCCAGGTTTTAAAGATCCGCCGCCCAGACGACTGGCACGTTCACCTTCGCGATGGCGACATGTTAAAAACTGTCGTGCCTTACACCAGTGAAATTTATGGCCGCGCGATAGTGATGCCGAACCTGGCGCCGCCTGTTACGACGGTCGATGCGGCCATCGCATACCGCCAGCGCATTCTTGATGCCGTTCCTGCCGGGCATGACTTTACCCCACTGATGACCTGCTACTTAACGGATACGCTTGATCCTGATGAGCTTGAGCGCGGATTCCGCGAAGGCGTCTTTACCGCAGCAAAACTCTATCCGGCCAACGCGACCACCAACTCCAGCCACGGCGTCACCTCTGTCGATACGATCATGCCGGTACTGGAGCGCATGGAAAAACTCGGTATGCCGTTGCTGGTACACGGCGAAGTTACCCATGCTGATATCGATATTTTTGACCGCGAAGCGCGGTTTATTGAAACGGTGATGGAGCCGCTGCGCCAGCGTCTGACGGCGTTGAAGGTCGTGTTTGAGCACATTACCACCAAAGATGCCGCAGAGTACGTTCGCGACGGCAACGAGCTGTTAGCCGCCACCATCACGCCACAGCATCTGATGTTTAATCGCAACCATATGCTGGTCGGCGGCATTCGCCCGCATCTGTATTGCCTGCCGATCCTCAAACGTAACGTCCACCAGCAGGCCTTGCGTGAACTGGTCGCCAGCGGATTTAGCCGCGCCTTCCTCGGTACCGACTCCGCGCCGCACACCCGTCATCGGAAAGAAACCAGCTGCGGCTGCGCAGGCTGCTTTAATGCCCCGACGGCGCTTGGCAGCTACGCTACGGTCTTTGAAGAGATGAACGCCCTCGCGCATTTTGAAGCGTTCTGCTCACTCAATGGGCCACGGTTCTACGGCCTGCCGGTCAATGAAACCTACGTTGAACTGGTACGCGAAGAACAGCTCGTCCCGGAAAGCATCACGCTTGCCGATGACTCACTGGTGCCCTTCCTGGGCGGCGAGCGCGTACGCTGGTCAGTAAAATAATAAAAAAAATGTGGCCAACTGTTGTAAGCCGGAAAGGTTAACTGTATAAATACACAGTATATTCAACAGGGGGCCATTATGCGTATTGAAGTCACTATAGCGAAAACGTCACCTTTGCCTGCTGGCGCGATTGACGCGCTGGCTGGTGAACTCTCCCGCCGTATCCATCACTCTTTTCCAGATAACGCGGGCAATGTTGTCGTCCGTTATGCCGCAGCCAACAATTTGTCGGTCATTGGCGCGACAAAAGAGGATAAAGAACGCATCAGCGAAATCCTACAGGAAACCTGGGAAAGCGCGGATGACTGGTTCGTCAATGAATAAAAAATGATATGCAGTAATGTTCGTTTTTGCCGGGTCGCCCCGGCTTTTTTATTTGCGCAACTGGTCGCTTTTTAATCCATTACTCAAAATAACTGCACAACATGCCAAAAAAATATGAATAACATGCTGTTTTATTGTGCACATAATTCTTAAAAAGAAGAAATTTATTCTGTCACCCTTTAAATTTCCAGTGAATAGCCTTATTTATTGATATACTGAAGTTGCTTCAGAAAAAACACGCATTGAACCTCGAAAACCGTTGTCTTGTAACACGTATTAGGGGGCATAATGGAAAAGAATAATGAAGTCATTCAGACTCATCCGCTTGTAGGATGGGACATCAGCACCGTTGACAGCTATGATGCGCTGATGTTGCGTTTGCACTACCAGACCCCGAATCGCCCTGACCCTGATGGGACTGAAGTTGGTCAGACGCTCTGGTTAACCACCGATGTTGCCAGACAATTTATTTCGATATTAGAAGCAGGCATCGCCAAAATTGAATCTGGCGATTACCAGGAAAATGAGTATCGCCGTCATTAACGTGACGCGACCCCTCCACCCAAAGGCACCTTAAAAGGTGCCTTTATCGTTTCATACTCTCAATAATTCCACTGACAGAAAGTCGGCCGACAAACGCGCCGCCGCGACGGCAATCCGAAAGTATGACGAGTATAACTTGTATATCTCAATTCACTTATTTACCCTGCAATAATCGCGATAGCAGAGAGAAGCTGATGAAATACGACTTAATCATTATTGGCAGCGGTTCCGTCGGCGCCGCAGCCGGATATTATGCCACTCGCGCCGGACTGAAGGTTCTGATGACAGATGCCCATATGCCGCCACATCAACAGGGCAGCCATCACGGCGATACCCGGTTAATCCGCCACGCTTATGGCGAGGGTGAGAAATACGTTCCTCTGGTGCTGCGTGCGCAAACGTTATGGGAAGAGCTTTCAACGCATAATGAAGATCCCATCTTCGTTCGCTCCGGCGTCATAAACCTCGGCCCGGCGGACTCGCCATTTCTGGCGAACGTGGCGCACAGCGCACAGCAATGGCAGTTAAACGTTGAGCAACTGGATGCCGCCGCCATCATGGCGCGCTGGCCTGAAATTCGCGTCCCTGACAACTACATTGGCCTGTTCGAAACGGACTCCGGTTTTCTGCGCAGTGAACTGGCGATCAAAACCTGGGTTCGCCTTGCCGAAGAGGCTGGCTGTGCGCAGCTCTTTAACTGCCCCGTCACTGCCCTTCACCACGATAACGACGGCGTTACCGTTGAAACCGCTGACGGCGAATACCGCGCGAAGAAAGTGCTGATCAGTGCCGGTACATGGGTACAGGCGCTGGTGCCAGAAGTCCCCATCCAACCCGTTCGTAAAGTTTTTGCCTGGTATCAGGCTGACGGGCGCTACAGCATGAAAAATAACTTCCCGGCGTTCACTGGAGAACTCCCGAACGGCGATCAGTATTACGGTTTTCCCGCCGAAAACGACGCATTAAAAATAGGAAAACACAACGGTGGTCAGTTGATTCACTCACCGGAAGAGCGCAAGCCGTTTGCCGCCGTCGCCAGCGATGGTTCCGAAGCGTTCCCCTTCCTGCGCACTATCCTGCCCGGCATTGGCTGCTGCCTGAACGGCGCCGCCTGTACCTATGATAATTCCCCGGATGAAGATTTTATTATCGATACATTGCCGGGACATGATAATACGCTGATCGTCACCGGTCTGAGCGGCCACGGCTTTAAGTTCGCCTCGGTATTGGGCGAGATTGCCGCCGATTTCGCACAGGGTAAATCGCCGGCTTTTGACCTGACGCCATTCAAACTGAAGCGCTTTACGCAATAATGACCCAATGGCCTCGCAAACGGGGCCGTTTCTTTTTGAGGAGTCAGGCTGTGCGTCGTATTTTTCACTATCTGATCAATAATATTCGTGAGCATTTTATGCTCTACGTTATTTTATGGTCGCTGCTGGCCATCATGGACATTATTTATATCATGTTCTTTTAATTTATTTCAGCTGACAAAAATTGACAAAACCTGAGATTACTCTAACTTTCATTGTAATAATTTGACCAATAAGAAACCTCCCGCCCTCCTGCCCCATATAGATAAAACCGCTAATCACCTCGAATCTTCTGACGCACAATGACAAATTCAATCAATTTTATTGAAATAAAAACAAATATCGCCAGGATTGTTATTTATTAGTTGCATTAATGTCTCTAACAGGTCATTTTCATTCTCTCCTGAAATATCCATTGGTGTGTTTATGCAATTCAAAAATACTCCTCAGCGCTATGGCGCCATTTCTGTATTGCTTCACTGGCTGGTCGCCATTGTTGTATACGGCATGTTTGCCCTGGGTTTATGGATGGTGACGCTCAGCTATTACGATGGCTGGTATCACCAGGCGCCGGAATTGCATAAAAGTATCGGCATCCTGCTAATGATGGGGCTGGTTATACGTGTTTTCTGGCGTTTCGTCTCACCACCGCCAAAGGCGCTGAAAAGCTATTCACGCCTGACCCGTCTGGGTGCGGCGGTGGGCCACCTTGCGCTGTATCTTCTGCTCTTCGCCATTGTGATCAGCGGCTATCTGATCTCAACCGCCGACGGCAAACCGATCAGCGTGTTTGGGTGGTTTGACGTGCCCGCCACGCTGGCCGACGCGGGCGCTCAGGCCGATCTTGCCGGTAGTCTGCACCTGTGGCTGGCCTGGAGCGTTGTGATTTTGTCTGTTCTGCATGGGCTAATGGCCCTGAAGCACCATTTCATCGATAAAGACGACACCCTGAAGCGTATGCTGGGGAGATCGTCGCCTGACTATGGAGTTGAAAAATGAAAAAAAGCCTGCTGGGACTGACTTTTGCTTCCCTGTTATTCACCACTGGTTCTGCAATCGCGGCAGACTATAAAATTGATAAAGAGGGACAACACGCCTTCGTTAACTTCCGTATCCAGCACCTGGGTTACAGCTGGCTGTACGGGACGTTCAAAGATTTCGACGGGACATTTACCTTCGATGAAAAAAATCCGGCTGCGGATAAAGTGAACGTCACCATTAACACCAACAGCGTTGATACCAACCATGCAGAGCGTGATAAGCACCTGCGTAGCGCTGATTTCCTGAACGTGGCGAAATTCCCGCAGGCGACGTTTACCTCGACCAGCGTGAAAAAAGATGGCGACGAGCTGGATATCACCGGCGACCTGACGCTCAATGGCGTCACCAAACCGGTCACGCTGGAAGCGAAGCTGATCGGCCAGGGTGACGATCCGTGGGGCGGGAAACGCGCGGGCTTTGAAGCGGAAGGTAAAATTAAGCTGAAAGACTTTAACATCACTACCGACCTCGGCCCTGCATCGCAGGAAGTCGATCTGATTATCTCGGTGGAAGGCGTACAGCAGAAGTAACGAATGCCGGATGGCGGCTTCGCCTTATCCGGCCTACAGCAACACACATTGTAGGCCCGGTAAGCAAAGCGCCTCCGGGCGTGATGCCGGATGACGGCATTGCCTTCAGCACATATTGTAGGCCCGGTAAGCGGAGCGCCACCGGGCGCAATGCCGGATGACAGCGTCGCCTTCAGCACATATTGTAGGCCCGGTAAGCGGAGCGCCACCGGGCGCAATGCCGGATGACAGCGTCGCCTTCAGCACACATTGAACGCCCGGTAAGCAAAGCGCCACCGGGCGTAATGCCGGATGACAGCGTCGCCTTCAGCACACATTGAACGCCCGGTAAGCAAAGCGCCACCGGGCGTAATGCCGGATGGCGCTACGTTATTCCGCCGGGTCGGGAATGCCCAGTTGGGTATTCAGGCGGCCACGCGATTTATTGAAGATTTTATTGCCATTTTCACGGCCAGCGCGGCGACGGCGCTGTTCCTCTTCCGGCAAACTGCTCTCTTCACAGCACAGCTCGCTACAGCAGCCTTTAAACTTCTCGGCGCAAGCCGGGCACTGAATAAACAGCAGATGGCAACCATCATTTTTACAGTTGGTATGGCTGTCGCACGGAGCGCCGCACTGGTGACAATGCGCGATAACCTCATCAGAGATCCGCTCTCCCATGCGCTCATCAAACACAAAGTTCTTACCAATGAAACGCACCGGCAGCCCCTGCTCGCGCGCCTTACGCGCGTACTCAATGATGCCGCCCTCAATGTGCCACACTTTGTTAAAACCGTTATGCTTCATCCAGGCGCTGGCTTTTTCACAACGAATACCGCCCGTACAGTACATGACGATTTTCTTGTCTCTATGCTCCTGCATCATTTCAACAGCTTTCGGCAACTGCTCGCGGAACGTGTCAGCCGGAATTTCCAGCGCATTTTCGAAATGCCCCACTTCATATTCGTAGTGGTTACGCATGTCGATAAACACGGCATCAGGATCGTCCAGCATGGCGTTCACTTCCGCCGCTTTCAAGTACTCGCCAACGTCGCTGGCATCAAAATTCGGATCGTCGATACCATCGGCCACAATCCGCTCGCGTACTTTCATACGCAACACCCAGAAGGACTTACCGTCATCGTCCAGCGCAATATTCAGACGCAAGCCGTTTAATGCGGGATCAAACGCATACAGCTGCTCACGAAACGCCGCGACCTGACTTTGCGGCACGCTGATCTGTGCGTTAATGCCTTCACGCGCCAGATAAACGCGACCAAAAACATTCAGCGAGGTAAACATCTGGTACAACGCGTCGCGCGTGCTCTGCGGATCGACGATCGTGAAATATTTATAAAAAGAGATGGTCGTGCGCGGTTCCGTTTCAGCTAACATCCGGGCTTTAAGCGCATCGTTCGAAATGCGGTTGTGTAACACTGGCATGGTGTACGTATCCTGCAATCAGTAAAAATGAAATCGGGCGGCATCATAAAGCAAACATCGCCAATTTACATCCACACATTTTGCGCTACATTTCATTCTTCATACTAAGAAATTAACAACAATTGCCGCTTTTATCGTCGTTCTCCAACCACAAATTTTTGCTGTACACGAAAAAATGCGACAATACAGGGAATTGCTCGTTTACAGACAGGATAGAGATGACGAATTTACCTAAGTTCTCCGTTGCGCTACTGCATCCACGTTATTGGTTAACCTGGCTGGGTATTGGTGCTCTTTGGTTGGTCGTGCAATTGCCCTACCCGGTGATTTACAAACTGGGTTGTGCAATGGGACGTCTGGCGTTGCGTTTTATGAAGCGCCGCGCCCGCATCGCCTATCGTAATCTTGAATTGTGCTTTCCGCAGATGAGCGAGCAAGAACGCCACCAGATGGTGGTGAAGAACTTCGAGTCTGTCGGGATGGGCGTGATGGAAACCGGCATGGCCTGGTTCTGGTCCGACCGCCGTATTTCACGCTGGACAGATGTCAGCGGCGTTGAGCATATCCGCGACGTTCAGGCCCGGGAGCGAGGGATTCTGCTGGTTGGCCTGCACTTTCTGACGCTGGAGCTGGGCGCGCGCCAGTTTGGTTTGCAACAGCCTGGCATTGGCGTTTATCGTCCGAATGACAATCCGTTGCTCGACTGGCTACAAACCTGGGGACGTATGCGCTCCAACAAATCGATGCTCGATCGCAAAGACCTGAAAGGCATGATCAAAGCGCTGAAAAAAGGTGAAGTGGTCTGGTATGCGCCGGATCATGACTATGGCCCGCGCGCCAGCGTGTTTGTCCCGCTGTTTGCCGTGGAACAGGCCGCCACCACGTCAGGAACCTGGATGCTCTCCCGAATGTCCAACGCCTGTCTGGTGCCGTTTGTTCCGCGTCGTAAACCCGATGGCAAAGGCTATGAGCTGATTCTCCTGCCGCCGGAATGCTCACCACCGCTGGATGACGCCGAAACCACCGCAGCCTGGATGAACACGATCGTAGAGAAATGCATCATGATGGCGCCCGAGCAATACATGTGGTTGCACCGCCGTTTCAAAACGCGTCCTGAAGGTATGCCTTCCCGTTACTGATTCATCAGGTGCAGCCGGGCGACGGTTGCACCTTCTCAATCGCCTCTTTTAGCTTTAAAAGCTACTCACATTGCCGCCCTCAGCAGGCAGGCGCATAATAAGAGAGTATTGCCTTATTTTTATTCTGATGATAGCGCAAACAGCGCATCACACTGCGGATCGCTATGTCACCCTCTGATGTCCCCATAAACTGGAAACGCAATCTCACCGTAGCCTGGCTGGGCTGTTTTTTGACCGGCGCGGCGTTTAGCCTGGTGATGCCATTTTTACCCCTCTACGTTGAGCAGCTCGGCGTAACGGGCCACAGCGCGCTGAATATGTGGTCGGGGCTGGTTTTCAGTATCACCTTCCTGTTTTCCGCTATTGCCTCGCCTTTTTGGGGCGGGCTGGCCGATCGCAAAGGGCGAAAGATCATGCTGCTGCGTTCAGCCCTCGGCATGGCGATAGTTATGCTGCTGATGGGGCTGGCGCAGAACATCTGGCAGTTTCTGCTCCTGCGCGCATTGTTAGGTCTGCTCGGCGGATTTGTGCCAAACGCAAATGCGCTTATCGCCACTCAGGTGCCGCGTAATAAGAGCGGCTGGGCGTTAGGAACGCTTTCTACTGGCGGCGTCAGCGGCGCGTTGCTCGGCCCTCTGGCGGGCGGATTGCTTGCCGACCAGTACGGATTACGCCCTGTCTTTTTCATCACCGCCAGCGTGCTGTTGGTCTGTTTCTTACTGACGCTCTTTTTTATTCGCGAGCGTTTTCAGCCTGTCAGCAAAAAGGAGATGTTGCACGTCCGGGAGGTCGTTGGCTCACTAAAAAACCCAAAGCTGGTTTTGAGTCTGTTCGTCACCACGCTGATCATTCAGGTTGCAACCGGATCGATCGCGCCTATTCTGACGTTATATGTGCGAGAGCTAGCCGGTAACGTCAGCAATATCGCATTTATCAGCGGAATGATCGCCTCGGTGCCCGGCGTGGCGGCGTTGCTCAGCGCGCCCCGGCTCGGCAAACTGGGCGATCGCATTGGCCCCGAAAAGATCCTGATTACCGCCCTGATTATCTCTGTCCTGCTGCTGATCCCGATGTCATTCGTACAAACGCCCTGGCAGCTTGGCGTGCTGCGCTTTTTACTTGGCGCGGCGGACGGCGCCCTGCTCCCTGCCGTACAGACTCTGCTGGTCTATAACGCCAGCAATCAGATCGCCGGGCGCATCTTCAGTTACAACCAGTCATTTCGCGATATTGGCAACGTCACAGGCCCGTTAATGGGGGCGGCTATTTCTGCCAGCTACGGTTTTCGCGCCGTGTTTTGCGTCACCGCAGGCGTCGTGTTGTTCAACGCAATTTATTCGTGGAACAGCCTGCGGCGGCGCAGAGAGACCCTCGCGGCAAAATGATTTTTGCGCTTTCATACTTGCAAAACCGGAGAATCAGCTATTCTTTCCCTGAATACCTCATCAAATCAAAGGGAGACAGTGATGACTATGTACGCCACGCTGGAAGAAGCCATTGATGCAGCCCGTGAAGAGTTTCTGGCTGACAACCCGGAACTCGAACAAGATGAAGCCAATGTTCAACAACTCAATATCCAGAAATACGTGCTACAGGATGGCGACATCATGTGGCAAGCCGAGTTTTTTGCCGATGAGGGCGAAGAAGGCGAATGTCTGCCAATGCTGAGTGGCGAAGCGGCGCAAAGCGTCTTTGACGGCGATTATGATGAGATAGAGATTCGTCAGGAGTGGCTGGAAGAGAACACTCTGCATGAGTGGGATGACGGTGAATTTCAGCTCGAGCCGCCTCTGGATACCGAAGAAGGCCAGACTGCGGCGGATGAGTGGGATGAGCGTTAACTACTCATAAGGGCCGTGGTGTATATCCAGCGGCAGCAGCAGCGTATCAAAAACCAGTGAAAACGGCAGATCGAGAACCGTGACATAGCGCCACGCGGAATCCCGGACATCCCACTGCACGCCGGGATAGTATTGATTGCCGTGCCCTTGTCCGGGGATCGTCCTGCTAATGATGCTGCCGCACCCGCTCAGAAGTAGCGCCATTATGCCAACCACGATTATTCGCACCGGATACCTCATTCGTCGTTTTGTTCAGTATAAAAAAATACCGGCAGCAGGCCGGTATTTTCAGATAATTGTCAGCGCATATTTGTCGGCCCGATAAACGCCACGTTTATCAGGCCGCTACGGCTTACTTCTTCCGCAACGCCAGTGGGTTCAGATTGATACCCTGATAGTAGTTAACCCACGATGAGTATCTTTCCGGTGAATTCCAGACGCGATAGTGTAAACGCGCCATCGTCACCGGATCGCTCAACAACACCAGACGGCGGTCGCGATTCAGTTTTTCCGGCGTTTCATTCAGCGCCTGCTCCACATGGCGGTCGCGCGCAATCTCCAGCACCTTACTGGCGCGGTGACGGGCCGTAGCCATCGCCGTAGCCAGCGCGTTAAACGACGGGTTAAACACCGCGTGCATAAAGCCGTCATCCAGCGTGCGATTGCGGTTCATCGCCAGGTACTTGTCAGTATCCACCAGCACCTGCGGCGGGGAATACTCTTCCGGGATGAGGAACAGTTTCCAGCGTTTGGTGCGCAAGCCCACCGTTGAACGGCTGGAAACCACGGACACAAACGGCGACAGGATCAGCGAGAAAACAATCGGCGCCAGCCAGAACAGGAAACGTAAATCCAGCCAGGCCATGCCAACCGCCCATACCAGGCCGAGCAGCAGCTGGGAACCGTGACGCATGAAGGCTTCACCCCACGGGGTAGAGTCATCGTCACGCTGCGGTGAATTCCAGACCACTTCCCAGCCGAGGAATGCGCTCACCACAAACACCGTGTGGAACAACATGCGTACCGGCGCCAGCAGCACAGAGAACAGCACTTCCAGCAGCAGCGACAGCGTTACGCGCACAAATCCGCCATACTCTTTTGTGCCCTTACACCAGATGAGCATAATACTCAGCAGCTTCGGCAGGAACAGCAGCACCATCGTGGATGCAAACAGCGCAATCGCCAGCTCGGGGCGCCACTGCGGCCAGACCGGGAACAGCTGGCGCGGTTGCAGGAAGTATTGTGGTTCGGTCAACGCATGAACCACCTGCAAGGCGGTGGAAAGCGCCAGGAACATGAACCACAGCGGTGCCGACAGGTAAGACATAACCCCCGTCAGGAACACCGCACGGTGAACCGGGTGCATTCCTTTCACCAGGAACAGGCGGAAGTTCATCAGGTTGCCATGACACCAGCGGCGGTCACGCTTAAGTTCATCCAGCAGGTTCGGCGGCAGTTCTTCATACGAACCCGGCAGGTCGTAGGCAATCCAGACGCCCCACCCTGCACGACGCATTAACGCCGCTTCCACGAAGTCATGCGAGAGGATGGAACCCGCGAACGATCCTTCGCCCGGCAGCGGCGCAAGCGCACAGTGTTCGATGAATGGCTTCACGCGAATAATCGCGTTGTGGCCCCAGTAATGCGATTCGCCTAGCTGCCAGAAGTGCAGCCCGGCGGTAAACAGCGGGCCGTACACGCGGGTAGCAAACTGCTGGCAACGCGCATACAGCGTATCCATACCGGACGCTTTCGGCGACGACTGGATGATCCCGGCATTCGGGTTCGCTTCCATCAGACGTACCAGGCCGCTCAGACACTCGCCGGTCATCACCGAGTCAGCGTCCAGCACCACCATGTAGCTGTACTGGTTGCCCCAGCGACGGCAGAAGTCATCGATATTGCCGCTTTTGCGCTTCACACGACGGCGGCGACGGCGATAGAAAATCTGTCCTTCGCCCTGCACTTCAGCAATCAGCTCCATCCACGCTTTTTGTTCCGCCACGCAGATATCGGGGTTGTAGCTATCGCTCAGGATATAGACGTCGAAATGTGCTGCGTTGCCGGTGGCTTTAACCGATTCCCACGTAGCGCGTAGCCCCGCGAACACGCGGTCAACGTCCTCGTTGCAGATAGGCATAATCAACGCGGTACGGTGCTCTGGATTCAGCGGCTCATTTCCCACCGTTGACGCCGAAATACTGTATTTATCGCGGCCAATCAGCAGTTGCAGGAAGCCCATAAGCGCGGTCCAGAACCCCGCAGACACCCAGCAGAACAGCACGGCGAACAGGATCAGGATGCCGGTTTGCAGCACATACGGCAGCAGTTGCATAAAGGAGACCCACAGATCCTGCCCGATCATGTCGGCAGGATTAATGAGCGCCCAGCCCTGATAAGGAAGAATGGTCTTCATATACCAGGTCGCAACCACCGTCTGCGCCAGCGTCAGCAGCAACAGGATGTAGCGGCGGATTGTCCCGACGGTACGCCATTTTTGCTCGTTCTCCTGCTCTTCTTTCGTCAGGCGGGAGAGATAACGCGGCGTCACGTCCCGGCCGCGCAAGCGATCCCAGAAACGACCCAGCGGGTTGGTGCGCCAGGGATCGGGGAACATAGAAGAACGCGTCGCTTTCGGCATTGCCTGCAACTGATCGCGTCCCTCATCATCCTTAATCAGTTGCCCTTCGGCCAGCGAATCCGGCCAAGCCTGCTCAAGGCGCGCTTTAACAGATCCCTGCGGTGAATCGTCTTCTCGCGAGTAAGCTCGATGCTCAACATCCAGCGCCTCATGGACGGCGCGGATGTCCGTTTTCGGCAGCGCCGCTTTCTCACTGTCTGAAAGCGGCATTGCGTCAATATACTCAGTTGTCTTATTCATTGGCAGGTAACTGGTAGCTCCAGGTTTCACTCAACGGCTGATCGGCATTCACCAACGCAGCACGCATTTCAGTGGTTTTCTTCGCGTCTTTCACTTTTACGCGCAGCGTCAAACGCCAGCCTTTCGTCACCGGGTTATAACGCACTGAGTTCTCAACGATTTCACCGTTATCGCCAATACTGGTTTGCGCCGTGACAGGGGTATCCTGCGGCAGCTTTTTCATATCTGTGCCGACAAAATCCACGACGAAGGCGATGGTGCCGTCAGGCTGGCGAATCAGGTTAGACTGTTTGACATCGCCCGTAGAGCGACGCGTCTGCTGAACCCAGGCATTCTCCGGCGCATGAAGTTTCTCTTCATCGCGGGTAAACGTCATGGTGTACTTGAAGTTCATCTCTTTGCCTGCTTCAGGCAGTTGATCCGGCGTCCAGTAGGCCACGATGTTATCGTTAGTTTCATCGTTGGTCGGAATTTCCACCAGTTCGATTTTCCCTTTGCCCCACTCGCCTTTCGGCGTGATCCAGGCGCTTGGGCGCAGGTCGTAACGATCGTCTAAATCTTCAAAGCGCGAGAACTGGCGGCCGCGTTGCAGCAAGCCGAACCCTTGCGGGTTTTCCATCGCATAGCTGCTCACCGCAAGATGTTTCGGGTTATTCAGCGGGCGCCAGATCCATTCACCGTTGCCCGCATGGATAGACAACCCGTTAGAGTCGTGCAATTCCGGGCGATAGTTGGTTGCCGGAGACGGCTGGTTCGGCCCAAACAGGAACATGCTGGTTAACGGCGCAACGCCCAGTTTACCGACTTTATCACGCAGGTAGACTTTCGACTGAACGTCCACCACGGTGTCACGCCCAGGGATGATGACGAAGCGGTATGCCCCGGTCGCACGCGGGGAATCGAGCAACGCATAGATGGTCAAACGTTTGTCAGTCGGTTTTGGACGCTCAATCCAGAACTCGCGAAAGCGGGGAAATTCCTCACCGGAAGGCAGCGCGGTATCAATCGCCAGACCACGCGCGGAAAGACCATAGACCTGGCCTGCGCCAATGACGCGGAAATAGCTGGCACCGAGCATGCTGACGATTTCATCGTTTTTGTCTTTGCTGTTGATCGGGTACAGCACTTTGAACCCGGCGAAGCCGAGGTCTTTGACGGTGTCTTTATCATGCTGAACATCGCCAAAATTGAAATAGTCCGGGTTGTATTTGATTCTTTTTACCGTCGTCGCGGTAACTTCGTTGATCCTGACCGGTGTGTCGAAGTACATACCCTGGTGGTAGAACTCGAGTTTGAATGGGGTCTTGATATTGCTCCAGTACGCTTTATCACGGTTAAACTGGATCTGCTGATAGTCCGCATATTTCATGTCGCGGAAAACGGAGGGCAAGTTACTTTTCGGCGCCTCATAGCCTTTACCGGCTAAGGATTGAGCTTGTTTTGCAACATCATCGATGGTGAACGCCCAACTCGACGATGTGTACAGCGTTAACATTACCGCCGCGCCCAACCAACGCATTTTCATCATTTGTCGTTTATGTTTCATAATAAGTAAGCACTTCCCCCTTTGTGTGCTTATATCGATCCGATCCATTTTAATGGATAATCAGGCAATCCGACAACTGAATCCCGGCTTTGTTCAGCGCGCTGGCTCATGGATTAAGCAGGTTTTGCTCCTGTTTTCACTTTGCGTGCTTATCCTGGAGACAGGTTGTTGGACTTCGTGTAGGGTTGCCCCCGAATGTAAACATTATTCGTCCCAGGGATAAGACGAAAAGTCTGAGAATATGTATCTATCTATGAATCCAGTACCTCCACAGCGTGAATATTTTCTTGACTCCATCCGCGCCTGGCTGATGTTGTTGGGGATCCCCTTTCATATCTCGTTGATCTATTCAAGCCATACCTGGCATATCAACAGCGCAGAGCCCTCATGGTGGCTGACCCTGTTTAACGATTTTGTCCACGCATTTCGCATGCAGGTCTTTTTTGTTATTTCCGGTTATTTTTCGTACATGTTATTCCTGCGTTATCCATTAAAACGCTGGTGGAAAGTGCGTGTTGAACGCGTAGGTATTCCTATGCTGACGGCCATTCCTTTACTCACCTTGCCGCAATTTATCATGCTGCAATTTGTCAAAGGAAAAACCGAGAACTGGCACACGCTTTCTTTGTATGAGAAATACAATACGCTGGCCTGGGAATTAATTTCTCATCTGTGGTTTTTATTAGTGCTTGTTGTATTAACAACCCTGAGCATGTGGGCATTCAGCCAAATCAAAAAAAGCGCGGAACGCACAACGAAGCCGTTATTCGCCGCCGTTTCGATGACCAAATTGACGCTTATCTTCTTTATCCTTGGCGTCGGTTACGCCGCGCTGAGACGCGCCATTTTTATCATTTATCCCTCTATTCTTAGCGATGGCATGTTCAATTTCGTCGTCATGCAAACGCTGTTTTATCTCCCTTTCTTTATCCTGGGCGCGCTGGCATTCATCAACCCGGCGCTGAAAGCGCTGTTTACCGTACCGTCACGCGGATGCACGCTGGCTGCGGCGCTCGCCTTCGTTGCCTACCTGCTGAACCAGCGTTATGGCAGCGGCGATGCCTGGATGTATGAAACAGAATACGTCATTACCATGCTGATGGGATTGTGGATGGTTAACGTGGTCTTTTCGCTGGGCCACCGTTTACTTAATTTCCAGTCCGCTCGCGTCACCTATTTTGTGAATGCATCGCTTTTCATCTATCTGGTGCATCATCCACTAACGCTGTTTTTCGGCGCGTATATTACGCCGCATATTACGTCGAATCTGCTGGGTTTTTTATGCGGGCTGGTCTTTGTTATCGGTATTGCGCTGGTCCTGTATGAACTGCATTTACGGGTTCCCGTACTGAAATTTTTATTTTCGGGCAAACCCGCGGTTAAACGTGATAACAGCAAGGCTGTCGCCAGTTAAGCTGCCCGCTGAAGGACGTTAAAGCAGCCATTCGACGGGCAAGACAGACGCCAGTCGCACCAGAACCCGCTTCCAGAATCCTGTGGCGGGTTCTTTTTTCAGTACCACCTCGTCACGCAGGTGGCGATCAACCCAGTTAATTCTTCCCCAACGATCCAGCCGCAGTTGCCAGGCGTCATCACGCTGGCTCTGCATAAAACGGTTATGAATCAGCGTTGCCAGCGTTTCGCTTTCAATCACAAACCCCATTTCGGTATTGAGTAACGTCGATCGGGGATCGAAATTGAGCGAACCGATAAAAACCTTATTCCCGTCAATGCTGAAGGTCTTCGCATGCAGGCTGGAGCCTGAGTTACCGGTTAAACCACGATCGTGAAGTTCAGCCGCATGCCCGTTAGTGGGTTTAAGCTCATAGAGCTCAATGCCGTAGCGCAGAAGTTTTTTACGCCACCGCGCATAGCCCGCATGGACGACCGCCACATCGTTCGCCGCCAGTGAATTGGTAAGAATCGCGATCCTGACCCCTTTTCTCACCAGTTGCAGCAGTTGCGCGACGCCCGCCCGGGTGGGGACAAAATAGGCGGAAATAATGTCGATACGTTCCGTTGGCGACCCCATCACATCGAACAGGCGTTGCGGCAGAAGCGAATGACGCTGCGCTTTCCCCTCGCCTTTTAAAGGATCGTCGCTGAGCAAACGGGTTTTCGCCCATATCAGCGGTAAAGCGCCGCGATCAAGATGGGACATAAAGTGGCTGGTTTTCAGCTTATGCAAATAGCGGCGCGTAATGTCGTCGTTGTACCAGGAATCCGGTAAGTCAATGCGTCGGGTGATTTCCTGCTCAGACAGCGACAACACTTTTTGCAGCGTTGAAACCGATTTGCAGTGCCAGTAACGTTCAAAATCATCCGCCACGTCTTTTACGACAGGGCCAATCGCCATCACGTCGAGATCGGAAAACAGCGGCTCTTCACCTACGCCAAAATAGGCATCGCCAATATTCCGCCCGCCGACAATGGTGACTGCGCCATCTGCCGTATAGCTTTTATTATGCATACGCCGATTAAGCCGGGCAAAGTCGGTTAAATACCCCAGCGCGCGCAGCATACGAAAAGAGAAAGGATTAAACAGGCGCACTTCGATATTGGGGTGGCTATCCAGCAGTTGCAGCGTATCATCAAGCCCCGGCGTGTTGTTATCATCCAGCAGCAGGCGAACATGAACGCCGCGCTTTGCCGCCGCCAATAATATCGAAAACAGCAGGCGCCCGGACATGTCGTCCTCCCAGATGTAATACTGCACATCCAGGGTGCGCTCAGCCATTTCCGTTAATCGATAGCGTGCGGCAAAGGCATCCAGGCTGTCATCCAGGGCGAGAATGCCGCATTCGCCGGGATGACGTTCACACAGCGGGGTAACAGCGCGCTCAAGTCGGGTCAACTCACTCATCACCTTGTTGGGTCAGTAATCGCTCGTAAAGTCGGGCAGTTTCTTCATCATAACAGACAAAGTATACCTGCTCAGGTAGCGCGTGGCGGGCAAGAAAATCCGCGACCGTATTGACCGCTATCTCTGCGGCGGCGGGGCGTGGGTAGCCGTAAGCGCCGGTGCTGATCGCCGGAAACGCGACAGACCGGTAGCCATTGGCCAGCACCAGTTGCAAACTGTTGAAATAGGCATCTTCCAGGAGCTGGGATTCGTTGTGATCGCCGCCACGCCAGACGGGCCCCACCGTATGGATCACCGCTTTCGCCGGCAGATTGCCTGCCAGAGTGATGACCGCGTGTCCTGCCGGGCACTCGCCCTGCTGCTGCCTGACTTTTTTGCAGGCTTCCAGTAGCGCCGGACCCGCTGCACGATGAATCGCGCCGTCAACGCCACCGCCCCCCAGTAATGAAGCGTTGGCGGCATTAACAATCACATCTACCGTGAGTTGGGTTATGTCGCCATGTTGTACATGAATACGCGATTTCATAGATCCCCCTTACCTTAGCCTATAGCCTAAGTGTACAGCAGGGCTTTCAATGAAATCGCGTTTTTTAATCGAACGATTTTATCTCTGACAGATGCGTTTATTGGTATTCAATACTCATAATTGCCAGACGTTGTTGCGGATCGAGATAGTTGACTCTCACAGATGCAATTTGTCGAAGGCTTTGCGGGGCGGTTGTAACCTGTTGCAGGGTAAAACGGTTAGTTTTCATCTGGCCATTATTCACGCATGTCATGTCAATATTTTGCTGCCGGGCACTGACCTCACAGGGAGGTTCGACAATCTGACCACGAAAATGAATAACGCCGCCGGTAGTGATTTGTTGAGCTGTAACAGAGGAAGAAAAGAGAATGCAGACGCCAAGGCCTGCTCCGAGGATATTTTTCGAACACAACGCAAACATACAATAGCTCCTCAATGATCAATCATACTTGAAGGATCGGAGTTTTCCTTCCACTGCGACGCTCGCGGTGAACGGAAACGACGTTGTTGCCTCTCTATAATTCATAGAACAGTAATCCATCCCCTGCCACAAACAATCACCAAATAAATCAAATGATTAAGATGATTTCTCAGGAGATGGCCATTGCTGCGACAAATGCAACGACTGCCCGTCGGAAACGGTAACGATAATTTTTACCGAGTCCTCCGGGGAAATATTTAAACTGAGTTTCGTTAAATCAATGGGTTGATTAGCGGGCAAAGAAAGGGTTGTTTTCTGCTGTGTACGGCTTTGCCCTCCTTTCCCATCACGAACGGCAAAAATTTGGACTTCGCACACGCAGGGTTTACTGAGCGTAACCTGGGGGACAATGGTGTAAATTTCACCTTGTTGCGTGGTATTAAATGTAATCTGGCTGGAGAGCGCGGCAAGGAGTAATAGCGTATTCATCATATCCTCACGAAAAAAAACAGGGCTTTCGCCCTGTTTATTATGAGTACCCGACCTGAATCAGTACTGGTTAGCCGTGGCGTTGTTGCCGAAGCCGACCTGAGTAACCGATACCTGGGAGTCGGACGCAGTCTGGTTAACCAGCGCGCCGTTGCGGCCACCAAACTGGCTCACAACGATATCAGAGTTTTTGGCATTCCACTGATCGATAGTCGCGCTGTTTCTGTACCCATTCTGGGTCAGGTCAATGCCGCTGTTGTCAGCGCCCTGGCCTACGTCTGCGCCGTTACCATGACCATATTGTTTGATGGACAGATCTGATTTACGAGCATCGCTTTGCAGAGCAAGAGCAGAGTTTGCGCTACCGTACTGGAAAATACTCAGGGTAGATTCAGGGCCGGAATTATTACCGCCATTATTATGACCGCCGCCACCGCCCCACTGCGGAACAACACCTGCCAGAGCACTGCCAGAAACTACGATTGCTGCGAATGCTGCCACTTTTAAAAGTTTCATGGTAAACCCCCATCGGATTGATTTAAAAGTCGTCATGGTATTAACGTTGCGTAACGCGAATAGCCATGCGCGACTGTCTCTGCACTACAACTGCTGTTTTTTGCGTACCGTACTGCGTAATATCTGCTTTATTACCAGAACCTTTCTGAATAATCATTGCAGTATTACCATAAGAGCCTTGCGATATACTTGCATCATTGGCGTAACCCGCCTGATCAATATATGCAAGGTTATAAGCTCCTGACTGGTCAATCTTCGCCCGGTTATTTCCGCCTTCTTGTGAAATAACAGATAAAAGTTTTGAGCCGTCCTGGCGTGTTTTTGCACTATTATGAGTGCCCTTTTGACCAATAATGGCTGCCTGATTAAATGAAGACTTGCTTAATTCATTTACCGCAAAATTATATTCCGCATTTGCCAGATCATAACTTGTCGCGGCTGCAATCCCAGGCGCACCCAGTATTGTTAACATCATAAATAACAATTTGTTTTTCATGTTGTCACCCTGGACCTGGTCGTACATTACGTTAATTTAAAAGCATTTCAATTTGACTGTTAACGCGATTCGTTTTTTGTTAACGCCGCGTTACGATGAAGAGTATGTCCGTGGAAACATTTTAAATAACTCACCCGCGAGTGGTATTTTGATATTCAGCGTCACACCAAAGTGCTAATTCACTGTTGACTCCACTGTTATTTACGAAAAATTTATTTTCTTATCTGTAGCGGGCTAAACATTTCTGCCAGTGAGAGGGAAAAACCGTTTTCTGCATATCATTATGCGTTTCTCCGGGCATCACACTGCATCGCCGTCACAACTCGTGACAAACATCATTTTTTTCTCACTAAAAATGTCCAAGCGGCCCTGAGTCGAACGTTTTAAAATTAACTTGTCAGAAAAACTCAAAAATAATTTTAAATTATGATTTAAAATCAATCAGTTATTATAATTTGTATGATTTTTTAAATCTATGCAATAACAGCAACATGTACAACTTTTCTATCAAATCTAATCTCTAAAAAATCCACGCATTAACATATGAATATATAATTTTACATTTTGTTACAAGTTTAACACTTGCTTTAAGGTTTGTAATGACTAGATTGAAATCAGTTGTAGTCCATCTGTTTTAATATTTTTACCCTTTTTGGGTCGATGTTTTATTTCTACACACAGCAGTGCAACATCTGTCAGTACTTCTGGTGCCTCGTATTTTAGCTGAGGCAGCTGTCAGATGTGCGACTAAAAAAAGTGGGGTTTCATCATGTTTAATGAAGTCCATAGTATTCATGGTCATACATTATTGTTGATCACAAAACCATCTTTGCAGGCCACTGCATTATTGCAGCATTTAAAGCAATCACTGGCTGTTACCGGAAAACTACATAATATTCAACGTTCTCTGGATGATATATCCGCCAGCTGCATTGTTTTACTGGATATGATGGAAGCGGATAAAAAAATTATCCATTACTGGCAAGACAATTTGAGTCGGAAAAACAACAATATCAAGACGTTATTGTTGAATACTCCCGACGACTATCCCTTCCGTGATATTGAAAACTGGCCACATATCAATGGCGTGTTTTACGCAACGGAGGATGAAGAACGTGTCGTTAACGGCTTGCAGGGGATCCTGCGAGGCGAATGCTATTTTTCGCAAAAGCTGGCCAGTTACCTGATCACCCATTCAGGGAACTACCGTTACAACAGCACGGAATCAGCGCTTCTCACTCATCGTGAAAAAGAGATCCTCAATAAACTGCGAATCGGCGCCTCAAACATTGAAATCGCCCGCTCGCTTTTTATCAGCGAGAATACGGTAAAAACACATCTTTATAATCTTTTCAAAAAGATAGCTGTTAAAAACCGTACTCAGGCGGTCTCGTGGGCAAACGATAACCTCAGGCGATAAAGCCATGAAACGCTATCTGACCTGGATTGTGGCAGCAGAATTACTGCTTGCCGCAGGGAATCTTCACGCTGCGGAAGTTGAAGTGGAAGTTCCCGGACTCTTAACTGACCATACCGTCTCATCAGTCGGCCACAATTTTTATCGCGCCTTCAGCGACAAATGGGAAAGTGAGTACACAGGCAATTTGACCATCAATGAAAGACCCAGTGCGCGTTGGGGAAGTTGGATCACGATAACGGTAAATCAGGACGTTATATTCCAGACTTTTTTATTCCCAACGAAAAGAGACTTCGAGCGAACCGTTGACTTCGCGCTGGCGCAAACTGAAGAAGCATTAAATCGTCGGCAAATAGATCAAACGCTATTAAGCACGAGTGATTTAGCGCGCGATGAATTCTAAAATATGATTTAGTCTGGAGGCTGCCATGCGTGTCAAACATGCAGTAGTTATGCTCATGCTTATTTCACCATTAAGTTGGGCCGGAAATATGACATTCCAGTTCCGAAATCCTAATTTTGGTGGAAACCCAAATAACGGCGCATTTTTATTAAATAGCGCTCAGGCACAAAACTCTTATAAGGACCCAAGTTATTACGACGACTTCGGGATTGAAACCCCGTCTGCCCTGGATAACTTTACGCAGGCTATTCAATCGCAAATCCTTGGCGGATTGCTGACGAATATTAACACCGGCAAACCAGGCAGAATGGTGACCAATGATTTTATCATTGATATCGCCAACCGGGATGGGCAACTGCGACTTAATGTCACGGACAGGAAAACCGGGAAAACCTCGACGATTGAAGTGTCAGGTTTGCAAACACAGTCAACCGATTTCTAAGCCCCAGCTACCAAAGGACAATAATCATGCAGCGCTTACTTATTTTGGTTGCAGTATGTTTACTGAGCGGATGCTTAACCGCCCCGCCTAAAGAAGCCGCGAAACCGACATTAATGCCTCGTGCGCAAAGCTATAAAGATTTGACGCACCTGCCGATGCCAACGGGTAAGATTTTTGTCTCGGTTTATAATATTCAGGATGAAACGGGCCAGTTTAAACCTTATCCGGCGAGTAACTTCTCGACTGCCGTTCCGCAGAGCGCCACCGCGATGCTGGTGACTGCGCTGAAAGACTCCCGCTGGTTTATCCCGCTGGAGCGTCAGGGACTGCAAAACCTGCTGAACGAACGCAAAATTATTCGTGCAGCGCAGGAAAACGGCACGGTAGCTATCAATAACCGAATCCCGCTTCAGTCCCTCACCGCCGCGAATATCATGGTGGAAGGGTCGATTATCGGTTACGAAAGCAACGTGAAGTCAGGCGGGGTCGGCGCGCGGTACTTCGGTATCGGTGCGGATACGCAGTATCAGCTTGACCAGATTGCAGTAAACCTGCGCGTGGTTAACGTCAGCACCGGCGAGATCCTCTCTTCGGTCAATACCAGCAAGACCATCCTTTCCTATGAGGTGCAGGCCGGGGTGTTCCGCTTTATTGATTACCAGCGACTGCTGGAAGGTGAAATCGGCTACACCTCTAATGAACCGGTGATGCTGTGTCTGATGTCAGCGATTGAAACGGGCGTTATCTTCCTGATTAACGACGGGATCGATCGCGGCCTGTGGGATTTGCAGAACAAAGCGGAGCGTCAGAACGACATTCTGGTGAAATACCGCCACATGTCCGTACCGCCGGAATCCTGATATTTCGCCAACCGTAGAATGCCCGATGGCGCAGGCTTATCGGGCCTACAGCAGGCAGGATAAGTTTGCGCCATCAGGATTGACATCATATGAGCGTGGGGGAAACCTCACGCTTTTTTATTTGCTGACCGCCGTCGGCGAAGAATCTCTTACCCGACGAGACGCCAGCCACAGCCCGCTATTTTTCATCGCATAGCCAAACACGAGTCCCAGCGCCAGCGAAGGCAGAACCAGTCGCCAGTCCCCCTGCCCTGCAAACGTCGCGCATGCGCCGATAAAGGTGCCAGGCACAAAAGAAAGCAACAGTTGCTTCGCCTGAACGCACATCAAAAACGCGACGATTCCCGTCATGACGTAACTGACGATCTCCAGATGCGGAGCCAGCGCGCTGCCGTGAATAATCACCAGCGCCCACACCACGCCGCTCAGGAGCGTACATGCAGAAATCAATAACCCTTTCAGGCCGCCCTGCGGGCAGGCAAAATAGGCCGTACAGCCCAGAAAACCCGCCCAACTGAGCAGGCCAAAGGAAACGGCCACCCATCCCCAGATACCGGAGAGAATGCCCGTTGTGATTGCAATGGAGATAAGTATATTCATGCCGCGCATCATAGCAGAAAAGCGGCATACGAATGAGATCACGCACACATTTTATGCAAGGAAATTAATCACGTTGCACAACAAAGTGACTATGATCACATTTACTCTTCAGCGCCTTCCTGTAACTCATCCCACATTGCGCCGATCGCATCGCGCGTCAACGGCGCCATCGTACGCCAGAATGGCGTCGCGGCATGGGCTTCCACTTTGCCAAGGAAAGTACCGCACCAGGGAAGCAGGTATTCAATAAACAGCGTTTCCAGCGCTTCGCTCTCATCTTCAGCAGACTGATCCTCCAGCCAGGAGGCGGCCAGCAGCAGCGTACCGATATGGTCGGCAGGGGTATCCGCCAACGGCATACCGCGAGCGGAAAGAAACGCGCGAACATCGGATTCCTTCGCCCCTTCCACCCAGGCGCTGCGATAAGGCGACACGGCGCACTCGTCACCGACAAACAGCGCATTGTAGTCTGCCGCCAGTTGGGTCATGTCGCAACTTTTCTGCAACCGCGCCAGAAGCTCATCCTGCTCCAGCGGCCAGCTTGCCGACAATTTACCCTCGCGGATCAGCGTAAACAGAGGAACCAGCAGAGGGTCCTGCGGTTGGCGGTAATACAGCGATCCCAGCACACGACACAGGATAGAAAACTCATTCATTGATATATTCCAGTTATCAGCAATTAAAGTTCAGCAAACTCCGGGATCGGCGCCATACCGCGCGATTCCAGAAATCTCAGTAAGCGTCCTGGCGAAACGTTTAAAACGCGTTCTTCCGGGAAATCCACTTCATCCAGGATCTTCCGGCATTCGGCAAATTCACCGAGTGTAAACGCAGTATGGGAATCCGACCCTAACGCTACCCATCCGCCAGCGTCACGCACGGCTGCGGCCACCGCGCGGCAATTATCTTCACTGCCTTTGCGCGAATGCAGGAATGACGAGTTATTGATTTCCAGCGCCACCTGGTATTTAGCCGCCGTCTGCGCAATCGCGGTGATATCGACAGGATACTTCGGGTTACCCGGATGGCTGATAATATGCACATTTCCGCTGGCCATCGCGGCAATCATCGCCTGGGTATTGGTCTCTTTATCGTGCGGCGCGAAAACCGGTTCATGGAAACCGGCGATAATCACATCCAGCGAGTTCAGCATCGGGCCCGTGCAGTCAATCTCGCCATCGATATTCTTGATGTTGGCTTCAATACCGCGAAGAATGCCCACCCCGTCAACCAGACGCGGCCAGATACGCATGTTGATAAAGTGCCAGTGATGCGGAGCATCGGCCATATCCGGGCCGTGATCGGTAATGGCAAAGAGCTTAATACCTTTGCGTTTTGCTTCGGCAATATAATCGTGCAAGGTACTGTATGCGTGGGTGCTGGCGACGGTATGCATATGCAAGTCAACGGGATACATAACTCACTCCTGTAGTCGTTTTCCGACAAGGATAGCAGGTATCGTCGCCATTTATTAGTCGAAACCCGGCGCTAACCGGGTTGTCATCAGTAGCCGCGAACGCGATCGACCTGACCCGTCACGGATTCGCCGCGTTCCAGATGCGTAATGGTGCGCGAAATATAGTCCACGGCTTCCGCCGGGCGGGTGACGGCGGCAATGTGCGGCGTCATCGCCACGCGAGGGTGTTGCCAGAGCGGACTCTCTTTTGGCAACGGCTCGCGGCTGAAAACATCCAGCATCGCCCCTTTGAGTTTTTCGCTATTCAACGCGGCAAGCAGATCGTCCTCATTAACATGCACGCCACGCGCCAGGTTAAGCAGGTAAGCGCCATCCCGTAACTGACTGAGCAAGCCGGAATTGATAATGCCCACCGTCTCCGCCGTATTTGGCAGCAGGTTGATCAGCACCCTTGTTTGATTCAGGAATGCGCCTAACTCCTCAGCTCCCGCAAAACTCTCTACGCCAGGCCAGGATTTACGGCTACGGCTCCAGCAGCGAAGCGGGAATCCCCATGCCTGGAGCGCTTCAGCGACTTTGGCGCCCAGCACCCCCGCCCCCATAATACCGACGGTGAATTCATCGCGATCATATTCCGGCAGCGGCTGCCATGTTGACTGGTTTTTCAGCGCCTGATAATCATCGAAACGGCGGAACCAATGCAGCACCTGGCTCACGGCATACTCCTGCATTTGCAGGCCCATGCCGGTATCTTCCAGGCGGAACAGCGGGATAGAGGCATCCAGCATTTCCGGGTGCGCTTTGAGCTTACTCAGAATGGAATCCACACCTGCGCCAAGCGCAAATACGGCTTTTAGCTTCCGTCCTTCAAGCATCTCCACCGGCGGATGCCACACGAGCGCATAATCCGCAGGTTCGTTATCACCGGGTTTCCATTCACGAATATTCGCGCCGGGAATCGCCTTTGCCAAAGCGTTAAGCCACCAGGCCGTATCGAAGGTCGGGTGATAGAACATTATCTCCATGTTGACTCCTGAGTGTTGTTATGCGGAATTTACTCGCACTTATTATCATCATTTTCATAGGGATCATCAGCATAACAAATTTAGAGATGCTGGCAAAAAAAGCAGTTTCCGCTTATTTAAACTGCATGTTGATTGAAGTTTGTGTAATTGCACGATTTTTTAGAAAAGGTGATTGACGCCGGGGGCGTATTTCCCTAAATTAGCGCCCGTTCCAGCAACACTGGAACGACAATATGGTGAGGTGTCCGAGTGGCTGAAGGAGCACGCCTGGAAAGTGTGTATACGGCAACGTATCGGGGGTTCGAATCCCCCCCTCACCGCCATATTCAGAAAAAGAGCTCGTACGAAAGTACGGGCTTTTTTTTTGCATGTTGCACGCGCTGTGGGGGGATGAGAACCCACGACCGGGGTTCGACAACTGGCGGCAGCCAGTTGGACAGACCGCGAACGCAGAGAGCGGGCTGCCCGCAGGGCGAGCGAAGCGAGTCAATCTCCCCCTCACCGCCATATTCAGAAAAAGAGCTCGTACGAAAGTACGGGCTTTTTTTTCGCATGTTGCACATTCTATCCGGCTGACAAGAACACCCCAGGACCGGTAAGCGTTAGCGCCACCGGGCACCCGCACATCGCCGGATGGCAGCGCAAGCGCCTTATCCGGCCTACAAAAAAACAAAGCCCGGTTTCCCGGGCTATGAGATCTGACGACGCTTCAGTTGTAGGCATGAAGGGTTCGTTGGCACAATGCCGAACGCACGCAGTCGTCTTTATGGAAACGGACAATACCTATCATCTCATCTTCTTCAAAGCGAGCTAACGCATCACTTAACCCTGATTGAACATGAGCCGGTAAATCGCACTGGGTAATGTCGCCATTTACGATAACCGTCACGTTCTCCCCGAGGCGCGTTAAGAACATCTTCATTTGCGCAGCAGTCACATTCTGAGCCTCGTCAAGAATGACGACTGCATTTTCAAATGTACGTCCGCGCATATAGGCGAACGGCGCGATTTCCACCTTACCAATCTCAGGCCGCAGGCAGTATTGCATAAAAGACGCGCCCAGGCGTTTCACCAGCACGTCATAGACGGGCCGGAAATAAGGCGCGAACTTCTCGGATATATCGCCTGGTAAGAAGCCGAGATCTTCATCGGCCTGCAAAACCGGACGGGTAACAATAATCCTGTCTACATCTTTATGTATCAGGGCCTCTGCTGCTTTTGCCGCACTGATCCAGGTTTTTCCACACCCGGCTTCGCCAGTGGCGAAGATCAGTTGTTTACTCTCGATAGCATTCAGGTAGTGCTCCTGAGCCTCATTTCGCGCTACGATTGGTGTGGCGTCACGGCTATCACGCGCCATGCCTATCGCTTCTACGCCGCTCATCTGCACAAGCGAGGTGACCGATTCTTCTTCACGTTGTTTGTGGCTACGCGAATCCCGTCTCAGCACACGTTTTGCTTCACGACGAGCTTTGATCACTGCTTTTTGTCTTCCCATGGATAGCACCTTGAGTTGTTGGTATACATCACACGCGCCGTTGGCGGCAC
This sequence comes from Citrobacter sp. CK198, assembly GCF_030333295.1. Taxonomy (NCBI): domain Bacteria; kingdom Pseudomonadati; phylum Pseudomonadota; class Gammaproteobacteria; order Enterobacterales; family Enterobacteriaceae; genus Citrobacter; species Citrobacter sp. CK198. The sequence goes on along the minus strand of NZ_JAOWGE010000031.1, from coordinate 125,298 downwards.
GATTATGCGCACGAACATCTGAGGGTTGGCTTCCTTGTAAGCCATAGCTTGCTTTTTGAAAAGACGCCCTACACGGCTACGCGCACCGAATACGGCGTCAGTAACAGGGATAAAAAGAGGAAGTGAGAGGAATTTAGCGGTGACGACAGGGCTACCGGAGGAGAGGCATCCGCATAAGTTATTGCTGTTACTGCGAAAAACGTGTCCAGTGCAGGACCTTACCATTCGCGATCTCCATAGTGAAAAGTGTCATCACTGCCGGGAACTACCGCTATTACGTATTAGTACAACATAATTTATCATTAATGCAACAACATATTTACCATGCATTAACTAAAGTTCCCCTTTGCACTGGCAATAGTCTCTTACAGAGATATTACAAAATTATTTCACCCGAACGCTCATAGTAAAAATTAATACTTTCATTCATCGACATACAGAGAAACACGCCACAATTCTGAATAAAAAGCCCGCGCATGGCGGGCGATGAAAGTAAACGGGCAGCGGTCAGATTACTCTGCCTGTAAACGCGACGGCGGTGCGGAGTGGTAATACGCATCCGCTTTCGCAAAACGTTCTTGCATAGCTGACGACGGCGCTTTGCCCAGCAGGCTAAAGACCACAATCCCGATGCTGCCGAAGATGAAGCCAGGGATGATTTCGTACAGATCCAGCCAGCCAAACTGCTTCCAGACAATAACCGTCAGCGCCCCGATAACCATTCCGGCCAGCGCGCCGTTACGGGTCATACGCGACCACATCACCGAGAACAGCACGACCGGGCCAAACGCCGCGCCGAAGCCCGCCCACGCATAGCTCACCAGACCGAGCACGCGGTTTTCAGGGTTAGCAGCCAGCGCGATAGACACCAGCGCAACCACCAGCACCATAATGCGCCCTACCCATACCAGCTCTTTCTGGCTCGCGCCTTTACGCAAGAAGGCTTTATACAAATCTTCGGTAATCGCGCTGGAGCACACCAGCAGCTGGCAGCTTAACGTCGACATCACCGCCGCGAGAATAGCGGACAGCAGAATACCGGCAATCCACGGGTTGAACAGGATTTGCGCCAGTTCAATGAACACACGCTCCGAGTTCTGGTTCACCGCTCCGGCCAGTGCCGGGTTATTGTTAAAGTAAGCAATGCCGAAGAAGCCGACAGCCACCGCCCCCGCCAGACACAGGATCATCCAGCTCATACTGATGCGACGCGCGTGCACGATGCTGTGGTGAGAATCCGCCGCCATAAAGCGCGCCAGAATATGCGGTTGACCAAAGTAGCCCAGCCCCCAGCCCATCAGGGAGATAATGGCGACAAAGTTCAGCCCCTTGAGCATATCCACATTCTCAATGCTCTTTTGTTTAATCACTTCCAGGGAGTCACCAAAACCGCCGACGCTGATGATCACCATAACAGGCGTTAGAATCAGGGCGAAAATCATCAGGCTGGCCTGGACGGTGTCGGTCCAGCTCACGGCCAGGAAGCCGCCAATAAAGGTGTAGATAATGGTGGCTGCCGCCCCCGCCCACAGCGCGGTTTCATAGCTCATGCCAAAGGTGCTTTCAAACAGACGCGCCCCTGCCACAATCCCCGATGCGCAATAAATGGTGAAAAACAGCAGGATAACCAGGGCAGAGATAATGCGCAGAACGCGACTTTTATCTTCAAAACGCCCGGTAAAATAATCCGGCAGAGTCAGGGCGTTATCATTAAATTCAGTGTGGACGCGTAAACGTCCCGCCACCAGTTTCCAGTTAATCCATGCCCCTAACGTCAGACCAATCGCGATCCAGCTTTCAGAAATCCCCGACAGGAAAATCGCCCCCGGCAGACCCATCAGCAGCCATCCGCTCATATCAGATGCGCCAGCGGATAATGCCGTCACAAACGGCCCAAGGCTGCGGCCGCCGAGAATATAGTCATCAAAGTTTTTGGTCGAACGCCATGCAATAAACCCTATCAATATCATGCCAAAGATATAGACACAAAACGTCACCAACATCGGTGTGCTAATAGCCATCAAAAGTCTCCAGATTTTATGTGCCGGCAATAATAAGAGCTGCCGTTTTATACCCTGCCGGAACGTGGCAATGGTGTTTATGTTTACCAGGGCGACCGTATCCTGCCGGAAGCGGTGGTCATTCACAATCGATTTAACACATCATTTACATCAAATTTTATTCGGGTGGGATACTATTTTTCCCCAGGTTGCACTCTCTCACATTTTTTAAGGTTGCACCTTTCAAAAGTGTTAACTGCCGCAGAGAAAAAGATTTGGTTATTGTTTTTATCCCATCCAGAAGCGTCTCTTCTTTTAACATTTCATTCATTTTTAAGCTTGCAAGGCAGGTCACATTTAACGAGGTTGCACAAAGTTGCAACATGGTGGATATTTCTCGATAACTATCAGCAGCACATATCAGAACAACAGGAGTAGACGGCATGGGAACCACCACGATGGGGGTTAAGCTGGACGACGCGACGCGCGAACGTATTAAAACAGCAGCAACACGAATTGATCGCACCCCACACTGGCTGATCAAACAGGCAATCTTTAATTATCTGGAAAAACTGGAAAGCGACGAGGCGTTACCGGAGTTGCCCGCCCTGCTGGCTGGCGCCGCCAATGAAGGCGATGAGTCAACCGCACAGCAGGAAGAAAACCACCAGCCTTTCCTTGAGTTTGCCGAGCAGATCCTGCCTCAGTCGGTCTCCCGCGCCGCGATTACCGCAGCTTACCGTCGCGCCGAAACCGATGCGGTGCCGATGTTAATGGAGCAGGCGCGTCTGCCGCAGCCGGTGGCTGAGCAGGCCCACAAGCTGGCCTATCAACTGGCGGAGAAACTGCGTAACCAGAAAACGGCCAGCGGTCGCGCCGGGATGGTGCAGGGGCTGTTGCAGGAGTTCTCCCTCTCCTCGCAGGAAGGCGTCGCGCTGATGTGCCTTGCGGAAGCGCTGCTGCGTATCCCGGATAAAGCGACGCGTGACGCGCTCATCCGCGACAAAATCAGCAACGGCAACTGGCAGTCGCATATTGGCCGCAGCCCGTCGCTGTTTGTTAATGCCGCCACCTGGGGTCTGTTGTTTACCGGCAAGCTGGTCTCTACCCACAACGAAGCCAATCTCTCTCGCTCGCTGAACCGGATTATCGGTAAGAGCGGCGAGCCGCTGATCCGCAAAGGCGTGGACATGGCAATGCGCCTGATGGGCGAGCAGTTCGTCACCGGCGAAACCATCGCCGAAGCGCTGGCGAATGCGCGTAAGCTGGAAGACAAGGGCTTTCGCTACTCCTACGATATGTTAGGCGAAGCGGCGCTGACCGCTGCCGATGCGCAGGCTTATATGGTTTCGTATCAGCAGGCTATTCACGCCATTGGTAAAGCGTCTAACGGACGCGGAATTTATGAAGGGCCAGGGATCTCCATCAAGCTTTCCGCCTTGCACCCGCGCTACAGCCGCGCGCAGTATGACCGCGTGATGGAGGAGCTGTATCCGCGCCTGAAATCACTGACGCTGCTGGCGCGTCAGTATGATATCGGCATCAACATCGACGCCGAAGAAGCTGACCGTCTGGAAATCTCCCTCGACCTGCTGGAAAAACTTTGTTTTGAGCCGGAACTGGCTGGCTGGAACGGCATCGGTTTCGTGATTCAGGCTTATCAGAAACGCTGCCCGTTTGTGATTGATTATCTGATTGATCTCGCCACGCGCAGCCGTCGCCGCCTGATGATCCGCCTGGTGAAAGGCGCGTACTGGGACAGTGAAATCAAACGCGCCCAAATGGACGGACTGGAGGGATACCCGGTTTACACCCGCAAGGTCTATACCGACGTTTCTTATCTGGCCTGCGCGAAAAAACTGCTCGCCGTACCGAATCTGATTTACCCGCAGTTTGCGACCCATAACGCCCATACTCTGGCGGCGATTTATCAACTGGCGGGGCAGAACTACTATCCAGGCCAGTATGAATTCCAGTGTCTGCACGGCATGGGCGAACCGCTGTACGAGCAGGTCACCGGTAAAGTGGCGGATGGCAAACTCAACCGTCCGTGTCGTATTTATGCCCCGGTCGGCACGCATGAAACGCTGCTGGCGTATCTGGTGCGCCGCCTGCTGGAAAACGGCGCTAACACCTCCTTCGTTAACCGTATTGCCGACGCCACGCTGCCGCTGGATGAACTGGTCGCCGACCCGGTGGAGGCCGTGGAAAAACTGGCGCAGCAAGAAGGGCAAACCGGCTTGCCGCATCCGAAAATCCCGCTGCCTCGCGACCTCTACGGACAAGGCCGGGAAAACTCCGGCGGGTTGGATCTGGCTAACGAACACCGTCTGGCTTCCCTCTCCTCCGCCCTGTTGAACAATGCGCTGCAAAAATGGCAGGCCAAACCGATGCTGGAACAGCCGGTCGCTGACGGAGAGATGACGCCGGTGATCAACCCGGCAGAGCCGAAAGACATCGTCGGCTACGTGCGCGAAGCCAGCGCTGCGGACGTTGAACAAGCGCTGCAAAACGCGGTTAACAACGCCCCTATCTGGTTTGCCACGCCACCGCAGGAACGCGCCGCCATCCTGCAACGCGCAGCGGTATTAATGGAAGGCCAAATGCAACAGCTGATTGGCATTCTGGTACGCGAAGCCGGGAAAACCTTCAGTAATGCCATTGCAGAAGTACGCGAAGCGGTGGATTTCCTTCACTACTACGCCGGGCAGGTACGCGATGACTTTGATAACGAAACGCATCGTCCTTTAGGCCCGGTCGTTTGTATCAGCCCGTGGAACTTCCCGCTGGCCATCTTCACCGGACAAATTGCCGCTGCGCTGGCGGCGGGCAACAGCGTCCTGGCGAAACCGGCGGAACAAACGCCGCTGATTGCCGCTCAGGGCATCGCCATCTTACTGGAAGCTGGTGTTCCGCCGGGCGTAGTGCAGTTGCTGCCCGGCCAGGGTGAAACCGTTGGGGCGCAGTTAACCTCCGATGAGCGCGTACGCGGCGTGATGTTTACCGGCTCGACCGAAGTCGCCAGCTTATTGCAGCGTAACATCGCCACCCGTCTGGATGCGCAGGGTCGCCCGATTCCGCTGATTGCGGAAACCGGCGGGATGAACGCCATGATCGTGGACTCCTCCGCCCTTACCGAACAGGTGGTTGTGGATGTGCTGGCATCTGCGTTTGACAGCGCCGGGCAGCGCTGCTCGGCGCTGCGCATACTGTGCTTGCAGGATGATATCGCCGACCACACCCTGAAAATGCTGCGCGGGGCAATGGCGGAATGCCGCATGGGCAATCCGGGCCGTCTGACCACCGACATTGGCCCGGTTATCGATAACGAAGCCAAAACCAATATTGAGCGCCATATTCAGGCGATGCGTACGAAAGGTCGTCCGGTATTCCAGGCCGTACGTGAGAACAGCGATGATGCGCGCGAATGGCAAACCGGCACCTTTGTTCCGCCAACGCTGATTGAGCTGGAAAGTTTTGATGAGCTGCAAAAAGAGATCTTCGGGCCGGTGCTGCATGTGGTGCGTTACACGCGTAATCACCTTCCCGAACTGATTGCGCAGATCAACGCCTCCGGCTACGGTCTGACGCTGGGCGTACATACCCGAATTGACGAGACCATTGCGCAGGTCACCGGTTCAGCGCACGCAGGCAACCTGTACGTCAACCGTAATATGGTCGGCGCGGTCGTGGGCGTCCAGCCATTTGGCGGCGAAGGCTTGTCCGGCACCGGGCCGAAAGCGGGCGGTCCGCTCTATCTCTACCGTCTGTTGGCAAATCGCCCGGAAAACGCGCTGGGCATAACGCTTGCCCGTCAGGATGCGGACTACCCGGTAGATGCCCAGCTTAAAGCCGCGCTGACTCAGCCGCTTAACGCGCTGACCGAGTGGGCGGCGGATCGCCCGGCTTTGCATACGCTCTGTCAGCAGTTTAGCGAGCTGGCGCAGGCCGGAACCCAGCGTTTGCTGCCTGGCCCTACCGGTGAGCGCAATACCTGGACGTTACTGCCGCGTGAACGCGTATTGTGTCTGGCTGATGACGAGCAGGACGCTCTGGTGCAGGTCGCCGCCGTAACAGCGGTCGGGAGTCTGATTTTGTGGCCGGACGATGCCTTCCATCGCGAACTGGCGAAGCGCCTGCCTGCTGCGGTTTGTGAACGTATTCAGTTTGCGAAAGCGGACACGCTGACTTCGCAGCCGTTCGATGCGGTGATCTTCCACGGCGATTCCGATCAGCTACGGGCGCTGTGCGAGGCGGTAGCCGCCCGTGACGGCGCGATCGTGTCAGTACAGGGCTTTGCCCGTGGTGAAACCAATATCCTGCTGGAGCGTCTGTATATCGAGCGCTCGCTCAGCGTTAACACCGCTGCGGCAGGTGGTAACGCCAGCCTGATGACAATTGGTTAAGGCTGTGGTTAATTAAGGCTTTAGAAAATGCCCGGTGGCGCTACGGCTCACCGGGCCTACAAAACACATTTGTAGGCCGGATCAGGCAAAGCCGCCATCCGGCAATGTTTTAGAGCCAGAGGGAAGTATGAAGCGAATTATATTCACATGCGCTGCGCTGCTACTCAGCGCTCCGGCACTGGCCGATGACTGCGCCAACGCCAGCACGCAAATGGAGATGAACACCTGCGCCGCCGCGCAATTTCAAACCGCCGATAAAAAACTCAATGAGACGTACCAGAATGCGCTAAAACGCGCCGAACCGCCGCAGCGTGACTTGCTGAAAAAAGCGCAAATCGCCTGGATTGCCCTGCGGGACGCCGACTGCGCGCTGGTCAGTTCCGGCACGGAAGGCGGCAGTATACAGCCGATGATCGCCAGCCAGTGCATGACGGACAAAACGGACGAACGCGAAGCGTTTTTAGCTTCGCTGCTGCAATGTGAGGAAGGTGATTTGAGCTGTCCGTTGCCGCCAGCCGGTTAACGTACGCGAATGCCTTCAATAATCATCCGCTGTACGCTTTCGACCGTTTGATTGAAAAAGGCTTCATCACGCAGCGTTGCGCCCGTTACCGCTTCGACCTGAGGCGCAAAATCGGCGTAATGCTGCGTTGAAGCCCAAATCATAAAGATCAGGTGATGCGGATCGACGGGCGCCAGTTTTCCACTGTTTACCCATCCGGCAATCAATGCTGATTTTTCGTCAATCAGCGCCTTCAAATCCCCGGTCAGTTCTTCCATCAGCAACGGCGCGCCCGCCAGCATCTCCATGCAAAAAAGCCGGGAAGCCTGCGGATAATCACGGGAGACCTCCAGTTTAAGACGGATGTACTCTTTGATCGCCACCAGTGGCGCGAAGTCTTCACGAAAGGCCTTTAACGGCGCCAGCCAGATATCAAGGATTTGCCGCAGTACGGCGACATAAAGCGCCTCTTTCGACGGGTAATAATAGAGCAAATTGGTTTTGGACACTCCCGCCTGCTCAGCCACCTGCTCCAGACGTGAACCATGAATACCGTACTGGGAAAACGTGTTTAATGCAGCGGTTAAAATCGCCTGGCGCTTGGCGCTGACGGCCTGTGAACGTTTACCTGTTTTTTTCTCTGCGCGTTGAACCATGCGCCCTCTCCTTGTTTTATTGCCGCCAGGATACCGTGGCAACGGCGCTTTTTTCTTTTTGAACGTCAGGACGCTTAGTTTGCGTCGCCTGCGGCGACACTTCAATCTTACGGACAAAAAAACCGCCGGAGGAACCGGCGGCGGTGGCATCATAACGTTTACCAGCGGCATGCGCTAAACATTATGGCGTTAACTTACAGGCTAGCTGTTACGGTTACCGTGACTGCTTTTGCCCCCTTTTTTGCCTGCTTCTGATGCACGCTGCGGGTCATTCTTAAAGTTGCCCCCGCTGTGCTGGCCACCTTTACGACCTGCTTCTGATGCTCTTTCGCGGTCTTCCGCAAAATTACCGGAACCGCCCCGATGGTTTGCCATTACTGACCTCCGTCATAGATTAGACATCATATTGCATCGGTGTTGAGGAAGATCTCCTCACGCGGCATATGGCAGACGCCACAATTATTGCCACGCGGAACTAAGCTTAGCGAAGTTACCCCGGCTGACCAGTAAATCGTAATATTCTGCAACAGGTTCGTCAGGGGGACAGGAATAATCCCCCCAGGAAATCAATAAGCCTCTCTTATGGTTAAAGAAATCCGAACGGCGAAAAATGTATCATTTTGCAACAAAAACGACGCTGATAAATCTTGTTATAAATCAAAGAAATGGTTGTGATATTTGCACTCTCTCCAGGACGTCATATCTTTAAATAGAGGTAGCGAATCGCTACGGACACGGTTAACTCGAGGAGTAGTGCAAAATGGCAAAAATTCTGGTGCTTTATTATTCCATGTACGGACACATCGAAACCATGGCGCATGCGGTGGCGGAAGGGGCAAACAAAGTGGACGGCGCAGAAGTCATTATCAAACGCGTACCGGAAACGATGCAGCCTGAAATCTTCGCAAAGGCCGGAGGTAAAACACAAAACGCACCAGTCGCAACCCCGCAGGAACTGCCTGATTACGACGCCATCATTTTTGGTACGCCGACGCGCTTTGGCAATATGTCAGGCCAGATGCGCACCTTCCTGGACCAGACGGGCGGTTTGTGGGCATCCGGCGCGCTGTATGGAAAACTCGCCAGCGTATTCAGCTCGACAGGCACCGGCGGCGGTCAGGAACAAACCATTACCTCAACCTGGACCACGCTGGCTCACCACGGCATGGTGATTGTCCCTATCGGTTACGCCGCGCAGGAACTGTTTGACGTCTCGCAGGTTCGCGGCGGTACGCCATACGGCGCCACCACAATTGCCGGGGGCGATGGTTCACGCCAGCCAAGCCAGGAAGAACTTTCTATCGCTCGCTATCAGGGTGAATATGTTGCAGGTCTGGCAGTAAAACTCAACGGCTAATCTTCAACAGGAGGATTCGAATGCCAACTCAAGAAGCGAAGGCTCATCACGTCGGCGAATGGGCAAGTCTGCGTAATACATCACCAGAAATAGCCGAAGCCATTTTTGAAGTCGCGAAGTATGACGAGAAACTGGCTGAAAAAATTTGGGAGGAAGGCAGCGACGAAGTGTTGCTTAAAGCCTTTGAGAAGACGGATAAAGATTCGCTATTTTGGGGCGAACAAACCATCGAACGTAAAAATGTCTGACCTTTTCTCCCCCGCCTGCGCGGGGGAGAACCTCTGCTATTTTGCCGCGCTGTTCAACACGTTATCGAACTTATCAAGAGGACAGAAGCCGTTTGCGTCTATCGGGCATCCTGCCAGTTCCAGCGTGACGCGCTGCGCCGGTGATTTCAGCGTCAGGACGTCCGCGTTACGCAACTGCTGCGAGCTCTGATACACATACTCGATTTTCATCAGGTCGCGATTGCCTTTGCTGTCATGCCAGCGCTGGAACACAATCTTGCCGCCAATCGGGGTGCGTTCATACTGATCGTGCAGCTGGTAGGGTTTGAAATCCAGCGCCGTCAGCAGCGAAGCAATATTCGAGTCATGCCCCACCAGAACGGTAATTTTCGGCGCGCTGCTACGGTCAGTCACCAGCGCTTTATCAATATATTTGACCAGCGGTTTGGCGACGTTGCGCGCCACTTCACCCGAGGTAAACAGGCTGTCCTGATACCCGTTCTTCAGCTTTGACAGGACTTTCCACTGCTGATCGGATTTAATCTCGCCCCAGGCGACCTGGTCCATCGGGAAGCCTTCGTAGTATTGCAGCGTAAACGCATCCACCAGCGAGTTGCCGACTTTCAGCGGCCCCGAAACGCCAGGCTCCTCCTGATACTTCGCGCTAAAGGCGTCTTTGGCTTCGGTCAGCGAACACTGCTGTTTTTCTTTGCAGGACGGTGAATCTTTGTAGTCCGTCATCTGCGCCAGCAGTTGATAGCTGTCGTCAAGCTGCATCTGGCTGCGCTCTTTTTCCATCGCCTGCACCGCTTTCTGACTAAACGCTGCGGAGTCATCGGTGATCACCGGATTAAACGTTGGGTCCATCGTGCCCATTTTTTCCTGATGATGTACCGGAATGTCGCACCCAGGAAAAGCGCCTGTGATAAAGAATTGTGCCGTCGCAACGGTGCGTTGCAGACTGTTGGCATAGGTATATACCGTGTCCGGCGTCGGGCATTCGCCTGACGTGACCATCCCCTGCTCCGCCAGCCATTCTCGCATGTAGTGGCCCATATAAATTTCCAGCACACCGCCTTTCGTGGTGAGCTGCCCGCCGGGCACATCCCACTCCGGCCACTGATTCGGCGTGGACTGCTCCAGCACGCTGCCATTATTGGCCAACGGCGCGCGCAAGTTGTGTCGGCTCATCATCAACACTTGTTGCAGTTGATAACCTTCCGGCGTTGTCTGCGCTTGCGCGGCGGACGACAATAAAACAGCCCCTGCCACAGCGGCGGCGAGTATCAATTTTTTCATCCCTACAACCTCTTGTTGTTATCAATCCTCATAGAGTGTGACAGAAATATGACATTTTTCCGGGAACGGTTTCGCAAAACGGAAGATTCCAGAAGATAACCGGCAGGTCAGCGTGTTCCGGTTATTCCGAGATAAAAACCTCATACTTAATATTGCGGGCGCAATAAAAAGTGCCATCCGTCAGATACAGTTCACGAAATCGCGTGTTATCAGAGATGTTGTCCAGCAGGGAACGTTCCGTATCGACAAATTCTTTTTGCACGCGGTAATGAACGGCGTTCTCCGTTTCAAAAGAGACATATTCCGTAGTGGCGTAAGGCTTATTTTTTGATTTCACGTACACGATATATTGCACGGTACTGGCCGTCAGCCCCGTTTTCGCCGCGATCTCTTTGAGACTCAACGTCTCAGAGGCATAAAGCGCCTGAACCTGCGCTATGCGTCGGTGATTATACGCCGTCACCCGAAGGCTCAGTTTCAGCCGATAGGCCATATTCCGCACGGCGGTAATATTGGTGTGAAGCAGTTGCGCTATCTGCTCTGTCGTGAGGATGCCCGCGTTTTCCCGCAGAATCGCAAGGCTTTCGTCGTTCCAGATAAATGCCATTGGGTATCTCTCCGTACGCGTCGTTCATCGCGCCGCCAGGCGCGCAAACGTGGCCTCTAACTCTGGCGGCTTACGCATACCCTGGTGTAGCTCCAGAACGCGTCCTTCGGGGTCAATCAGTACGGAGGTCGGCGTGCCGATCACCTGATAACGTTCCTGGGTAATGTTGAGCTGATCGCGCACCACCGGATAGGTTATCTGATGCTTTGCCAGCAGATCGTTAATCCTGACCGTTTCAGGGTCGGTATTGACCGCCACAACCACCACTTTATCGCCCCATTTTTTGCTCAGCGCTTCCAGCGTGTCCATTTCCGCCAGACACCCCCCGCATCCCGCAGACCAAAAATTCAGGTACACCGCCTTTCCTTGCCAGCGTTCAAGGCCTGACTCCTGGCCTTGCAGATCAAACGCCGCCAGCGCCGGGGCCGGTGCCCCGACCGCCAGCTTTTCTTCTTTACACCCGCTTATCAGGATCGCCGCCGCGAGTAGCAGCACATTATGCCAGCGCATGTTGATTGGCCTCCTCACCCAGATATTTACCGTGTTGCAGCCGCAGAATACGGTCGGCAAACTGCCCAAGCGCAGGGTTGTGCGTCACCATCACAATCGTGCGCCCCTGACGATGCAGATCGGTGAGCAGATCCAGCACCCGCTGCTCATTCTCTTCATCCAGGTTGCCCGTCGGTTCATCCGCGAAAATAACCGGCGGTTCGTTGACCAGCGCCCGGGCGATACACACACGCTGCTGCTCACCACCGGAAAGCTGGCTCGGCAGGTGCGTCACACGATGCCCAAGCCCTACCTGTTCCAGCACCTTCCTCGCCGCCGCTTCATCCACCACGCTGTGGTAATGCTGGGCGAGCATGATGTTTTCCAGCGCAGTTAAGAACGGGATCAGATGGAACTGCTGAAATACCAGGCCGATTTTCTCGGCACGAAAGCGACGCCGCCCCTCTTCATCCAGCGCGGCGGCATCGGTGCCGTCAAGAAACACCTGCCCTTCCGTCGCCGTATCAAGGCACGTCAGAATATTCATCAGCGTGGTTTTACCAGAACCAGAAGCGCCCATAATGGCGACAAATTCACCCTGCGCAATGCGCAGATTAATGTCATCCAGGGCGGTAACGTCACCGAACCGTTTGTATAAGTGGCGGGTTTCGATCGCCACCTGAGGGATATGCGTAACGGACATGGCGCTACTCTCCTTTCAGCACTTTAGCAGGCTCGACGCTTACCGCGCGTCGCACCGGAACAATCGCCGCCAGAATGGCGACCAGTAAAGACAACACCAGAGTAATGGGCAACACCGGCAGACGCAGCGAAATGGCGGCATTAAACACCGTTAATCCCAACAGTTGCGCCAGCAAATATCCCAGTACCCAGCCGCACGCCACCGCCGCCAGCGCGATGATGCTGGTTTCCAGCAGAATTTGCCGCACAATATCGCCGTTGCTGGAACCAAGCGCTTTTTGCAGCGCAAACTCGCGCGCCCGCTCGCCGACAATCGCCATCAGCGTGGTATTCACGCACAGCGAAGAGAGCGCCAGAATCACGATCGAGACCAGTCCCATCAGACCTTTAATTTTATCCAGCACCTGCCCTTCGGAAGCAGAGACCTTACGCACCGGACGAATCTCCAGGTCAGGATACTGCGCCTGCAACCGGCTGGCGTAGTTCTCCACCTGGCCGACATCGTTACTGACGCTCAGCAAGCCGTGGCTGATTTTGCCCGGCTGATGCAGCCAGGCCTGCGCCACGTCGAGGCTGACGATCAGCATGTTGTCCGTCGCATCGCCAGACTCCACAATGCCTTTAATCTGCAAATTCTTACGCTGATTGTGATCCACCAGCGTGATGCTGTCGCCCGGCTGCACGTTAAGGCGCTCCGCCAGTTTGACGCCGATCATTGCATTACGGTCGTCAAAGCTGACGCCAATCCAGCTACCGGTGACCTGCCAGTACGGCACCAGTTTTTGCAGCGACTCGAACCACACGCCAACCATCACCACTTTTTCCAGCTCGGTACGCGCCATGCCGTACAACCACGGACTGGCGCCATGCACCAGCCCCTGCGGCGCCTGATCGAGAATGCTCTGCAACTCCTGCTGCGGCATACTGGAACCGTGCCCCGGCCCGATGTAAAAATTCGCGCCGAAGGTGCGCAGTTCTTCGCTCATTTTGGTATTAATGTCGAACCAGACGGCAGAAAGCGCCGTCACGATCGTCGCCCCCACCATCAGCGCGGCAAACACCACGCTGACCCGCTGAAAACGCAGACGCAGCGCCCGCCACACCAGCAGCCAGAGCATGGTACGTTTAGCGGCCATACAGCACCTCCACAGGATACAGTCGGGCGATCCGCCGGGCCGGGAACCAGGTGCCGATCAACGCAATCAGTACCGCAATCACCAGTACGCACGGCACCACGATCCAGGCAAAATTAAGCGGCGCGTCGAAGAGCATGACGCCAATCGCTTTCGCCAGCCCCCACCCGGCAATACATCCCAGCGCGCCGCCAGCCAGCCCGCTGGACGCCGCTTCCAGGTAGAACAACAGCATAATTTGCCACTGTCGCGCACCCAGCGCCTTCATCAAACCGATCTCTTTGGCGCGTTCCATAATGGTGCTGGTCATCAGCGAGGCGATCCCCATTGCGGAAGCCGCCAGCGCCGCGACGGTAACGACCGCCATCAGCAGCTGAATTTTATCGATCACCACCCCTTCGGACGCCGCGACCTGCCATACCGGGCGCACTTCCGCGCCGGAAATCGCCTCTTCCAGCTGATGCGCGATCGACGACACATAGGCCGTGCAATACCAGAGGTCGTACTCTTCGGCATTGAGCGCGTCCAGGTTTTCCCGCGCGCGGCGGGACAGTTCGTTTTCCGGCACCGTCAGCGCCGAGACGCGAATCGCCTGCACTTTTCCGGGGAGCCCCAGCAGGTGCTGTACCGTGCTTAGCGGCATCACCAGTTGGTTATCTTCATCGCCGCCGCTGGAGAGGATACCGCTGACGGTGACCTGCGCCGCTTCGCCTTCGGTACGTAATGTCAGCTTATCACCAGGTTTCCAGCCCATTTGCCGCGCCAGCGCGTGCCCGACTAAGGTCTGCGGCTCTGCGCCTGCCGGTTCCTGCGGCCAGTCGCCGGTCACCTGCCAGTAAGGGCTGACCGTTTTCTGCCCCGTCTCATATCCCTCTTCATCAGGAATATCCACTGGCTGACTGAAGAAGGTGCCCAGAATCCGCACCGGTTCTCCCTCCACGCTGGCTTCGCCGCCGAGCATCGGCGCAAACCCGACAATGTTGTTTCGCCAGAAGATATCTTTGATGTTCGGCAGCTCGGCTTCATCAAGAAAATCCTGACCGGAAAGCGGATTACTGCTCTCACTAAACAGCGCGGGCAGCGCAGCCTGTCCGGCGGGTTCAATCAAAATGTTCGCACCATAAGACTTCAGCTCTCTGGACATTTTGTCGCCGATATCAATGGACACCGCCAGCAGCGCCGAGATCAGGCTGGAGGCCAGAAAAACGGTGATTATCGCCAGCACTTTGCGGCGTAAATTGCGCCCCCAGGATTGTCGTAGCATCCGCCACAGCATGATTATTCCTCCCTCATGTCGGCAGGAACAAACTGCTCCGGCGTTTCACGGAAGCGTTCATAGTTAGCCTCTGACGAGAAGAACCAGGTCTTGCCGCCATAGCTGTATTTGTAATCGGCTGAGGTATTGGTCAACGTTGAACCATCGACCGGATCGGTCACTTTAATGGTCATGACCGTCGAGAAGTAGTTCACCCCTGTCGCCAGTTCTTTACCGGGGATCACCAGCTCTTTTTCATCATTGTGCCAGTTTTCAATCGGCACCGGGTTACAGCCACCGGCCTTGCCGATAGACGGAATAAAAATATGCACTCCGCAGGCGACGCAGATAACCTGATTGCCCTCCATGACATAACCCTGATCGCCGCACAGCAGGCAGGCGTCGAACACCACGCCAAAACGCAGCTTGTCGGGATAGCGGTTAATCACGAAGAAGCGCACCGCTTTGCCATCGTCCGCCACCCAGACGAAACGATGCAGTTTACCGTCACGAAGCTGTTCGACCGGCAGGCGCACCATGCCATCGCTCCCCAGCGTTACGGGCACGGCTTCAGAGAGTTGCGGCGGCTGCGAGGCCACTTTATCCCACCACAGCTGGCCTGCGATAACGACCACTGCGCAGCCGATTGTAACCAGCCACAGCCGTAAAGCGTTGCGACGCTGCGCCAGCGCCAGACGGTGAGCGATCGGTTCTTCGGTTTCCCGCGTCTGTCGAAAAGCCTGCAACAGCGCCGGAAGCCAGCACAGTGCCAGGGCCAGCAGCAGCGCGGCTCCCGCCCAGTTATACAGCGCCGTGTTATTTGTGACTTTCGCCACGAAGCTCAGCAGCGATTTACCCAGCGGAACAACCTGTAATTTCATCAGCAACAGCAGCAGGTTGCCGCTCAACGGCAGCCAGATCATCACCAGCAGAATCAGCGTTAACGGCCAGTACAGGCCGCGAATACGCCGCAGCAGCATCGCGCAGAGTACGCCCGCCAGACAGAGGATCGCAAAAGCGAGAACGACGGCCGTCAGGTTTAACAGCAGGTCAGTATTCAGCACATGCGTACTGGTCAACCCGCCCAGATTAGGGTCCAGCGCCCAATGGCGGGCAGCACCAAAAATCAGAATCCCCTGCCACAGATAGCGGATACGCGTTGAAGCCCACCAGAAACTGAGGACAAACAGCAGCGATACCATTACC
Organism: Citrobacter sp. CK198; assembly: GCF_030333295.1. Lineage (NCBI taxonomy): Bacteria > Pseudomonadati > Pseudomonadota > Gammaproteobacteria > Enterobacterales > Enterobacteriaceae > Citrobacter > Citrobacter sp. CK198. The sequence goes on along the minus strand of NZ_JAOWGE010000031.1, from coordinate 109,459 downwards.
TCCGCCCCAACCAGCAGCAGTTGTACCGGTTGGCTGCCGTGAATAAACAGTCCCGCCAGTACGCCGGCAATCAGCCCGGTCAGCAGCGTCCAGGTCAGTGGACGTAAAGAGGGAGGATCGTTTCGACTCCAGAGAACACCGGAAAGAAGCGCAATGCAGAAAAAGACCTGTAGCGTCGTGACGAAAAAGTAACTCATAACTTCGACTCTGTACGGCGGGTTGAATTAAGCGACGGGCATATGATCGGTCTGACCAACGCGCCAGAAGGGGGAATCCTCCTGGCGCGTTGGTTAGTCGGTTTTAGTTCAGACCGACATATTTAAACTCGTAGCTCACATCAAACGGTTTCCACCAGCGGCCTACGCCTGTTTCGCTGTCAGTATGGCGATGCATCCCGGCTTTTGACGGCGGTTCAATGTGGTAGGTCACTTTATAGTTGCCCACGCCCATCATTTTGATGTTCGCGCCATAGTGCGGGCCATCGCTGGCAACCATCGGCATGAAGGTGCCTTCCTGTTTTTCGCCCGTGTCGTTGTTGACCAGGGTGTAGCTGATGGTCAGGTACGGGATCCATTCCCCTGCGCCAAAGCCGTTTTTATTGCCTTCTACAGCGTGGATATCCGCTTCAAGGTGAACATCGGCTTTTGCTGCCGGTAAGCCCATGCCGCGCGGTTCCATATCAATCGGTTGCAGGTAAACGGCCGCCAGCTCCATTTCATTCATGGTGACAGGCTCGCCTGCCGGGTACTCTTTAAAAGCAAACGCGGCTGGCGCCGTGAAAATGCTGGCCATCACTGCGCTGGCAATCAGGGTTTTCTTCATGGTCATCAAACGTATCCTCTCGTCTAAAACAACGGCTATACAACGATTATGGGTTATTTTTTATCGTCTCCCCGGGAACCGCGCTTTTGCGCCGCATCACCCACAGCGCCACCAGCGCCGCGAGCAGCAATACGACCTGCGGTAACAACGTTTCCACGTAGGGATAAATCCCCAGCCAGCTGATTTCAGGGAAGCCGTTAATCAACGTAGGCTGGAACAGTTTGCCTTCCACCAGTTCCAGAACGCCTTTGCCCGCAAAGACGAAGGCCATCAGATACATGAAACTGCCGGTAAACATAAAGAAGGGTTTCAGCGGCAGGCGCACCACTGAGTAACGCATCACCAGCCAGGCGAGCAGCAGCACCACGCAGCCAATCACAAAACCGGCGCCAATCGCCATATGGCCGGATACCGTGTTTGCATCGCCAATCAGAGCGTAATAGAACAGCACCGTTTCCGCCCCTTCGCGGTACACCGCCAGGAAGCTGGTCAGCCATAGTCCGACCAGGGAGCCTCGCGACAGGGAATGAGACAGTTTGCCTTCCAGCCAGGCTTTCCAGTGGCGCGCTTCCACTTTGGACAGCAGCCAGTAGCTCATAAAGAACAGCATCACAACGGCAATCAGCATCGTTATGCCTTCCAGCAGTTCACGGCTGGCGCCGGAGTTAGTAAACAGCATCTGGAAGATAGCGGCGGTGATGACGCTGGCGATCAGCGCCACAATTACCGACTGACGAATAAGCGGCAACTTATCCTGATGATTGTTTTTCACCATGTAAGCCACGATTGCCGCCACAATCAGCAGCGCTTCCAGCCCCTCGCGCACGATGATCATCAGACTATAGAGCAGCAGACTCCACTGGGTTTCTTCGCCTTCGCCCAGCATCGTCACGGCTTTTTGCAAATCCTGCGCCAGCGCGCTGGCCTCCGCATTCAGGCGCTCAACCGGCTGACCGGCCTTCATCAGACTGACCAGGCGGGTAAAATACGCCTCCAGCGTGGTTTTAAATGCCGAATCGCGAGAGCCGATTTTGTTTTCCATGCCGCTGGCTTCGAAGCGGTCGAAGTAGGTATCCTGGATATCCAGAATCGCATTCTTCGCATCGCCGCCCTGATAGCGCGCTATCGCGTCCTGAATGCTCTGGTTAATTCCCGTCGTCACCTCAGCCCAGTCGGTGCGGTTATTTCCCTCGTCCGCCGCCGGAATGTTGTCTGCGCTTTGCGCTGCGGCAACCTGCTGATCGTCACGGGTAGTTGGCAAGCCGGGTAAGATATCCTCGATATCCTGTAGCAGCGTAGTGACCTGATAGGAGACATCGTTGAGATGGTCAGGTTGCGCGGTCAGCGCAATCAGGGATGAGAATTGTTGGTTAATGGCGGCGGCATCTTTTGCAGAACGGTTTTGTCTGAGGGACATCTCCATCTCAGAGTTTTTAAAGCCCTGATAGTGCGCCTGTTGAACGTGCTGACTGGCAACGCTGTAGTTCCCGGCCTGATATTCAGTGACCGCCTGCGCCAGCAGATCGTCGATCGTCCTGAAACTCTCCTGCCAGTGAACGGCAATGTCGTCCCTGGACAGCGCGTTGTGCTGCTCTTCGGCCACCAGACGATGTCCGCCATCCAGCACCGGTTCAACTTCGCGCAGTGCGGCTTTCAGCCAGTCAATGCGCGCCTGAACGTCAGCGAGCGGTTTTTTCTCGCCAATCATTCGACGGATCTCGCCGAATGCGCTCTCCATCTCGTAACTTTTGCGCGCGGAAATGTTGATGCGGATCGGCCCTTCCAGGTTCTCGAACACCTCAAAATAGGCCATTTGTACCGTGCGGCGCGCCTCGTCGGTATGCTGTTGCTGATAAAGTTCCGCTGTTTTATCAAGACGTTGTTCGATATCTTCAATCAAAGGCGCATAATTCGTCGACGCCCAGACACTCATGCTTATAAACAAGCCAAAGAGAGTAACCAACAAAGAGTTACGGAAGTTACGCACGTGCACACCGCCAAAGAATACAAATGATAATTATTATCATTATATCTTTTTGTCGCGTTGTACATGACCTGGATCATAAAAATGTCAGCAGACGACAAGTTATGTAAACTTATTTCATCAAATCGTGATGAACACACACATTATGCGTTGATAAAAGGGACGTTATCTCCCTGTTTTTCTCATGGAATTAACGGCAAGGCAGGCGCGGTAACAGAGGAATAAATTCCCCTGCCGACAGTGATGTTATTCATTGTCGGCAGGCAGAAATAAAACGCGTTATTGCGTACAGCAATATTCAAAGATTAAGGTTATTTCGATCGCTGGCAAGACGCTGTAAGAATTGACCATATCCCTGCGGCCCCATCCAGTAGTTAATACTTTTCTCAACGCCGGTTGATGTCAACGTCGCGCCGGAAATCCCGTCAACGGTATATTCATCGGCATGTTCAGGTTTATCCTGTACTATTTTCAATGCAGGATGTCCGCTGTTATCTAATAATCGTTTCCCTGGCCACTGTTTGCGCCAGCTGGCGTCTTCCACCCGGGCCCCCAGAAACGGCGTTTCCCGTTGCTGATAATAATACAGATTTCTCACCGTACGACCGTCCAGCCCCAGAGCAAGAAACGCATGCATCATGGATTTCGCGCCCTTACCGGTAACTGGAATGATAACCTGCTGAATTTCATTATTTTTATCTTTCACAAAGAACACATCCGCCACCGTACAGCGCTGACGAACCTGCGCTGGGTCGCGTTCAGGGGCAAGTTTTTCACACTTCTGGCGCGCGGCGTCCGCGCTGCTGTCAGCCACCAGCTCGCCGGAATCTAAATTAACATGGCGTTGAATAATATAACGATGATAGAGCGTTTCGACTGATTTTTTATCCCGGGCCCCTGATTTCATCAGGCCCGCAGCGTGTAAAATCGCCGCCTGTTTTTCCTCCCCTGTCGGCTCCGTCATTTCTCCCTGGAACAGCATAAACCATGCCGCCGCCGCAACAAAAATAAGGACACAAAGCACCATCATTGATGCAACAATAATTTTACCCTTGCGCATTGAATTGTTATCCCTGTCAAAATGGAAATCGAAAAAATCGCCTGAACGTATCACAGACTTTCATTCAATTAAAACAGATATGCCATTATCAATTCAGGTTTGCAACGTCAGGCAGCGGTAAAAAATAATAACTGGCGTCAGTAAAAAAACAGTAAAAATAACAGAAAACACGCTCTCCGCTCGTTTTACACATCCTGACAATGGGTTAAAAAATGCCGGGTTTCCCCGGCACGCTATCAAAACATGGCTGCCCGCCACAGACGTAACTTCATGCCCCAGTAGCTGGTCCAGCCGCTGGTCGTAGTTACCACCTGCCCCTTCGACACCACCACCAGCGTTGGCGTGACGCTGATTTCCCAGTTTCGTGATATCTCACCGCCGCTATCATTCACGACGGGGAACGTCACCCCTTTACGCGATAACCAGCGGGAAACCTCCCCGTCATTACCGGAACGCAGCGCGATGGTCATGACGTTCTCCCCTTCCGACTGCAAACGGGCGACATCCGGCGTGGTGAAACGGCAGATACCGCACCAGCTCGCCCAGAAGTAGAGCAGCACCGGGCGCTCTTCACTGATCGACGCCAGCGTTACGGTTTCCCCGTCCAGCGTATGCAGCGGCGTGCTGTCAAACATGGCTGGCATCTGCGGAGAACGCCAGACATCCAGCAGGATTATCACGCCAGCCAGCAGAACCAGTAAGATCGCGCCTTCACGCAGCCAGCGGCGCAGTTTACTGAGCATGGGCCACCGCCAGTTTTTCTTTCACCACTGCCTCAAGGGTCTCCCACGATACCGCGCCGGGGATCATCTCGTCGCCAATGATGGTTGCCGGCGTCCCCTGAACGCCAACCAGCCGGGCGAGTTGCAGATTGGTGCTCAACGTCTCCATGCTTTTCTCATCCAGCGTAACCGGCGTGGCGGCGGACTTTTCCTGCGCCTGTTTAATACTGGCGGTGGTGTGGTAGCCCTTTTTCTGCATCAGTTTCTCATGCAGCGCTAAAAACTGCTGCGGATGCTCACGCCAGGTGGTTAACGCGGTACGCGCCGACAGTACCGAGCTTTCGCCCTTAAACGGCAGCGGCTTAATCACTACCGCGACCTGCGGATACTTTTGCACGATCTTCTCCAGCAACGGATCAAGCTGCTTGCAGTACGGACAGTTGTAGTCCGTAAAGTTGACGAGCGTCAGCGTCGCCTTCTCCGCGCCTATCCGTGGGCTGGCAGGATCGTTAAACAGCGCTTCCTGGATCAGCGCTTCAATTTGCCTTTCCTGCTCCGGCGTAAACGGCGCGGGTTCTTTCGCCGCGCTCAGACCGGTAAACAGCGCTAACAGCATAATCATCAGATATTTCATGGCGTAACTCCTTTCGCATCGCGCAACGTTTGCAGCACCGCATCGCGCGTCAGCAGCGTGGGCAATGACTGACCCTGCGGTAAACCGGGGCCATAAATCTGGTTAAACGGCACAGCCACCTGGCCGCGTTTTTTCAAAAAGTTGGTGATGTCATCCGCAGGCAGCGTCCAGTCGCCGCGCAATGCGACAACATCCGGCTGTTGCAGCGCATCCTGTATCTCTTCTCGCTGTAACACGTTGTACTTATTGACCTTGCAGGTAATGCACCACTCAGCGGTAACGTCAATGAATACGCGTTTGTGCTGCGCAAGCGCGTCCTGGATCGCCTGTTCGCTCAACGGCTGCCAGACGACGCGCTCTTTCGCCGGGCTGCCTGTCGCGTATCCCAGATGCGGCAGCAGGAGCGTCGCCAGCCAGATTGCCGAACCGAGCATCATAACGCCCAGTACGCGCCGCAATCCGTTCATCCAGCGTCCGGGACGCGGCAGGCGCAGCGCCAGACCAGGGCGTAGCGCGACAAACAGCCACGGCAGGCTCATCCCCACCCCGAGCGCCAGAAACAGCCCCCATAACACCGGGAAGGAGGCCGTCAACGCCACCGCAACTGCCGTCCCGAGAAACGGCGCGCTGCACGGCGTCGCCAGCAGCGTGGCAAACGCGCCCTGCCAGAAATGACCGGCCATCCCGTTGCCGCCGTGGGTGGCAAGTCGGGTCGTCATCGCGGAAGGCAGACGGAATTCAAACAGCCCGAACAGGCTGGCGCTGAAGATCAACATCACCAGCACCATAAACCCGATAAACCACGGGCTCTGGAACTGAATGCCCCACCCGAGCGCCTGATGGGTCAGCCGCAGAGCGGTCATTAGCATCGCCAGCGCCATAAAAGAGGCAATAATCCCGGCAACCGACGCCAGAAACTGCCGCCGTATCCGCTGACGACTTTTCTCTTCGACGAGCAGAATCGAGCCGAGCTTCATCCCCAGCACGGGCAGCACGCAGGGCATCAGGTTGAGAATCAACCCACCCGCCAGCGCCATCAACATCACCTGCCAGAGCGGCAGTTCGGCGCTATCGGCCATTTTTGCCGTCGTACTGCCGATCGCCAGGGTACTTTCCTGAGCCACGCCGTCATTCGCCAGTACCAGCGTGACCGTTTGACCACGCAAATCGGGCGCCCCTTCTCCCCAGCCATCGCTGACAGGAACCGTCACCAGCAGTTTTTCGCCCTCAACACGCAGTTGCGGCTTGCCAAAATCAGCGTTATCAACGGCGTCGAGAAACAATGCTGGCGATGACCAGCCTCCGACACGCGTGGCTTCAACCACCAGCGCACCAGGACGAGCGCCCACGCTGAGCGTCTGCGTCAGCCCCCGGGAGAGCGGGATCTGCCCCATCGCCTGGGCATAGTCATGCGCGAACGCCGGGTCATGCGCCGAAGGTTTGAGGGTAAAGGGGTAATCGGTCAACAGGCAGACATTGCTGCAAGTAGACAAGGTCAGCACGCCGCTGAGCATCGCGGGTGACGGACCGCGAACCGCCATCGGGAAGGTCACGCGGTGGTGATAACCCTGAGTGGTCATACCGGCGACGTCAAAGCGCGACGGCGTCGGCCAGAACCAGTCAACCGCAGGCATATTTTCTTTCCAGGCAATGGCGGGCGCCACGCCCCCTTCCCCCGGCGAACGCCAGTAGGTTTTCCAGCCGTTTTCCAGTTTTACATCCAACAGTAGCCGGGTTTCGCCTTCCGGGGACGTGTCCGCGCGCAGGCGGACGCTGGCATGGTCGTTATCCGGCGAGCGCAGCCAGCCGCTTTCTGCCGCCCACGAGACGGGCAGCCATAGCAATAACAGACAGCACAAAGTCTGCCTGAAAACAGTGATCATATTTTTTCTCCGTGAACAGGTAATTAACAGTCAGCAACGGCCAGACTGTCATTCACGGAATACGCAGAAGCGTAGATGGACTCTGAGTGTGGGAGGCGAGATTGCTCGCGGTGGAAAGAATGGCAGGCGTACGGCGCGTACGGGTGCCAGCAGGGACAATAACAGACACAGCGCGAGAATCGCCCCTTCAAACAGCACGGGCGGCGCGGCAAGCAATGATTTCGCGCTGAGTTCGCATGGCGTCACGGGCGAGGCATCATCAGCAGACGAGCTATCCGCCTGAGTGACGACCGCCGTCGCGGCTGGCGCCATCTGCAAGGCGTGCAGACCCGCCATGCGCTGCGCGGTGCACACTATCACCACAACACATGCCAGGCAGAGGAACCACCATCCCAGTTGTTGACGTTTCGCCATGACATCCTCACTGATTGACGCGAGTTATCTTAGCCACTGACAAGGTTTTAGCAACCTTTGCGCTGTAAAGTTATGTCGGCGTCGCCCCGCTCATTACAGGCGAAACGCATTAGTTTTAATAATGATTTTGCTGTTTTCATACGCATCTTTCGGGTTTACCCTACACTTAACAACGATAACTTTTCCGGGGATTCCCTGCCGTATGTATTGATTTACGCGAGATAACGCTATGGAATTAAAGGATTATTACGCCATTATGGGCGTGAAACCGACGGACGATCTCAAGACTATCAAGACCGCCTACCGCCGACTGGCCCGCAAATACCATCCTGATGTCAGCAAAGAGCCTGATGCCGAAGCCCGCTTTAAAGAAGTGGCGGAAGCATGGGAAGTGCTGAGTGATGAACAGCGCCGCGCCGAATACGACCAGTTGTGGCAACACCGCAACGATCCGCAGTTCAACCGACAGTTCCAGCAGGGCGAAGGCCAGAGTTATAACGCCGAAGATTTTGACGACATTTTCTCGTCCATCTTTGGGCAACACGGCCGACAATCCCGCCAGCGTCAGGCGACGCGCGGCCACGATATTGAGATTGAAGTGGCGGTGTTCCTGGAGGAAACCCTTGCCGAACACAGCCGTACAATCAGCTATAACTTGCCAGTGTATAACGCGTTCGGTCTTGTGGAGCGTGAGCTCCCTAAAACGCTGAATGTGAAAATTCCCGCAGGCGTTGGCAACGGCCAGCGCATTCGTCTGAAAGGCCAGGGAACGCCGGGGGAAAACGGCGGGCCGAATGGCGATCTGTGGTTAGTGATTCATATCGCGCCGCATCCTCTGTTTGATATCGTCAATCAGGATCTGGAGATTGTGGTTCCTCTCGCCCCGTGGGAGGCCGCGCTGGGCGCGAAGGTCGCCGTACCAACGCTAAAAGAGAAGATTCTGCTGACCATCCCGCCAGGCAGTCAGGCCGGGCAGCGCCTGCGCATCAGAGGCAAAGGCCTGGTCAGTAAAAAACACACGGGCGATCTGTACGCTGTGATCAAAATCGTGATGCCGCCGAAACCCGACGACAGTGCCACAGCCCTGTGGCAGCAACTGGCGGACGCGCAGTCCTCCTTTGATCCACGCAAAGAGTGGGGGAAAGCATAATGGCTAACGTAACCGTCACCTTTACAATTACCGAATTTTGCCTACATACTGGGGTTTCGGAGGAAGAGCTTAACGAAATTGTCGGGCTTGGGGTGATCGAGCCCTGCGAGAACGAAACCGCATCCTGGTTATTTGACGATCATGCGGCGATCGTCGTGCAGCGTGCTTTACGTTTGCGCCAGGAGCTGGCGCTGGACTGGCCGGGCATCGCGATGACGCTGACCTTGCTGGAAGAAAATGACCGGCTACGCCAGGAAAACCGCTTGCTGATACAGCGTCTTTCCCGCTTTATCAAACACCCATAAAATAATAAACGGGGGTTGGCACACTGCCCGCCCCCTTATTTTTATCACCGCTATACGGTAAAAAATTCACATTAACGTCACAGGGAAGCTGCTGGCCGCAACGGTTAAACCTTGCAGCCTTTTCCATTCTTTCGGCTGGTCACGCGACTTTCTTTTCTTGTTTCTGACGTTCCGCAAGAAAATCGCTCGCCGTAATCACCCTGCTCATCTCTACCTGAAGGCGGGCATTGTTTTCAGTTTCCCATACATCTACAGCAGTTTGCAGGTTCATCCAGAACTCTACAGAGGTATCGAAAACTTTAGACAGGCGAAAAGCCATGTCAGTCGTGAGTTTACGATTGTTGTTAACCAATGCGCTGGCGGTATTGCGATGCACCTGCAACATTTCCGCGAGATCATTAATTTTGAGGTCAAGCGGTTCCAGGTATTCATACAGAAGGATATCACCAACTGTCGTGGGTTTTCTGGTTGCCTGGTTCATGAGTTAGTCCATCCATTTTGAGGGCAATTAAGCCGCTGACTCGGCTTAACCTTATACAAATGGCTAAGCCGATAGTTTCACGCTTGTTTAATACTCATGTGGATCAAGGTAGAGGTCTTGTGCCTTGCCGTTCACCCATTTGAATATCAAACGATATTGCTTGTTAACTCTTATCGAAGAATATTCCTGCAATTTACCTTCCAGTTCTTCGTATCTGTTACCCGGCGGTGACTTCAAATCCTTGTAGCTAACTGCCGCGTTTATGATATCGAGCTTACGGGCCAATGCTGAATGTATATCCGGGGGAATTTTCTTATGTGGTGCAGAGTACATAAAAAAATCATCCAGCCACTGGTCACGGAAGTCTTCAATACTGACAAGTTTCTTTGGCATTCCAGGTTGCCTTCCGTTTCCTCAGGACAGGAACATTGTAACGCACATATGCACTGTGCACAAGTGCATCCATTTTAACTCAACTCCAAAAGCAGACGCTCGCAAAACTGCTCCATCGTCATTATTCCGTGGCAAAAGCTGTTAATCCGATATAAATCAAACCCTGCCCCCGGGAACCGCCGTAGCATAGTGGCATTCTGAATACATGTTCACAGGGAAATAAAGATCATGGGTGGGATGAAAAGAACGCGCTGGCAGCGTCGACCAGGCACCATCGGCGGTAAATTGCCGTGGAATGACTGGCGAAATGCATCGACCTGGCGCAGGGCGACACAATTTCTGCTCCTGCTGATCAATATTTATATTGGCATCACATTCTATTTTTGGGTCCGGTATTACGAAACTGCCGCCGCCAGCGTTTACGTCCCCAGACCCGGTGGTATTGAAGGCTGGCTTCCTGTCGCCGGTTTGATGAACATCCGATACACCTGGGAAACCGGTCTGCTCCCTCCTGTTCACGCCGCCTCCATGCTGCTTCTGGTTGCATTTATCGTCATCAGCCTGCTGCTAAAAAAATCTTTTTGCTCATGGCTGTGTCCTGTTGGCGCGTTGTCAGAGCTGATCGGCAAACTCGGGGAAACGCTCTTTGGGCCGTCGATTACCCTGCCCCGCTGGCTGGATATTCCCCTGCGCGGTCTGAAATATCTGTTATTGAGCTTTTTTCTTTATATCGCGTTATCCATGCCTGCTCAGGGTATTCAGATGTTCCTGATGTCAGCTTATGGCATTATTATCGACGTTAAAATGCTCGATTTTTTCCGCAATATTGGAACAACCACGCTTATCTGCGTCATATTTTTCGCCGTCGCCAGCTTATTTATTCGTCATTTCTGGTGTCGTTATCTGTGCCCTTACGGCGCTCTGCTTGGTCTGTTTTCGTTTTTTTCTCCCTTTAAAATCCGCCGCAATGCCGACAGCTGTATTGATTGTGGAAAGTGCGCTCAAAATTGTCCCTCCCGTATCCCGGTAGACAAGCTGATTCAGGTCAGAACCGTTGAATGCACAGGCTGCATGACCTGCGTGGAGTCCTGCCCGGTTGCCTCGACGCTCAACTTTTCACTACGCACGCCTTCTGGCGCGCCGGAAGGAAAACGCGAAGCGATAAAACCGTTATGGCGACAGGCCGCGCTCTCGGGCGTCGCCATGACAATATTGATACTCGGGATACTTTTTGCCGCTATCGCGATTGCGATGTATGCCGGCGCCTGGGATAGCCCGGTGCCGGAGCATCTTTATTTCCGCTTAATTCCCCAGGCGAGGATGATTGGGCATTAGTTAAGAAATAACGCGCCCACGCTGGCGGTGTTTTCATCCTAAATGGCGCTTCGCCTCCTGGCGCACCCGGTGCAATACGTGATGTTTGATCCCACTGTAAGCCGGGTGTTCAGCCAGGGTTTCGATATCGCGTTCGCGGCCAAAAGGCAGGATAACCTCCTCAACGATTTTTCCGGGCTTCGCCGACATAATCAGAATACGATCGGCCAGGAACAGCGCCTCTTCTACGTCGTGAGTCACAAACAGCAGCGTGGTGCCGGTGGCAAGCCAGGCATCGCGCAGGAGTTCCTGCATCATCAGACGCGTTTGCGCATCCAGCGCGCCGAACGGTTCATCGAGTAGCAACACCTCCGGCTCCGGCAGCCAGGCGCGGGCCAGCGCTACGCGTTGTTTCATCCCGCCGGAGAGTTGCCAGGGCGCATGATGTTCAAAGCCTTTCAGCCCTACCCGCGTCAGCCAGTCCAGCGCCTGGGCGTTGACCTCATCTTTGTGGTATTTCCCCAGCCGTGGGCCAAAGGTGACGTTTTCCAGAACCGACAGCCAGGGAAACAAATTTGGCTGCTGGAAGATCATTCCCCGGTCTGGCCCTGGCAGCTTCACTGTCTTTCCGCCTGCCGCTACGCGCCCGCGATCCGGCTTGTTGAATCCGGCGACCAGATTCAGGATCGTGGACTTCCCGCAGCCGGACGGCCCCAGCAGTACAACAAATTCTCCTTTCTCCAGAGACAGGCTGATATCGTCCAGCACCGTGAACGGCTGCGGTTTTGCCGCAAAAGAGAGCGATACGTTTTCCAGTGTGATGGCACTCATTACTCTTTCCCCGCCCAGGGCACAAAAAAGCGTTGCAGCCCCAGCAGCAATAAATCCAGTAAATAGCCGATACCGCCGAGCAGCAGAATCCCCAGCATCACGATATCGGTTCGCAGATACGAGCTGGCGTTAATCACCATCCAGCCGAGACCCGAACTGGCCGCCACCATTTCCGCCGCGATGAGCGATGTCCAGCCGATCCCTATCGACAGCCTGACGGTGGTAAACAGTTCCGGCAGCGCATCCGGCAACACCACGCGCAGAAAAATCTGTTTGCGCGACGCGCCGAGCGTTTGCGCCACACGAATGCGCGAGCGGCCAATACGATCGACCGCAGCAGATGCCCCCACGACCACGCTCAGGAAGGTGGCGATGAAGATCAGAAAGAACTTCGACGCCTCACCGATCCCCAGCCAGACGACCGCCAGCGGAATAAGCGCAATCTTGGGTAGCGGGCGCAAAAACTGCACGAACGGATTCAGTACCGCCGCCAGACCTTCCGACAACCCCATCAGCAACCCCAGGGGGATGCCGATGATAATTGCCACAGAAAAAGCGCTTAAGGCCCGGGCCAGGCTGACTGCGACATGCTCCCACAACGGCACCTGACGATAACCATCAGCCAACAGCTCTTCGGTTGTCAGACCGATATCCTGTAGCGACGGCAGCAGCAGCGGGTCCACCCATTGCCGCATCGTCGCCACTTGCCAGATGATAAAGAAAATAGCCACCGAAACGACGCTGATGGCGATGTGATAACTCAATCTCATTGCGCTGCTACCGCCGCGTCACGGATGTAGCGGGAGTTAATAGCGCTGTCCCAGTTCGCCGGGATATCACGTTTGCGGATCTCGCCAATCCCCGCCAGGAAGTCAGAGGTCTTGGTCAGCGCTTTGCCAATACCGCTGTCAGTCGTCTGGGTTCCATTGCCAAGCCAGTCCGCCGTACCCTGCTGCGTCAGGGTTGGGTATTCCAGCCCACCCAACGTATTCACGGCAGTCGTCACCGGCGCGCCCACCTCTTTCGCCACAATCGCCGCCGCGCGTTCCGGGTCTTTCTTAAACTCATCAACTTTTTCCTGATGAACGCGCAGGAACGCGCTGACGGTTTGCGGATACTGCTCGGCAAAGGCTTTACGCACGACGTAGTTGTTGTAAATCAGGTAGCCGTCCTTTTGCAGATCTTTGGTCGCGAATACCTGATGCCCGCCGGAGGCTTCAAGTTCCTGAGCAAACGGCGCCCAGACATAGCCCGCGTCGATATCGCCGCGTTTCCAGGCCGCGACCATTTCCGCCGGACGCAGCGGCAATAAGGTTATTTTGCTGCGATCGAGATGGTTAACGCTGATGGCGGCTTCAAGCGCATATTGCGCCGTTGAGTTTGGCGGATAGGCTACGCGTTTGCCTTCAATATCGTTAATACGGGTAATGCCATCTTTACCAATTAAACGCTCGTAGCTGGCAATCACCCCGGAGACGCCGACAATCTCCACCGGCAGTTTTCTGACAATGCCTGCCGTTGCCGGGCTGGAGCCGAAATTGGCAATATCAATCGCGTTGCTGGCAAAATAATTTAACGCGTCCGCACCGGACGCAAATTGCACCCATTTGACCTTGCTGTGTAAAGCGTTATCCAGAGAACCATCGGCTTTTGCCAGCATCAGCACCTGAGAACCGCCGCTGTATGCCACGCGGACTTCTGCGGGTGTTTCGGCAACGCTGGTATTGACCCACAGGCCACCCGCTGCAAGTAATACGCAGAGACTTTTTTTCATTTAATTTATCCTTTAAATAATAACGTTATTAATGCCATGCTTCGCGCTGCGTTAGCCATAACCGGGCACACTGTTGCGCCAGCGCTTCTGCGGGATCAATCGACACGGCTAAATGCGGGGATGTCACCTCTGCCAGCGCAACCGGCACTTCCGTACAGGCCAGTACCAGCCTCTCTGCGCCGCGATCGCGCAATGCCTGAGCCTGTAAACTCAGCAGTTCACCACCGGTACGCAGTTCGCCGCGTTTTACCGCATAGCACCCCGGCACAAACCACTGCCGTAGCTCCTCTGGCGTCGGCTGCACGCTTTCAATCCCCATAGAGGCGAAACCGTGCTGGAACCAACCGGCATCCAGCGTGCCCTGCGTAGCGATAAGCCCGACCCGGCGGGGCTTCTCTTTCCCTTCAAATACCGCCAGCGTGGCGTCCACAATATGCAGCAACGGCGCGTCGCTGTGCTGCGCCAGCGCCTCATACCAGTGGTGCGCCGTATTACAGGCGATCACAATGTGGCTGGCGCCCGCGCGGTTCAGCTGTTCCACACCGTGCAAGAGCTGCGGCAACGGCGAAGGCCCTGTTCCCGCCAGCGCCTGTTGGCGATCCGCAATTTGCGGCACATTCCACACCACATGGGGGATTTGCTGTTGATCGCTGCTGGCGGGCGTTGCGCGCAGCAATTTATGCATTAAATCAAGCGTCGCCAGCGGCCCCATGCCGCCAAGAATCCCCAGCAGAAAAGGTGTGCTCATGATGACAAAGAATCTGCGATGACCTGACGATAGCCAAACAGACCTGCGCTTCCTCCCGTATGGATAAACACCACATTCTCATCCTTGCGGAAATGGCCTTGACGGATCAGATCAATCAATCCGGCCATGCCTTTACCGGAATAGACAGGGTCGAGCAGAATCCCCTCGTGCTGCGCCAGCAGTTGCAGCGCTTCAAGCATCCCCTCGGTGGGCAGACCATAGCCTTCGCCCACATAATCACTGTTGGCGACCACCGCCTCACGCGGCAATTCACCCGGCACGCCGAGCAGTTCCCGGGTCTGCTGCGCCAGACGCCAGACGTTGTGTTCCTGTTTATCACGCGGGGCGCGTACGCTAATCCCGAGGAGAGGAATGCCGCTGTGCGTGGCGGTTAAACCCGCAATCAGGCCAGCCTGCGTGCCAGCGCTGCCGGTGGCATGGACGATATGATCGATACGCAGCCGTAACTGGCTGGACTGCCAAAGCAACTCTTCCGCGCAGGATACGTAACCCAGCGCCCCGATTGCGTTCGAACCGCCACCGGGGATGACATAAGGGGTATGGCCCTGCGCACGCAGGCTTTCCGCATGATGCTCCATTGCCTGCTGCATATCCGTACCGCCGGGCAAATGGGCAATAATTTTGCCGCCGAGCAAACCGTCCAGCAGCACATTGCCGGATTGCTGATACTCATCACCCAGCGTCGTGACCCGTTGTTCGAGAAAAATATGCGCTTCCAGACCCAGTCTGGCCGCCGCCGCGACGGTCTGACGCACATGGTTAGACTGCGTGGCGCCCTGGGTAATGATAATATCCGCCTGTTTCGCCTGGGCGTCGCCGAGCAAAAACTCAAGTTTGCGGGTTTTATTGCCGCCAGTGGCAAGGCCGGTGCAATCGTCTCGTTTTATCCAGATATTTGGCCCCCCCAGCAAGCGTGAAAGTTGAGTGAGAGGCTCCAGTGGAGTCGGGAAATGGCCAAAATGAAGCCGGGGAAAACGCGCCAGATGCATAATAACTCCTGTAAAGAATAACGACGCCGCACATTAAAATTCGGCAGCGAGGATAAAAAAGGTTCGTGGAATATAAGAATGACTATATTGATTTTCTCACTCGCGGCTTACCAAGTTTTTCAGCTATGGATATGAGGAAAAAAGATAAAACAAAAAACGATCGCTTTATTTATTCGCCAGCATTCATTAACTGACCATCATGCCGATCCGTTTAAACAAATAACCAAATATGTCTTTTGGTGCGCAGGCACGCTCAGGTATTTAATGCTTCCAGGGCGACAAACGCCTGCCAGCTGACGTCATCAATCCAGACGCCCTCTTCCTGGCGCCGGGCATACGCGCGCAATTCCGGTTCTCCGGGGATCTGCACATCGTGCCCTTCCTGCCCGCTACGAACCCAGTCAACCTGCGCTAACAGCGCCTGTGAGTAACGCTCCTCCGCGCCCAGCCGCGCGGGGTCAAATAGAATCGACAGCATATTGTTGATGATTCCGGCACGCGGCGGAATCTGCTGGCTTTCGGTCTCGCCGCCGGTCAGCGCAGCGCCAAGTAAGCTACATATTAGCGACAATCCCGCACCTTTATGGCCGCCAAAAGGCAGCAAAGCGCCGAGCGGCTCAGTCATTAATACGGCAGGGTCGGTCGTGGGTTGCCCGTTCGCATCTACCGCGCATCCTGCCGGGATGGCGCGCCCTTCATTCCAGGCGATGCGCGCTTTATTGCCCGCAATGGCGCTGGTCGCGAAATCAAGGATAACCGGAGGGCGGTTCTGTAGCGGTACGCCCACGCAAAAGGGGTTTGTACCAAGCCTGGCGCGCAGCCCATCGAACGGCAACACGGCCGACGGCGCCGCCACGTTAGCAAAATGGATCGAGACCAGCCCGGCGCTCGCCACCTGCTCAGCCCATGCGCCGATCCGCCCGAGATGGTGGGTATTAGACAAGCCAATTATTGCCACCCCAAACTGGCGCACACGCTCAATACCCACGGTCATGGCCTGTTCACCCAACGCCTGGCCGAAGCCATGTCCCCCATCAAAAGAGACAATCGGCCCGGCATCAGACAAGGTGGTCAGCGTGGCGCCAGGGTTCAAATCTCCCGCCAGAATGGCCCGAATATAGCGAGGCAACAGGGTCACGCCATGCGAGTCGTGGCCTTTTAATGAGGATTCGACCAGGTTATCCGCTACTTTTTGCGCGATATCAGATCCCGTACCCGCCCGTACCAGATAGCGTTGTAAAAGCGAACGTAAGTGATGATGTGAAAATAATGGCATGATTCTACTCACGGACATTGCCCCTGCAATGGCAAGGGCTATTAAAGAGGTGAGTCCGACTATAGCGAGGATGTATTTGTTACATAACCATGAATAATGACTAAGCTTTTCCGCTTATTAACTAACACGCCATGAATATCGTTATTCATTTTCCTGATATTCATTGCCATTTAAATCATTTCCTTTCCCTCTCGCCTCTGCCCATGATTTTTTGCTGAGAAACACCTTTCTGGGGAACAGATATGAATAAAAGAAACAGGGTATTTGCCTGGACGCTGGCGTTTTCCGCCCTTGGCGGAGTCAGCCAGTCGGCATTTGCGGAAGGGAACATTAGTATCGCGCAGCAATTTGGCATCGGTTATTTAATTCTTGATGTGGTGCGAGACCAGCAGCTTATCGAAAAAGAGGGGCAAAAAGAGGGGCTGGATATCAAAGTAGAGTGGCGCACGATTTCAGGCGCAACCGGGATGAATGAAGCGTTGCTATCTGGCGCTCTGGACGTTGCGTCAGCAGGCGTTCCCCCGGTACTCACCCTATGGGATCGCACCAAAGGTAAGCAAAATGTGAAAGCGATAGCCTCGCTGGGATCGATGCCCAATTATTTATTGAGTAATAACCCGGCGGTAAAAAGCATTAAAGATCTGACCGAAAAAGACCGTATTGCCGTTCCGGCGGCTGGGGTCGGTTTTCAGTCTCGTACATTACAAATCGAGACGGCGAAATTATATGGCGACCAGGACTTCAAACGCTTCGATAAAATTAGCGTCAGTTTACCGCACCCGGACGCCAGCGCGGCCTTAATTGCCGGTGGCTCGGAAATTACCACGCATTTTTCCAGCCCGCCGTTTCAGTATCAGGCGCTGGAGCACAGCAACGTGCATAAAGTGCTCAGTTCCTATGATGTGCTGGGTGGGCAGGCGACATTTAATGTTCTCTATACCACCCAGAAATTCCATGATGAAAATCCAAAAACCTATAAAGCGTTTTATCGCGCCCTCAGTGAAGCCGCAAATATCATTAACCGTGACAAAAATGCGGCTGCCGAAACGTATATTCGCGTCGAGAAATCGCGGCTGCCCTTACCGCTGGTACAAAAAATTGTTAACGATCCAGAAATCAGCTTTACGGTTTTCCCTGAGCGTACTGGCGTATATGCCGAAAAACTCCATGAGCTTGGCGTACTGAAAAATAAGGCCGACTCCTGGAAAGACTATTTCTTTAACGAAGCATGGGAAAACCCAGGCAGTTAAACCGCGACACCGGAGGCTCTGATGGTCACTCAGCAAATCGACGGCCCGCTGCTACAGGTCAGCAATGTTGATATTGAATACCGTACCCGTGAACGGCAAGTGCGCGCGACGCATGATGTCAGTTTTGATGTCTGGCCTGGCGACCGCTTTATTTTGCTTGGGCCGTCAGGCTGCGGGAAATCAAGCCTGCTGAAAGCTACAGGCGGTTTTCTCGCCCCGCGCAGCGGCCACATTTCACTTTCGGGAACGCCGGTTAGCGCTCCCGGCCCGGAACGCATGATGGTATTCCAGGAGTTCGACCAACTGCCGCCGTGGAAAACCGTGCTGGAAAACGTCATGTTTCCTCTGCTGGCCAGCCGGAAAGCCAGTCGTTCACAAGCGAAAGAGACGGCGCTGCATTTTCTCCACAAAGTCGGGCTGGCAGAATTTGCCGACGCTATGCCCCATATGCTCTCCGGCGGGATGAAGCAGCGCGTCGCCATTGCGCGGGCGCTGGCGATGAAACCACGCATCCTGCTGATGGACGAGCCTTTTGCCGCGCTGGATGCGCTGACCCGACGCACAATGCAGGAAGAACTGCTTGCGCTCTGGGAAGAAGAGCGCTTTACCCTGCTGTTCGTCACCCATTCGATTGAAGAGGCGCTGGTGGTGGGCAGCCGTATCCTGGTGCTTTCGCCGCATCCAGGGCGCGTCAGGGCGGAGCTTAACTGTCATCAGTTCACGCTTAATGATTTCGGCAGCGAGGCGTTTCAGCACGCTGCGCGTCATATTCACCGTCTGTTATTCCCGACAATCGGGAACAGTCCGTCTCACTCATCCGGCGAGGAGCCAGAGTATGTCCCAGCCACCGTACATTCGTCCTGAATTCGAACGCGAATTACCGCCGCTGCGCAATCTGCCGGTGGAAACGCCGCTGCCTTTAAGCCAGCGCCTGTGGAATCAGACGTGGCTGCGCAAGTGTCTGATTGTCGTCCTGGTGCTGGCGCTATGGGAGATCGCCGCGCGCATCCAGCAAAACGATCTGATGTTGCCCGGGGTACTTCAGACGTTGCAGGCGTTTAGCGAAGACATGCGCAATGGCGAACTGCCGGAAAAAATCGTCAACTCACTCAGTACCCTGTTGAAAGGGTATCTGGCAGGCAGTGCGCTGGCGCTGATTGCCAGCGCGCTGGCCGTGACCACCCAGTTTGGCCGCGATCTGCTCAGCACATTAACCGCGATGCTAAATCCGCTGCCGGCAATTGCGCTGCTGCCGCTGGCTTTGCTGTGGTTTGGTCTGGGGAATGCCAGCCTGATATTTGTGCTGATACATTCAGTGATGTGGCCAATCGCGCTGAATACCTGGTCTGGCTTTAGCAGCGTACCGGAAACGCTACGCATGGCGGGGCGCAACTACGGCCTCAGCGGGCCACGCTATGTGATCACGATTCTTATTCCGGCATCGTTGCCCGCTATCCTGTCCGGGCTCAAGATCGGCTGGGCGTTCGCCTGGCGCACGCTGATTGCCGCCGAACTGGTATTTGGCGCATCCAGCGGCGAAGGAGGCCTGGGCTGGTATATCTTCCAGAATCGCAATGAGCTGTTCACCGACCGGGTATTTGCAGGACTGTTAACGGTAATCGCGATTGGCCTGCTGGTGGAAGGCGTGGTATTCGCCAGTCTGGAAAAGATCACGGTGAAACGCTGGGGGATGCAGCGTTAACCCCTCCCCGCGTTCTTTGCAGCCGGACGTTGTCCGGCTTAGAGCGAAATGGTCTTAGTTCCCTTTTTGCTTTTCACGTAGCCACGGCGTTCTGGCGATCAAGACCTGCTCACACTTTACCGATAGCGGTTTCATGAAAGACGACAGCCTTTCGATGCAAATCAGAATCCCAAAATACAGCATCACCGCCTGGGTCGCATTCAGTACCGACATATCGATATTGGCGCTGACAAATATCACCACCACATGCTGCAACAGCATAATAATGTAGGCCCGCGACGCCAGGCTGGATAACCCCTGCCGGAAGCGATCCAGATTAAACAGGGGATGAATCAGCGGGTATCCCGCCAGCAGAATGAAGAGGAAGGCCGCAGCAAACAGCAGGCTTGAGGGTTTCAGAGGAAACAGCACTTCCCGAACCGGTAGCTGATCGATATGCGCCACAATCACCCCGGTAACCACCAGCAGCAAGCTGACTGACGCCGCCTGAAGACGGTAGCGCGTGAACCACGGCTGAAAGTGTATGAACAGCATCCCGAAGGTAAAATCACTCACCCGAACCTGTGCTGACCAGTAAGGGTTCACGATGCTTTTATCATATGCCAGTAGCGTAACGACGACCGCCGCCAGCATCGTACAGACCGGAAAACGGACAATGGCCCAGTAGATCACCGGAGAAACGGCGTACAGCAGGATAATACAGCCAATAAACCACTCTCCGGTGAAGTACGCGGTATTAATGTCGTAGACACCGTGCAGATAATGGTCAAACCCGAGAACGGAAGGCAGCAGCGAGTGAAATGCACGCTTCCCGGCGAGCACGTCAGCCAGCGGATTGCCTGGATAGAGGAAAAACACGCTCAGGATGAGGAACAGGATCGCCATTGAGAAATAAGCGATGTTGTAGGGAAGCAGGATCGAATAGACGCGTTTCAGGTAATACTCCTGCACAGAGTATTTACGCAGCGACAGGTAAGCCAGCGCGCCGGATATCATGAAGAAGAAAGAGACGCCCAGCCGCCCTATTCCTCCGGTCAGGTATTCGCGCGGGAACGTCAACACGGTACTGGTATCGAACATGTAGCTGTAATGCGAGGTGACAACCAGCAGTACAGCCAGAATGCGGAGAATATCAAAAAAATAATTACGTGTTGTTTGCATACTCTTTCTTGTTAACAAGCCAGCAGACAACATGACAAAGGTCCGGTTGCATACTGGGAAAATGACCAGGCCTGTTCAAGGATAACGTGTAGATTACGCTTGCGTGATACTTTGCAGATCCCTCAGCATCCTTCTGAGGCACTTAAGTTTGTTTTTATCCCGTATAACGCTCCAGAACTTGCTCAACTGAAAGAGCGTCTTATCCCCAAAGCCGTCAATAACTTTGAAGCGGTACTCCTGACGAGCATCGTCCCAGGCATAAACAATATTTTTGCAATGCAGCGAGTTGATAATGACGTCTGTATGAATAAACCACGCTAAAAAAGCGTTGAGCTTACTGAATTTCTCTGCGTCCAGTTCGTTGTGCTTTGCAAGGTCATACAATGTTCTGGCAATGTTGCCCTGTTGGTCATGCTCTTTGACGATAACCTGCCCAATCCCTTTATCTGTCTCCACTAGCCCTTCAATTTTCTGGATGAAGAGCGAGTCGGTTTCGTCGCGCGGCTTGCACTCTTTGACGTCCCGATAGACTTCACGAAGCTTACTTTTATATTTGGGAATGCTCGGGATGACGACTTTGATCAGTAGTTGATGATTGTGCGGATGCTGAAAGACGTAACGATCGTTCCCTCTGGCCAGTAAATCATTTTCGGTCAAGGTAAGCTTTTTCATACAGTGTTGACTCATAAAAGAAAAAAACAGACTGGCCCATGCAAACGAAGAGATGGCGTTACGTCATATCCTGGTTACAGCCGAGACAGTTTAATGTTAATAACCTAAACGGCAGGTCAATGAGTCATGAAGTCGGCGGACGGTTCACGTCCGCCGGAAGGCTATCAAAACGTCACGTTCACTTTTCCCCAGAATGTTCTTCCCGGTTCATTCACTGACGTATTCGCGGAGTAACCAAAGCTGCTGTTACCGGCAAGGTTCAGGTGTTCGCTGTAGGCTTTATCAAACAGGTTATCAACGCCCGCGCTGAGTTTCACAGACTTGTTCAGCCGGTAGGCCGCATTCGCGGAGAATATGGCGAACCCCGCGCTGCTATCAAAATCTTTACCCACGACGTTCCCTTCGTTAATCGCGACGCGATGCTGGCTGCTGACCAGACGCAGCAGACCGGTACTGCTCCAGTCGCCGCGTTCCCATGTCAGACCCAGGCGCGCTTCAAGCGGTGGAATCTGCGGCAATGGCTGATGGTCGTCGGTATTTCGCCCCCAGGAATAAGCAAGGCTGGCATCGGTTTTCCATGTTTCGGTCAATTGATAGCCGATGCCCGCTTCTCCCCCCATGATGGTCGCATTGACGTTATCAACCTGACTTATACGGGGATGATGAGGGTCGTAACGGAACAGAATAAAATCATTAACCCGGCCAATATAGGCAGAAACCCAGCCGTTAAGACGCTTACCGGTATACTGCGCGCCAATATCAAGCTGAGTCGTCTTTTCCGTTTTGACGTTATCGAAAACATCTGCCGACCCGCCAGGGCCATAAGTGGGAGAAAAAAGCTCCCAGTAGTCGGGGAAACGCTCGGTATAGCCGATCCCCGCGTAAAACATCACGGGCGTCTCCGCCAGGTTATGCTCAACGCGCACAAACCCGGCCGGTAGTAGATCAGTGCGCTGCGAGGAGCCGGTGTCAGTGAAATTGTCCACCAGCACGCGATCAAGACGCGCGCCGCCTGTCACTTTGCTTTGCTCCGTCGCAAGCCAGGTCAATTCACTGAATAAACCATAGTCGTGAAAACGGGCGTCTTTGTCCCAGCGATCATCATCTTTACTGCGATGCGTGCTCAGTTGCGTATCAACGCCGCTGCGTAACTCATAGTCTGACCACAACCACGTTCCCATCATCCGTCCGCCAACGGTACGGCGATCCAGCTGCATTGCCATTGGCATACTCATCGAATGCATGGCAGAACCGTGTTCCATTGCCGAACCCATCGCCGAACCCATGCTTCCTGACATATTCATGCCGGGAGCGCGCAGCGAGTAGTTATCCATAACGTGATTCGCATAGTTGTAGTAGATATTCGCTTCTAACTTATCAAATACCTCGCCGATGCCGGATTTCTCAAACCGCATCCCCAGGCTTTCACGCCTGAAGCGGGAGCCGTCCATACTGCGCCCGGCATAGCGAGCTTCACCGTCGCCTTTACCCGCCGTCATTTCCAGCAGCGTGTCTTTGTCTGGCGTCCAGCCCAGCGCCATATCGCCGTTCCATTTATCCCATTTCGACGGCACGCGGTCGCCATTGCCATCTTTGTAGTCACCCGCCCGGGATTTGTTGCCGATAAGCCGCAAATAGCCGTCCTCACTTCCCAGACTGATGTCCGCATTTTCATCCCAGCGGTTATTCGAGGCGGCAAGGACGCTGGCCGTTCCCTGAATACCGGGTTTATCAAAACGCGGCTGTTCCCGGTCAAAGCGGAGGGTTCCCGCAGAGTTACCCGGCCCCCAGAGCACGGTTTCCGGCCCCTTTATCAGGGTCAGCACATCAAAACTTTCCGGGGAGATATAAGAACTCGGCGCATCCATACGTGCCGGGCAGGCTCCCGGCATTTCGCCGTTATCGGTCAAAATTCGCAGACGAGAGCCAAACATCCCGCGAAAGACCGGATCGCCGTTTGTCCCGCCATTGCGAATTTGCGAGAACCCAGGGATCGTTTTCAGATAATCAGAGCCATCGCTGGCGGGAACGGGCTGACGAGGCGTTTTTGGCGACGTGACGATTTCCAGCGGAGAAGCGACCGGCGCGGTCACAATCATTACCGAATCATCCGCCATTTTTGCATGATCGTGCTGTTCGCTTGCCCACGCCGCCTTTGCGGTCAGCGCGATCAGAACCAGAGAAGCCAGAGGAGTAAGCCCGAAGTATTGCCGTTTCATAACATTCCTTACTGTTTTTCAGGCGCAACAACGCATTGCCCGTCAAAAGGGCAAAACGCTACGCAATGTCTGTTTTTTTATTGTTTAAAACGAAAACGGAAATACAGCAGGCGGCGCGCGAGCGCGCTGAGGCGCCCACGGGCGGAAGATAACGGAAAGGTGTAATGGCCGTACTGAACAACAGATAACAAACAGCAGCAACAGCCAGAGCAAGAACACCAGCGCAAACTGGACAAACGGCAGATGTACCAGCAACTGACAGTACCCGCAGACGATCTCTTCCACGGGCGACATCGCTTTGCCGGACATCATCTGGTGAGCGACCGAAAGAGAAGGCTCACACGGTGCAGAAGCCGCCATGTCATGGTGCGAGCCTGACGACATCATCACCATTGAGTGCGACGAGTGCTCACAGTCGGCCTGGCGGGCAATTGATTTTGAAATAACGGGCGCAATAAACAACATGGCGACGGCAAATAATGCCAGCCATGCTGTTATTCGGTTGATTCGCGTTCGCCCGTGCAAAACGTTACCCGGAGTTGAGGTGTTTGCCAGATTGTAACTGATTTACATTCGCAATATCACAACTAATTACAGGGGAACAGGTGATTCATAGCCCCACACATCACATCTCGCTTCCCTGACCTGCGCTAAAACTTATAGTGCTCTTTACTCAGGCCATATTTCTTCATTCTGAGATAGAGCTTTTTACGGGGAATTTGCAGGTACTCTGCCACTTCGTTAATGCGCCCCTGATGGATATTCAGCGCTTCGGTGATGATCTGCCGTTCAACGTCTTCAACCCGCTGGTCAAGCGGCGTCGGCTCACCGACGTGCATCTGTGGATTCGCCGTTTCCGCGAGCGGCAATACCCCCACGGCAAACAGTTCGGCGGCGTTCGCCAGTTCACGGACGTTGTTCGGCCACACCCGGCGCATCATCCCCTTCAGCAGGTCGTTATCCACCTCCGGCACCGGATGATTCAGCCGTTGACAGGCTTTCTGCAAATAATGATGGAACAACGGCCCGATATCATCAGGTCGCTGTGACAGGGGCTGACAGGCGATTTGCGTCATAGCGAAACAGTAATAAAGCTCCGCCACAATCTGGTTGCTGGCCGCCAGTTCCACCAGCGAAGCGTTGCCGATACCGATCAGGCGAAAAGGCCGCCGCTCCAGACTCTGCAACTGCACCAGTTGATGCTGCTGTTCGCGGGTCAGATTCTCCGGGTGACTTAATACCAGCGTCCCGCCCTGAACCTGCGCGATAAGCTCATTAAGTTTTTGGGCACTGTCAGGGGTCAGTTCGCAGTAAATAAAAGGGCCCCCGGCGTTACGCCCCAACTGGTGCAAATAGCGCGCGCCGGTCATGCGGCCGGTTCCCGGTTCGCCGTAAAGCCAGACCGCAATATCCGTTTCTGCCAGTTGCTGTAAGCGCTGACGATACTGATGCGTCCATTGGCTGCGCCCAATTAGCTCAACCTGCAACTTCTGCTGGCAGTACTGGCGACGCGCTATCACCGATTGCCTATGGCGTAACGCCGCCTCAACCAGCGAGAGTAACTTGCCCGGGTCTGCCGGCTTTTGCAGGAAGTCCCAGGCTCCTTTTTTCACCGCATCCACCGCCATAGGCACATCGCCATGCCCGGTGATAAGCAGAATCGGCAGTTGCTCGTCATCCTGATGAAACAGCGTCATCAAATCGATGCCGGAGCAGCCAGGCATGCAGACATCGCTCAACACGATACCGGGCCAGTCCTTCTGCACCCACTCCCGCGCATCAAAGGGATTATTGCAGACACAGACACAATAGCCCGCCTGCTCAAGCAGTTGTGTATAGGCATCAAGCACATCGGCATCATCATCAATCAGCAGAATCGAACATTCATTACTCAACATCTTTTACATCCGTCACATTGAATTGCAGCACCACGCAGGCATTTCGCGTCAACGTGGACGCCAGGCGCAACGCGCCTTCCATTTGCGTCATCAGCGAAACACAAATCGAAAGCCCAATGCCCAGCCCCACATCTTTACTGGTCGTAAACGGCTTCAGTAATGAGGGTAGCAAGGCCGCAGGCCAGCCGGGGCCATTGTCGGCAATCAACACGCACAGCGTGTCGCCCTGAATTTGCCAGCTCACCGTAATTGCCGCCGCGTTCGGGCAGGCGTCGAGCGCATTCGCCAGCACGTTCACCAGCACCTGCTGGATGCGTACTTCATCACCGCTGACCCAAACGGTTTCATCCGGTATCGCGAGCGCCCCCTGCTGAGGCTTATGGCGCATCGCCAGCAGTTCCCACGCCGCCGTAAACGTCTGGCGCAAATCAACCGGATGCAGCGGCGTTTCCAGTTCAGCACGACGGGTAAACTGGCGCAGCGAGCGGATAATCGCGTCAATGCGGTTAATCAGCCCTTCCGCTTTGCTTAACGTCGTTCGCGCCTGTTCCGTCTGCCCCTGTTCAATCGCCCGTCCTGCCGTAAACAGATACATCGACAGCGCATTCAGCGGCTGGTTGATCTCATGCGCCAGCGTGGTCATCGTCTGCCCGACCACCGCCAGTTTTGCCGTCTGGATCAGCTCGTCCTGGGTGGCGCGCAGATCGGCCTCAATCGCTTTTCGTTCGGCGATCTCCTGCTCAAGTTGCTGTTTTTGCGCGTTAAGCTGCCCCAGCGTGTGGCGAAGCAAACCCGCAATACGCCCCAGTTCATCCCGCCCATACACCGGAATCGTGGCATCCGTTCGCCCTAAACCAATCTGCACCACCGCCTGATTCAGCGCGGTAAAGCGTTTCACCAGCCGCGAACGGATAAAATAATGGTTCAACACCCACGCCAACAGCAGCGCCAGCAGCGTCGCCACCAGAATCAACCCGCCGCTAACGCGGACAATCTGCTCCATACGCTGATTAAACATCTGCATTTGCTGGTGACTGCTGCCAAGCTGGGCCTCAAGCAGCGTCCTGAAGCGCCCCAGCGTCGCTTCTCTGGCACGGCTGGCATCCACTAACGCTTTTTGCGCGGCGACATAGTCGCGCATGGTGTCCGGCATTTTATTTTTCACCATGCCAATTTCCAGCAGCTCATCAATGGTTTGTCGCAGGGTGATCGTACTCGGCCAGTCATTCAGCGCACGAATATTTTCATCCGCCGTTTTTTTCAGGTTTTCGAGATAGCGGATATGCGTCTCAACCAGCATGCCATCATCATTTCCAGACTTCAGTTCATTGAGCCTGTCGCGCAGGTCGTCAACAATTTGATTCTCAATGCGCGCCAGCGTATAGACCTGCTGCTGCTCGTTCTGTACTTCACGGGAGCGTTTCAGATACTGCGCCGCATCGCCTTGCCGGGCTTCAATCTGATCCAGCAGCGTTCCCTGCTGCCAGGTGAAATCCTGCACCAGAGAATTCAGTTCAGTGGTGAAATCGTCGTGCAGCCAGTCAATACGCGCAGACAGTTCCCCCACCTTTTCACGTACCAGAAACATGTTGTAGAGCACGCGATCCAGTTCCGACAGCAGCGCGCGGCTGTCCTGCAAAATCACCGCCAGCTGCTGGCGTTCTGCGGGTGACAGCCCCTGGCTCAGCCGCTCGATTTTATCCAGATGCTGAATAATCTGGTTGCGCAGTTGCAGGCGCACCGTGGTGTTCGGCGCCAGCAAAAACTCATTCAACTGATCCACCACCAGATTGAGATTCCCTTCAATCAGAAAAGCAGAATGGATGCGGGGAAAATATTCATCCAGCGAATAGCGTATTTGCGAGCTTTGCTCATGCCATGAATAGAGGCTGACGCTGCTGACTATCAGCGTCAGCAGCGCGCCCATCAGGAAAGCGCCCCGTAAACTGCTGCTGATGCTGATTTGCCGCAGACGTTGCAGCATTGACCCGCCCTTCATTTCAGTTCTTCCAGTTTATTGATCGCCTGACGCTGGTTGTTGAGAAACCAGATCTGCCACTCCATCATTTGCTGCTCCGCAAAGCTCTTATTGTCGAACTGCGCCAGCCAGGCTTCATCTTCGCTGCTTGCCGGATCGACCGGCACACGGGTTAACAGCGCGCGTATTTCAGGCAACGGACGCTTAAGACGGGCTTCCGCGCTGTGCAGCGCTCGCCAGGCATCTTTCAACTGGGCGAGACGAAAGCTGATTGCCGTATCAAACATACGCTGAACCAGACGCTGACGTTTCAGGATCAGCCGATAATTTAACGGCGGTTGATTCATCAGTACCGCCTGTTGCGCTGCCCGTGGGTTTCCTGCCGCCAGCGGCGTAACCGGATATTTCCCCGTATTGGCGTCAGCGAGGATCCGCTGCCCTTCCGGGCTTAACAGATAGCGAATAAAACGCCGCGCTTCGCTGGCATGCTGGCTGTTTTTGAGTACCGCGACATAGGTAGGCGAAACGGCCGACTGCGGAAAGTAGGTAAAGGCCAGATGAGGATCGTTCAGCAACAGATTGGCATAGTTATCAATCACCGGGCCGGCCACGCCCAGCCCGCTTTTTATTTTATCCGCCACGCCAAAGCTGCGTGATGAAATCGTCACGAGGTTTCCCGCACTCGCCAACAACGTTTCCCATCCCTGCGCCCAGCCTTTTTGTTGCAACAGCGCCTCCACCATCAGGTGGTTGGTATCCGAGCGCGATGGGCTGCTCATCAGCAGCGCCCCCTGATATCTGGGATCGGTCAGGTCGTCCCAGTCCGTTGGCGAAGGCAGATGCCGTGCAGTCAGCGCCGAGCGATTAATCAGCAAACCGAATCCCGAGATAGCCACGGCAACGGAGGTTGAACGGATGGATTCCGGCACCAGATGTTGACTGACTGACGGCGCACCGTTGAACGGCGCCAGTTTTTGATGTTCCTGAAGATGCTGAAGCAACATCGGCGACGAGGTCAGAATCAGATCAACGTTTTCCGCATTTGCCGTATCAAGCAACTGTTCCAGCGAGGCGCTGGTGCGATTGAGCGTGCGGATCATCACCGACCCCGGCTCCGTCTGCCAGCGCTGGATAATCCACGCGGTGGCGCTGGGGGAAAATGTTGTCGCCATCACCAGTTCATTGCTTTGCGCCGCACAGGGTCTGAACAACGCGGTCAGCAGCAGCAACGCGAACGTTTTGCTAACCATCCCGCCCCGACGAAGAAACATGTTTGTGATCCCGTTCATAAATATTGAGATATCGAAAAAATAGCGTTGAGACAAAACTTACCCGTTTGTGACAATTAGCGGATGAATAACCACTATCGTAAAAATATTCGTGCTGGCATCCGAAAATACCAGCAAAGATTACCAGATAATGAATGTGGAATTTGTTAATATCCGCACAAGCCAGACATAAAACCAGCGTCTGATTAATTACGCCGCATTTCACTCATTCAAAACGTGTCAAAAATAACCTTTCAATTCATCATTTTGAGTCAATTTTGACACATTTCATCGACTTGAGTTTCATGGCCGCTTATTTCACTCTTCATGCCGAATACTCCTGATGTTCATACCAATATAAAATACAGGTGACGACATGTTATCAATATTTAAAACAGGGCCATCGGCGAATAAAGTTCCTGCTGAGAAAATTCAGGCAACTTATGGTCGATACCGTATGCAGGCGCTGCTTAGCGTATTTCTGGGCTATCTGGCGTACTATATTGTGCGCAATAACTTCACATTATCCACGCCTTACCTGAAAGAACAGTTAGACCTGAGCGCCACGCAGATCGGTTTGCTCAGTAGCTGTATGCTCATTGCGTACGGAATCAGCAAAGGCGTCATGAGCAGCCTCGCAGATAAAGCCAGCCCGAAAGTCTTTATGGCCTGCGGCCTGGTGCTGTGCGCTATCGTAAACGTCGGATTGGGGTTCAGTACCGCATTCTGGATCTTCGCTGCGCTGGTTGTCCTGAACGGCCTGTTTCAGGGGATGGGCGTCGGCCCCTCTTTTATCACTATCGCTAACTGGTTCCCGCGTCGGGAGCGTGGACGTGTGGGGGCGTTCTGGAACATTTCGCATAACGTTGGCGGCGGGATTGTCGCCCCGATCGTAGGTGCCGCGTTTGCAATCCTCGGCAGTGAACACTGGCAGAGCGCCAGCTACATTGTTCCGGCCTGCGTGGCGGTGGTTTTCGCCCTGATTGTACTGCTGCTTGGTAAAGGCTCGCCGCGTGAGGAGGGCCTGCCTGCGCTGGAAGAGATGATGCCGGAAGAGAAAGTGGTGCTGAAGACCAGACACGCCGTAAAAGCGCCGGAGAACATGAGCGCATTCCAGATCTTCTGCACGTACGTGCTGCGTAACAAAAACGCCTGGTATGTCTCCCTTGTGGACGTGTTCGTCTATATGGTGCGCTTCGGCATGATCAGCTGGTTGCCTATCTACCTGCTGACGGTGAAACATTTTTCCAAGGAACAGATGAGCGTCGCCTTCCTGTTTTTTGAATGGGCGGCCATTCCTTCTACCCTGCTGGCCGGCTGGCTCTCCGACAAACTGTTCAAAGGGCGTCGGATGCCGTTAGCCATGATCTGTATGGCGCTGATCTTCGTCTGCCTGATCGGTTACTGGAAAAGTGAATCTCTGCTGATGGTGACGGTTTTCGCGGCGATTGTTGGCTGCCTGATTTACGTCCCGCAGTTTCTGGCCTCCGTCCAGACGATGGAAATTGTTCCCAGCTTTGCCGTAGGTTCAGCCGTTGGCTTACGCGGATTTATGAGCTACATCTTTGGCGCCTCGTTAGGCACCAGCCTGTTTGGCGTGATGGTGGATAAAATGGGCTGGCACGGCGGTTTCTATCTGCTGATGGGCGGGATCGTCTGCTGCATTCTGTTCTGCTATCTCTCTCATCGCGGCGCGCTGGAACTTGAGCAACAGCGTAAGAACACTCAGCAGGAAGACGCCTCTTTAACACTGGCCGACGCACAATAATCACCTACACCAGGGAAAAGAAAACCCCGGATAGCTTTTGTTATCCGGGGTTCGGCATGATCTGAAAGAAGCGGGATACGATATTCTTTGATACAAAAACAAAGGGGCTACCTTTCGGTAACCCCTTGTTTAATCTGGCGGAAGCGCAGAGATTCGAACTCTGGAACCCTTTCGGGTCGCCGGTTTTCAAGACCGGTGCCTTCAACCGCTCGGCCACACTTCCGGAATGAGGCGCACTATAAACATCCC
Source organism: Citrobacter sp. CK198 (assembly GCF_030333295.1). Taxonomy (NCBI): domain Bacteria; kingdom Pseudomonadati; phylum Pseudomonadota; class Gammaproteobacteria; order Enterobacterales; family Enterobacteriaceae; genus Citrobacter; species Citrobacter sp. CK198. The sequence continues at coordinate 78,493 of NZ_JAOWGE010000031.1, read as the reverse complement.
AATGCGCCGTGTAAAGCCCGAATGTGTTCGTTTGCCTGAAAAACAGGCAAAAAGCTGTTAATAGCCTGAAATAACAACAAATTGACCATTTATTCAGCATAAAAAAGAGGCCCGGCGGCAAATGTTCCGTTGCGCCTCTTTTGTTATGCGCTCATCATCAACCTTTACTGCCGCCTCTTCTCCCCCGTCACGTTTTATGTCGGGTGGGTTTCGCGACAACGCCTGAAATAACATGCTTAACCTGTTAGAGATCAAATGCGTAAAGATGGGTAAAACCGCTGTGTGATTATCAGCGGTTTTATTATCCTCTTTCGCTAACTACATCTGTCATAAGAGAGTGACTCATGGATCGTATTATTACTTCTTCACGCGACCGCACATCGCTACTCAGCACCCATAAAGTGCTGCGCAATACCTATTTCCTGCTGAGCCTGACGCTGGCGTTCTCTGCGATCACCGCCACCGCCAGTACGGTACTGATGCTGCCGTCTCCGGGTCTCATTCTGACGCTGGTAGGCATGTACGGTCTGATGTTCCTGACCTATAAAACGGCGAATAAACCCACCGGTATCCTGTCGGCGTTCGCCTTTACCGGCTTCCTGGGCTACATTCTTGGCCCGATTCTCAACGCCTACCTCTCAGCGGGTATGGGCGATGTTATCGGCATGGCGCTGGGCGGTACGGCACTGGTCTTCTTCTGCTGCTCCGCTTATGTCCTGACAACGCGTAAAGACATGTCCTTCCTGGGCGGTATGCTGATGGCGGGTATCGTTGTGGTGTTGATTGGCATGGTTGCGAATATCTTCCTGCAACTGCCTGCGCTGCATCTGGCCATCAGCGCGGTGTTTATCCTGATCTCTTCCGGGGCAATCCTGTTCGAGACCAGCAACATCATCCGTGGCGGTGAGACGAACTACATTCGCGCAACGGTCAGCCTGTATGTCTCGCTGTACAATATCTTCGTCAGCCTGCTGAGCATTCTGGGCTTCGCCAGCCGCGATTAAGATATAAGAACGCATTAACCAGGCCCCGCTTATGCGGGGCTTTGTTTTTTGGTAAACTGGCGCCAGTTTGACTAACGCTGTGAAGAATTTATGTTGATCTTTGAAGGCAAAGAAATCAGTACGGATAGCGAAGGCTATTTAAAAGAGACTGCGGAATGGAGCGAACCTCTGGCAGTCGCGATTGCTGAAAAGGAAGGTATTACCCTCTCTCCTGAACACTGGGAAGTGGTGCGTTTTGTACGTGATTTCTACCTGGAGTTTAATACGTCTCCGGCCATCCGCATGCTGGTGAAAGCAATGGCAAATAAGTTTGGCGAAGAAAAAGGCAACAGCCGTTACCTGTATCGCCTGTTTCCGAAAGGCCCGGCAAAGCAGGCAACGAAGATTGCTGGCCTGCCTAAACCGGTAAAATGTATTTAATAGCGGATACGGAAACCTGTTAACTCCTCGCCAGGACGATGTGGCTCACTCAGAACCCTGTCTACCCTGGCGCTACGCGGCCCGCCATCCTTCAGCCACTTCATCAGTTTGTCCACCTGTTCACTTTCGCCACAGGCCACCACCTCCACGCTTCCATCATCCAGATTGCGCGCATAGCCCGTCAGCCCCAGGCGCTGCGCTTCATGCTGCGTGGTATAGCGAAAACCAACGCCCTGAACCCGACCGTGTACCCAGGCGATTATGCAAACTTTCGACATTGTTGTGCTCCTTATCATCGCGGGGCGCGTTGCAAATCCTCGCAAAACTCAGGACAATGGCGCCCATTTCTTTGATTCGACAGAATAGCAAATTATGAGTGTACGTTTAGTGTTAGCCAAAGGGCGCGAAAAATCTTTACTTCGTCGCCATCCGTGGGTCTTTTCCGGTGCCGTAGCCCGAATGGAAGGTAAAGCCAGCCTCGGTGAAACCATCGATATTGTTGACCATCAGGGTAAATGGTTAGCGCGCGGCGCCTATTCTCCCGCCTCGCAAATTCGTGCACGCGTCTGGACATTCGATCAGGCGGAATCCATCGACATTGCGTTCTTCACTCGTCGTCTGCACCAGGCGCAACAGTGGCGCGACTGGCTGGCGAAAAAAGACGGGCTGGACAGCTACCGTCTGATAGCCGGTGAATCCGATGGCTTGCCGGGCATCACTATCGACCGCTTCGGTAACTTCCTGGTTCTGCAACTATTGAGCGCAGGTGCGGAATATCAACGCGCCGCGCTGATCAGCGCGTTGCAAACACAGTATCCCGAATGTGCGATCTACGACCGCAGCGACGTCGCCGTGCGTAAAAAAGAGGGGATGGAACTCACCCAGGGGCCCGTCACCGGCGAACTGCCGCCTGCCCTGCTGCCCATCGAAGAGCATGGCATGAAGCTGCTGGTGGATATTCAGGGGGGTCATAAGACAGGCTATTACCTCGATCAGCGTGACAGCCGCCTGGCGACGCGTCGCTATGTGGAAAACCAGCGCGTACTGAACTGCTTCTCCTATACCGGCGGTTTTGCCGTGTCGGCGCTGATGGGCGGTTGCCGTCAGGTGGTGAGCGTCGACACATCACAGGAAGCGCTGGATATCGCGAAGCAAAACGTTGAGCTGAACAAACTGGATCTGAGCAAAGCCGAGTTTGTGCGTGACGATGTGTTCAAACTGCTGCGCACCTATCGCGATCGTGGAGAGAAATTCGACGTCATCGTGATGGACCCACCGAAGTTCGTCGAAAATAAAAGCCAGCTGATGGGGGCCTGTCGCGGCTATAAAGATATCAACATGCTGGCTATCCAGTTGTTGAATCCGGGCGGCGTGCTGTTGACGTTCTCCTGTTCCGGCCTGATGACCACAGATTTATTTCAGAAAATCATTGCAGATGCCGCAATAGATGCCGGTCGTGATGTACAATTTATAGAGCAGTTCCGTCAGGCTGCCGATCATCCGGTGATCGCTACCTACCCGGAAGGGCTGTATCTGAAAGGGTTTGCCTGTCGCGTCATGTAACTTGAAAAGTGGAATGTTACCCTCATATTGAGAGTATCTATTTCCCGGGAGGTGACTATGATTGCCAGCAAATTCGGTATCGGCCAGCAGGTCCGCCATTCCCTGTTAGGTTACCTCGGAGTGGTCGTGGATATCGACCCGGAATATTCGCTTGATGAACCGTCACCTGATGAGCTGGCGGTTAACGACGAACTTCGCGCCGCTCCCTGGTATCATGTGGTGATGGAAGATGATGAAGGCCAGCCTGTACATACCTATCTGGCTGAAGCCCAGTTAAGCAGTGAAACGCAAGATGAGCATCCCGAGCAACCCTCGATGGATGAACTGGCGCGCACTATTCGCAAACAGCTGCAAGCGCCGCGTCTGCGCAACTGATTCAACGTAAAATGCCCGATAGCGCGACGCTTATCGGGCTTACACGCTATGTCTGAGCCCTTATTTCGCCAGCCCTAAACGCGGAATCTCTATTGCCGGACAGCGATCCATCACGACTTTCAATCCCGCATTTCGCGCCAGCACGGCGGCCTGCTCATTAATTACGCCCAGTTGCATCCATAAGGTCCTCGCGCCAATGGCGATAGCTTCCTGCGCGACGCCCCATGCGGCTTCTGAATTACGGAAGACATCAACCATATCGACCCTTTCCGGTATGTCCGTCAGCTTCGCATAGCCTTTCTGCCCCAACAACGTGGTTCCGGCCACCTTCGGCGAGACAGGAATAACGTGGTAGCCCTGGTCGAGTAAATATTTCATCACACGGTAACTTGGGCGCTCGGGCTTATCACTTGCCCCCACCAGCGCGATGGTACGCGTGGACGTCAAAATGCCAGCGATATCGGTCTCTTTCATCATCTTTCTCCAGGCTGTTTTGCAAAGTGTACGACAAACCTGACATTGCAACCATTCATCCCATACGGACGTATGAGAGCAAAAGCTAAAAATATGTCTATATGTTAGTAAACATGATTAGCGAAAAATTTTGATACATTATTAACCGGGCGGTTTTTGGACAGGAGAACCCTATGAAAACCGGCATTATAACCATGTTATTCGTTCTGTATTTGCCGGTAACCGCCTTTGCCACGACCCTTCGTCTTTCAAATGACATTGACCTTTTAGTGTTAGACGGCAAAAAAGTCTCCAGTTCATTGCTGCGCGGCGCGGACAGCATCGAACTGGACAATGGCCCGCATCAGCTTGTGTTTCGCGTTGAGAAGACCATTCGCCTGTCCAGCCACGAGGAACGACTCTACATTTCTCCCCCGCTGGTGATCAGCTTTAACACGCAACTCATCAGCCAGGTCAATTTTCATCTTCCGCATCTGGAAACCGAACGAGAAGCCGCGCATTTTTCCACCACGCCGCGTCTGGAACTGCTGGACGGCGACGCAATGCCGATTCCGGTCAAACTGGATATTCTGGCAATCACCTCGACCGCCAAAATCATTGATTACGAAACCGAAACCGAGCGCTACAACAAAGCCGATAAACGCGCCTCCTTGCCGCAGTTCGCCACGATGATGGCCGATGACAGCACGCTGCTTTCCGGGATCTCTGAGCTGGACGCCGTTCCGCCGCAGTCTCAGGCACTCACGGAGCAGCGACTCAAATACTGGTTCAAACAAGCCGATCCGCAAACGCGTAATAACTTCCTGCAATGGGCGGAAAAACAACCGCCCTCCTGACATTTTATGTCGACGCTGGCGAGTATGACGAGTCGGCGCGCATTTTTTTCGTCTTTCTCTTGCAGCGTCAAGCGCTTCCAGTACTCTGTAGCAAGGTTAACTACGGAATTGAACTATGGAACTGACGACTCGCACCTTGCCTGCGCGCAAACACATTGCTCTGGTGGCGCACGACCACTGCAAACAGATGTTAATGAGCTGGGTGGAACGCCACCAGCCGCTGCTGGAAAAGCACGAGCTTTATGCCACAGGCACAACCGGAAACTTAATTCAACGCGCCACGGGTATGAACGTTAACGCAATGCTGAGCGGCCCGATGGGCGGCGATCAGCAGGTCGGCGCCCTGATCTCTGAAGGGAAGATTGATGTGCTGATTTTCTTCTGGGACCCGCTCAATGCCGTTCCGCACGATCCAGATGTGAAGGCGCTCCTGCGTCTGGCTACGGTGTGGAACATTCCGGTCGCCACCAACGCGTCTACGGCTGACTTTATTGTCCAGTCTCCCCATTTTAACGATGCCGTGGATATCCTGATCCCGGATTATCAACGTTACCTGGCTGAACGCCTGAAATAACGCTCCCACAGGCGGCACAAGCCGCCTGCTCTTAAGGCTTCCTCGCCACCGGCACATCCAGATGCTTAAGATCGTCCACAAAGCGCGACGGATTCTCTTTGTTAAATAACAACCAGACCCGATGCCGGGCGCGCGTCAGCGCCACATACAGCAGTCGCCGCTCTTCCGCATCCGGGAAATCCTCCACCTGCGGCAGTAATGCTTCTTCCATAATCGACTCGCGCGCAGGCGCCGGGAAACCATCACTGCCTTCCTGTAACCCGACAATAATCACATAGTCAGCCTGCTGGCCCTTACTGGCATGGATGGTCATAAAATCCAGTCGCAGCTTAGGCCAGCGGGTCGCCGCTTTTTCAAAACTGGCTGGCTTCAGATGATGGTAGCGCGCCAGCACCAGAATGCGCTCATCCTCTTTCGCATATCCTGAAAGCTTATCCAGCAAGGCATCCAGCTGGTTTTCATCCAGTAACGTTACCGCTTTCTTATCGCCCGCCGTCAGACTGTTAAGCGGCTTTTTGAGCTGATGCGGATTTTGTTGGATAAAACGATTGGCGATTTCGCCAATGCGCCCGTTAAAACGGTAGGTTGTATCGAGGTCACAGCGATCGCCCTCGCCAAAAGTGTGATGAAACGCGGTCGTTAAAGAGAGCTGCGCCCCGCTGAAACGGTAAATCGCCTGCCAGTCATCGCCAACGGCAAACAGCGTGGTATGCGAATTTTGTTTGCGCAGCGCCGCCAGCAATGCCGCACGCTGCGGGGAGATATCCTGAAATTCGTCCACCAGAATATGTTTCCAGGGACTGATAAAACGCCCCTTTTCCAGGATAACGATCGCCTGGTGGATAAGCCCGGAGAAATCGACGGCGTTTTCCTCTTTCAGCGCGCCTTTCCACGCTTTCAGCAACGGCGCCATCAATTTGATGCGCTTACTGAACAGATCGCGAATCTCCTCAGGCGCACTGGCGATCATCTCAGCCTGAGCGCCGCCATGCATTCGCATCAGGCTCACCCAACGGTCCAGCCGGGAGGCCAGACGGCGCTGTAGCTTTTCATCATCCCAGAAATTGCCCTCAGGCAGCGGCCATTGCATTTCCTCTTCCAGCCACTGCCGCCACCCTTTCGCCTGCGCTTTTTTCTCGCTGCACTGCTGACGCCAGGTTTTGATAAACAGTTTATGTCGCGCGGCAGCGTCATTTTCCAGTTTGCTGATGGTCGGGACTTTCTTACTCCCCTGCTGAATGATATGCAGCGCCAGGGCGTGGAACGTACGGGCGGCGATCGCGTCCGTATGCAATCTTTCACGAATGCGTTCGTCCATCTCTTCTGCGGCCTTGCGGCCAAAGGCCAGCAGCAGAATTTGCTCAGCCGCCGCTTCTCCCCTGGCTAACAGCCAGCCTGCGCGCGCGACCAGCACAGACGTCTTACCGCTCCCGGCTCCCGCAAGCACCAGCAAAGAATGTTCACCATTGACCACTGCTCTGGCCTGCGCCGGATTCAGCGGCGAGGACTCAATGTTCTGAAAGAAGTCGGCATATTCCGTCAGCATCACCTCGGTATAGGCCTGATTATGCTGCTGGCGGCATCCCTCGATATCGTTCAACCATGCCAGACAGCTACGCCAGGCATCGCGGCAGTTCTCAAACTCCTCCAGGCGATTAACCGGCAGCGGTAACGCAGCAAAAGCGCGGCGAATGTGTTGCTGTAATCCTGACGTTTGCTCGCGCGTTAACCACCGTTTTTCTCCGGTTCGCTCGGCAATAAGATCCCGTTGTTCCTGTAAAACCCGGGCCGCCACCTCGCTCATCTCCTGGCTCCAGCGCTGCCAGTGCGCATCCAGGTAGTGATGAAAACGCTGCGTCTCTGCCCATTCAGTACCGTGCAGACGCACCACTTTGTCATCCGGGAGGACAAACTCAAGCTCCCCCCACACCAGTCCCCGTTTACAATGAATAGCCAGTAACTGATTGAATGGAATAAGATACTCGTGGCGATCGCCCGAGACTTTAATACCGGCATTGAGAATAACGGCCCGATCGTACGGGTGTTGCGCCAGACGTTTTCCAAGAGAAGTTGCTTTCAGTTCCATGACTCAGCGAATCCAGACGAAGAGTATTTCTTGTCAGTGTAACCGCCAGAGAAAACGTGCTCCAGCCCAAAAAAACGTTACAATTGCCTGCAATCACAGAAAACCAGAGTTAGCCGAGGGTTTATGCGTACTGTTCTGAATATTTTAAATTTTGTATTGGGTGGTTTTGCCACCACTCTGGCCTGGCTGCTGGCCACACTCGTCAGCATCGTGCTCATTTTCACATTACCGTTAACCCGCTCATGCTGGGAGATTACAAAACTTTCGCTGCTTCCCTACGGCAATGAGGCCGTTCATGTCGACGAGCTGAACCCGGCAGGGAAAAGCACGCTGTTGAATACCGGCGGTACGGTACTCAATGTTTTCTGGCTGATCGTCTTTGGCTGGTGGCTCTGCCTGATGCACATCGCCTCCGGCATTGCGCAATGCATTACGATCATCGGCATTCCCGTCGGCATCGCGAATTTTAAAATCGCCGCCATTGCGCTCTGGCCGGTAGGACGCCGCGTGGTTTCCGTAGAGACAGCTCGCGCGGCGCGTGAAGCCAGTGCGCGTCGCCGCTTTGAGTAATCAGGACTGATGGCCTTTATGTTAAGTCCCTTGCTCAAACGCTATACCTGGAACAGCACCTGGCTGTATTACGTTCGCATTTTTATCGCGCTGTGCGGCACAACGGCCCTGCCCTGGTGGCTGGGCGATGTCAAACTCACCATACCGTTAACGCTCGGTATGGTCGCCGCCGCCCTGACCGATCTGGATGACCGTCTCACCGGGCGTCTGCGCAATTTAATCATCACATTAATCTGTTTTTTTATCGCCTCCGCTTCCGTGGAACTGCTCTTTCCCTGGCCGTGGCTGTTCGCAATTGGATTAACGCTCTCTACCAGCGGATTCATTCTGCTCGGCGGTTTAGGGCAGCGTTACGCCACCATTGCTTTCGGGGCGCTGCTTATCGCTATTTACACGATGCTGGGCACCTCGCTTTACGACCAGTGGTATCAACAGCCCATTCTGCTCCTTGCTGGCGCCGTATGGTACAACCTGCTGACGCTGACCGGGCATCTGCTCTTCCCGATTCGCCCCTTACAGGATAATCTGGCGCGCAGCTACGAACAGCTGGCACGCTACCTGGAGTTGAAGTCGCGCTTGTTTGACCCGGATATCGAGGATGAAAGCCAGGCGCCGCTGTATGATTTAGCGCTGGCCAACGGACAACTGATGGCGACGCTGAATCAGACGAAAGTCTCTCTTCTTACCCGCTTACGCGGCGACCGGGGGCAACGGGGAACCCGTCGCACGCTGCACTACTATTTTGTCGCGCAGGATATTCACGAGCGTGCAAGCTCATCGCATATTCAGTATCAGACGTTGCGCGATCATTTCCGCCACAGCGACGTGATGTTCCGTTTCCAGCGCCTGATGTCGATGCAGGGGCAAGCCTGTATGCAGCTCTCACGCTGTATATTACTGCGTACGCCTTATCAGCATGATCCACACTTTGAACGCGCGTTTACCCATATTGATGCGGCGCTCGAACGTATGCGCGCCGCTGGAGCATCCGCTGACTTACTCAAAACACTGGGCTTTTTGTTGTCCAATCTGCGGGCGATTGATGCGCAACTGGCGACGATTGAATCCGAGCAGGCGCAGGCAATGCCGCGTAGCGAATCAGAAAACCTGCTTGCCGACGACAGCCCTCATGGATTCAGCGATATCTGGCTACGTCTGAGCCGTAACTTCACTCCCGATTCAGCGCTATTTCGCCACGCGGTGCGTATGTCGCTGGTGCTCTGCGTCGGTTACGCGCTGATCCAGATTACCGGCATGACTCACGGTTACTGGATCCTGCTCACCAGCCTGTTCGTCTGCCAGCCGAACTATAACGCCACACGGCACCGGCTGGCGCTGAGGGTCATCGGGACGCTGGTCGGCGTCGCCATTGGTATACCAATCTTGTGGTTTGTCCCCTCGCTTGAAGGCCAGTTGATACTGCTGGTCATCACCGGCGTCCTGTTTTTTGCTTTTCGAAACGTACAGTATGCCCATGCGACGATGTTCATCACCCTGCTGGTGCTACTCTGTTTTAACCTGCTGGGTGAAGGCTTCGAAGTTGCCTTGCCGCGCGTGATCGATACGCTGATCGGCTGTGCGATCGCGTGGGCCGCCGTCAGCTTTATATGGCCCGACTGGCGCTTTCGTAACCTGCCGTGCGTCCTGCAACGGGCCACGGATGCGAACTGCCGCTACCTGGACGCGATCCTTGAGCAGTATCATCAGGGGCGGGATAACCGGCTGGCCTACCGCATTGCCCGCCGTGACGCCCACAACCGTGATGCCGAGCTGGCCTCGGTGGTGTCGAATATGTCCAGCGAACCCGACGTCACTGCCGAAACTCGTGAGGCGGCGTTCCGGTTACTCTGCCTCAATCATACCTTTACCAGCTATATCTCTGCTCTGGGCGCGCATCGCGAACAGCTCACCAACCCGGATGTCCTGGCGCTGCTGGATGATGCAGTGTGTTATGTCGATGATGCGCTTCACCATCAACCCGCCGATGAACAGCGCGTTCACCAGGAGCTGGCAAGCCTGAAAGAGCGGATTCAGCACCTGGAGCCAAAACCAGACAGTAAAGAACCCCTGGTGGTGCAACAAGTCGGCCTGCTCATTGCATTACTGCCTGAGATCGGTCGTTTACAGCGGCAAATCACGCCGTCGTCTTCTGGTGCTCCGGCGTAAGCGACTGCGCCCACTCAGCAAGCTCCTGGCGGCGTACTGCCGGGAGCGCCGCTTCATGTACGCCAGCAATCGCCCCTTCTAACGCATAGAGAATTTTCACCGTCAGCAGCTTATTGCTCTCTCTTAACCGCAGCCAACACATTTTTGCGCCGAGTATCCGCAGTGTGTTTTCATCATTAATTCCGGCCTCATGCAGAAGGTTCTCCAGATGAAACGTTACGTTTGGCAGATTCTTCAATCGACGTTGTGAAAAACGGGTACGTTTTTCTTTTATGGCTGCATCCAGCGAATACTGCGATAAAAGCACCAGCTGTTGTTGATCGCGCCATAAGCTTTCATCCACCCGGTAATAATTCAACATAACGGGACGGCCACGTTTCATAAATGTTAACCAGACGGGGGAATGCTTCACGCAGTACGCGACGCTTTGCTCACAGGCGCGCAGGTATAGCTCTCCCTCAGCCACCATCGCAAACACCGTATCCTCGATTGTCAGGCTGTAGCTACCAAACAGCAAACGATAGTGAACCGTGCCCAGAGAGGCTAAATATTCTTGTGATTTATAGATCTTGTCATAGGAACGTAATTTCATAAAATCCCTTTTAAATCATAAAGTAAAAGAATGATTTGCAGTAACAGATCCGTTAATGACGAAAATAGGCAACTTATTCTCAGTGAGCAAGATGAATTTCATTTTTACGGTGACAACAGATAAAAATTGCGAGTCTGTTTCCGAAAATAGGGTTGATCTTTATTGGCGGCAGGGTTACTGTATATCCATACAGTAACTCACAGGGCTGGATTGATTATGTACACTTCAGGCTATGCAAATCGTTCTTCGTTGTTCTCTTCCACTGCGGGCAGCATTGCGCGCGTCTCTTCAGAGAACACCACCGCCGGGCTTATTAGCGAAGTGGTCTATCGCGAGGACCAGCCCATGATGACGCAATTACTGCTTTTACCGCTGCTGCAACAATTAGGTCAGCAATCACGCTGGCAGCTCTGGCTGACGCCGCAACAAAAGCTGAGCCGGGAATGGGTTCAATCTGCGGGGCTGCCTTTAACAAAAGTGATGCAGATTAGCCAACTTTCTCCATGCCATACGCTGGAGTCGATGATTCGCGCATTGCGGACGGGCAACTACAGCGTCGTTATCGGCTGGCTGGCGGATGAGCTTAGCGAAGAAGAACACACCCGGCTTGCGCAAGCGGCAGATGAGGGAAATGCGATGGGATTTATCATGCGTCCTGTGAGCGCACACGCTCATGCCACGAGACACCATTCCGGGCTAAAAATTCACTCAAATTTATATCATTGAGTGAAATTAGGATTTATCCTGGAATTTTTTTTCTGCTCTTTCATCTGCTCTGAAGCTTAATACTTTTTGTGTGTGAATGCTTGTCAGAAGCGGTTTCCGCGATTTTCGCTGAGCGATTTCTCAGCAGGAAATGTTAAATATTATGTATACAAGCCTTTTTTTTTCATATGCCTGACGGAGTTCACACTTGTAAGTTTTCAACTACGTTGTAGACTTTACATCGCCAGGGGTGCTCGGCATAAGCCGCAGATATCGGTAGAGTAACTATTGAGCTGATCCCCCGGTGAAGGATTTAACCGTGTTATCTCGTTGGAGATATTCATGGCGTATTTTGGATGATAACGAGGCGCAAAAAATGAAAAAGACAGCTATCGCGATTGCAGTGGCACTGGCTGGTTTCGCTACCGTAGCGCAGGCCGCTCCGAAAGATAACACCTGGTACACTGGTGCCAAACTGGGCTGGTCTCAGTTCCATGATGTTGGCAACAACCAGATCGACAACAACGGCCCGACCCATGAAAGCCAACTGGGTGCCGGTGCGTTCGGTGGTTATCAGGTAAACCCGTACGTTGGTTTTGAAATGGGTTACGACTGGTTAGGTCGTATGCCATACAAAGGCAACACTCAAAACGGTGCATTCAAAGCTCAGGGCGTTCAGCTGACTGCTAAACTGGGTTATCCGATCACTGACGATCTGGATGTCTACACCCGTCTGGGTGGTATGGTTTGGCGCGCAGACGCTCAGAACAACACTGGCTTCAAAGATCACGATACCGGTGTTTCCCCAGTATTCGCTGGTGGCGTAGAGTACGCTGTAACGCGTGACATCGCTACCCGTCTGGAATACCAGTGGACTAACAACATCGGCGACGCAAACACCGTTGGCGGTCGTCCAGATAACGGCCTGCTGAGCGTTGGTGTTTCCTACCGTTTCGGCCAGCAGGAAGAAGCAGCTCCGGTTGCTCCAGCTCCGGCACCGGCTCCAGAAGTACAGACCAAGCACTTCACTCTGAAGTCTGACGTTCTGTTCAACTTCAACAAAGCAACGCTGAAACCAGAAGGCCAGCAGGCTCTGGATCAGATGTACAGCCAGCTGAGCAACCTGGACCCGAAAGACGGTTCCGTCGTGGTTCTGGGCTTCACTGACCGTATCGGTTCCGACGCTTACAACCAGGGTCTGTCCGAAAAACGTGCTCAGTCTGTTGTTGATTACCTGATCTCCAAAGGTATCCCGGCTGACAAAATCTCCGCACGCGGTATGGGCGAATCCAACCCGGTTACTGGCAACACCTGTGACAACGTGAAAGCTCGCGCTGCACTGATCGACTGCCTGGCCCCGGATCGTCGCGTTGAGATCGAAGTTAAAGGCGTTAAAGACGTTGTAACTCAGCCGCAGGCTTAAGTTCCCGTCTAATAAAAAACCCCGCACTGCGGGGTTTTTTTCGTCTGAAACCAGAAGAAAGAAGAAACAAACCGCTACTCTTTCCCCAGTAATGCCTGCAAATCCTGCTTCAGGGTCGACATCTTGCTGGCGTATTTCTCTTTATGTTCCGCATCTTCAATCAACTGCACAATCGTTTCTGAAAGCGTTTTGCCACGTCGCTGCGCGAGTCCCGCCAGACGCTGCCAGACAATAAACTCCAGATCGATAGACTTCTTGCGCGTATGTTGATGCTCGGCATTAAAGTGTCGTTTACGCCGTGCTCGTATGGTCTGCTTCATACGGTTTAACAGCGCAGGATTCATATGCTCTTCAATCCAGGCATTTACCCGAACCGGTTCATTTTCGAGGGTTAGCAACAAATCAACGGCTTCTTTGGCAGCACTGGCTTCCACGTACCGGGTAATCAACTCCCCTTCGCGGTGCTTCTTCACCAGATACTTCCATTTCCAGCCGCTTTCAAGGTTTTCAAGTTGTTGATATTTCATTGCGCTCTCAACGTTACCGTGTAACTCCTATCAGAATATCAGTTTTTTGGGCATCTGAAGAAAAGAATATCCAGCCTGTGAACTCTCACGCGTCATCCCGCACGTTTACATTCGCTTTCCGCGTGTGCAGCGTTGCCTGTTACGGTATAATCGCGTTTTTTACAACAGACTAAAAAACCTCAACTTTGACCATTACGAAACTTGCATGGCGTGATCTGGTTCCTGATACCGACAGTTATCAGGAAATATTTGCACAGCCACACTTTACTGACGAAAGCGCCACCCTACTCAGCGATATTCAACCGCGACTGCAATTTGCGCTGGAACAACTTCTCCAGCCCTGGGCGTCGTCCTCTTTTATGCTGGCGAAAGCGCCGGAAGAGCCCGAGTATCTCACTCTCCTTTCTGATGCGGCCAGAACGTTGCAAGCCGATGCCGGTCAGCTGACCGGGGGCCATTACGAAATTTCGGGCCATACCATCCGTTATCGCGCAGCAGAAAAAGCAGAAGACAATTTTGCCACGTCGGCGCAGGTTGTCAGCGCTGACTGGGTTGAAGCCGAACAGCTGTTTGGCTGTCTGCGCCAGTTTAACGGCGAAATTACGCTGCAACCGGGTCTGGTGCATCAGGCTAACGGCGGCGTTCTGGTGATCTCCTTACGCACCCTTCTGGCGCAGCCGTTGCTGTGGATGCGTCTGAAGGCGATTGTCAGCCATAACCGATTCGACTGGGTCGCGTTTGACGAGTCGCGTCCGTTGCCGGTCTCTGTGCCGTCTATGCCGCTCAAGCTGAAAGTCGTGTTGGTCGGCGAACGCGAATCGTTAGCCGACTTCCAGGAAATGGAGCCGGAACTGGCTGAACAGGCGATTTACAGCGAATTTGAAGATAATCTGCAAATAGTGGATGCCGAAACCATGACCCAGTGGTGTCAGTGGGTTCAGCACACGCTTAAACGCAATAATCTGCCAGCGCCAACGCCTGATGCCTGGCAAGTGCTGGTACGCGAAGCCGTTCGCTACACGGGAGAACAGGACACGCTTCCACTGTGTCCGCTATGGATCTCCCGCCAGTTCAGAGAAGCTGCGCCGTTGTGCCAGGACGGGACATGCAGCGCCGAACAGCTCGCCCTGATGCTTGCCCAACGCGAATGGCGTGAAGGCTATCTTGCGGAGCGCATGCAGGACGAAATCCTGCAAGAGCAGATCCTGATTGAAACGGAAGGCGAGCGCATTGGTCAGATTAACGCCCTTTCCGTCATTGAATTTCCCGGCCATCCGCGCGCGTTTGGCGAGCCTTCACGTATCAGCTGCGTCGTTCATATTGGCGACGGTGAATTCACGGACATCGAGCGAAAAGCCGAGCTTGGCGGTAACATTCATGCCAAGGGGATGATGATCATGCAGGCTTTCCTGATGTCGGAACTACAGCTTGAACAGCAAATCCCGTTCTCCGCCTCGCTGACCTTTGAACAGTCCTATAGTGAAGTGGATGGCGACAGCGCCTCAATGGCAGAACTGTGTGCATTGATCAGCGCTCTGTCCAATGTGCCGGTAAATCAAAATATCGCGATTACCGGTTCCGTCGATCAATTTGGACGCGCCCAGCCTGTTGGCGGCCTGAACGAAAAAATTGAAGGCTTTTTCACAATTTGTCAGCAGCGTGAACTGACGGGTAAACAAGGCGTTATTATTCCGGCAGCTAACGTAAGACACCTCAGCCTCCAGCCTGCGCTGTTGCAGGCCGTGGAAGAAGAGAAATTCAGCATCTGGGCAGTAGACGACGTAACAGACGCACTGCCGCTTCTGCTTAATCTGGTGTGGGATGGCGAAGGTCAGACAACATTGATGCAGACCATCCAGGAACGTATTGCCCAGGCTACACAACAGGAAGGACGTCATCGTTTTCCCTGGCCGCTACGTTGGCTAAACTGGTTTATACCGAACTGATCGGACTTGTTCAGCGTACACGTGTTAGCTATCCTGCGTGCTTCAATAAAATAAGGCTTACAGAGAACATGGTAGATAAACGCGAATCCTATACAAAAGAAGACCTTCTTGCCTCTGGTCGCGGTGAACTGTTTGGCGCTAAAGGCCCACAACTGCCGGCACCAAACATGCTGATGATGGACCGTGTCATCAAAATGACAGAGACTGGCGGTAACTTCGACAAAGGTTATGTTGAAGCTGAGCTGGATATCAATCCAGATCTCTGGTTCTTCGGATGCCACTTTATCGGCGATCCGGTTATGCCGGGCTGCCTGGGTCTGGACGCAATGTGGCAGTTGGTTGGATTCTATCTCGGCTGGCTGGGCGGCGAAGGTAAAGGCCGTGCGCTGGGCGTAGGTGAAGTGAAATTTACCGGTCAGGTTCTGCCAAGCGCGAAGAAAGTGACCTACCGTATTCACTTCAAACGTATCGTTAACCGTCGTCTGATCATGGGTCTGGCGGATGGCGAAGTTCTGGTTGATGGCCGTCTGATCTACACCGCCAACGACCTGAAAGTAGGTCTGTTCCAGGACACGTCAGCGTTCTGATCGCGGACATCTCCAGGTCTGATAAGCGTTGCCATAAGCGCGGCGTTATTGCCGGATGGCAGCATAACCACGTTATCTGACCTGCCTGTAAAAAGGCGAAACCTCCGCACTGCGGAGGTTTCTTTTTTCTAAAGAGACAGAATCAGGCCATTACTACCCTGTCCGCCATGGCTTCTCGCCAACCTCCCAGCCAGTGCGACCTCTGATTCAGCGTCTGATAGGGACACATTTCTTTTGAGCGTCCGGCAATGCCGGCCTGATATCCACGTTGATGTGCCCGTTCCAGGCGATCTCGTTTTTGTCTCTTCATGCCTCGTTTCCCTCATCTTCATGTCTGGTGGAAAAGAAAACAGTGATTACGAAATGTGCAATCACAGTAAACGAATACCGCGAAAAAGTTGTCCCGTCAATGCGCAAAATTCACGCCATTGTCATATTTGTGAGCTACTCAATAAATCATTTGTACAAAAATTGTGAGCCAGAACAGCTATTTTCACCGGGCAGAAAAACAAAAAAACCGCCCCCGGCGACGTGCCGAAAGCGGTTAAATTTACAATATTTTTAACTTATGGTATTTGCTTCAGCGCCTGAGCGATAGCGGCGGCTTCCTGATTCCAGGCGGCTGCCAGCACCTTGACCATTTCGTCATACCCGTCCTGCTGCTGCGCGGTTTCGATGTGGAATGGGCGCTTAATCAACTGCCCCTGATGGTTCAGTAGCCACTCCCCGCTTACGATAACTTTGCCATCATAACGGCCATGAAATCCCGTCACCGTCACGTTAAGCGTATCCTGCACGCTGCCCAGCGGCTGTGAGGCAACCACCCAGCCCGGAAGCTGAGCGCTCAGATTCGCCACCAGCGTATTGCGCAACTGCTGGTCCAGCGGGCTGGCCCAAAGATTGTTACTCGCAATCACGTACTGCACATCACTGGTTTGATACACCACGCCGTTGCCCGCCAGGTAGTCCGGCACCGAAACCTGTTCCACCCACAATAAGCGGTTTCCCTGGCTTGCCGTACTCTGTACGCCCCCTTGCGCGACGGGTAGCTGGTAGTAGCTCTTGTTTTCTCCGCTACTACTACATGACGTTAACCAGAACGCCATCATCACCACTAGCCACTTTTTCATTGTTTCGCCCTCTTCGGCTCTGGATCTTTCTTGTCCTTCGCTTCAAATACCAGCGCGTTGCTCTTTTCGTTCAGCGTTTTCAATACCGGTTGCAGTTCGCGGAGAACCTGATCAAGACGCTGCATATCCGCCACCATCTTGTTATACGCCGCGGAGCCAGGCTGGAAGCCCTGCATGCTGCGGTTCAGTTCGCGCAAGGTGTTCTGCATATCCGCCGGGAGCTGCTGCATCGACTGGCTGGAGGTAATCTTGTTCATATTATCCAGCGTGGTTTGCAGATGCTTCATCGTCCGCTGGCTTTCCGACAGCGTATTGGTCGCCTGTTGAATCATCGGGTTCAGCGGCAGGTTATTAATTTTATCCAGCGCTTCCATCAGACGCTGCTGGATTTGCGCCAGACCGCCGCTTACCGTCGGGATGATCTGATAACCGTTGAACTCATGAATGCCCGTAATTGGCGGCTCTTTCGGATAGAAGTCCAGATCAACATACAACGCGCCAGTCACCAGATTGCCCGTTTTCAGTGAACCGCGCAGGCCACGTTTGAGCAGTTCGGCCAGATGCGCGCCGACATCCGTCTCTTCACCCAATTGTGCTTTCAGGCGTTCCGGCTCAATGCGTACCAGCACCGGAATACGGTAATCAGTGTTAAATACCTGACGCATATTCGGCGCAAAGAAAGGCACTTTGCTGACCGTCCCCAGACGAATCCCGCGGAACTCCAGCGGTGCGCCCGGTTGCAGGCCGCGAATCGAATCTTTGAAGAACATCAGATAGTCGATGTGGTCGGTATACAGCGAATCCTGAATGCTTCGCTGATCGTCATACAGGCTGAAAGCGGTTTTTTCCGCAACCGGCTGCCCCAGTTCAAGCCCTTCCGGCACGTCAAAGCTCACGCCACCGCCAAACAGCGTGCTGAGCGATCCCATTTCAACCCGCATACCGGCAGAAGTCAGATCCACCGCGATACCGCTGTCCTTCCAGAAACGGACGTTGCTGGTCACCAGGCGATCGTTTGGCGCATTAATGAAGAGTTGATAGCTGATGGAGCGTTTTTGCGGATCGAAGGTGCTGGTTTCAACCGAGCCAACGCGGTAGCCGCGGAAAAGCACCGGATCGCCCGGACTGAGCTGCCCGGCTTTTTTGCTGTCAAGAATAACGCGGATACCTTTCGCATCTGGCGGCGCCAGAGGTGGGGAATCCAGCAACTGGTAATCCTCCAGCCTGTTACCTTTCGTCCCCGGCTGCAACTCAATATAAGCCCCGGACAGCAACGTGCCTAAGCCGCTGATCCCTTCACGCCCGACCTGCGGTTTCACCACCCAAAAGACCGAATCTTTGTGCAGCAGTTTTTCCATGCCGGAATGCAGTCTGGCTTTGATCTCTACATGCGTAAGATCGTCGGTCAGCGTCGCGCTTTCCACCACCCCCACATCCACGCTACGGCTCTTGATGGTGGTCTTACCGCCTTCAATACCTTCGGCATTCGTGGTGATCAAGGTGACTTCAGGCCCCTGATGGCTGTAGTGATAAAACAGCACCCATGCCCCAATCAGCGCAGTGACGATAGGGAATATCCACACGGGAGACCAGTTTTTTACCTTCTGCACTTTGGCTTCCCCATTTTTAGATTCCATACTGTCAGGACTCCTCATGGCCTGGTTCAGGTTCACGATCCCACGACAGACGCGGATCAAAGGTCATCGCAGAAAACATTGTCATAATGACGACTAAAGCAAACATCAATGCACCCATCGCTGGATAAATATTCATTAACCCCCCCATGCGCACCAGCGCAGAGAGTACGGCAATTACAAACACATCAATCATTGACCAACGACCAACAAATTCCACCACCTCATAAATCAGGTGCATTCTTTCACTGTCACGTGTGCCATGCCCTTTCGCATCCCAGCACAGCCAGGCAATCGCAATCATTTTTAGCGTTGGCACCATAATACTGGCAATAAAAATAACCGCCGCCACCGGATAAGACCCTTCACTCCAGAGCAAAACGACCCCGGCGAGGATCGTAGAAGGCATCTTCGATCCCAATAAATCGGTGATCATGATCGGCATGATATTCGCAGGCAGATAAAGCATGATCGACGTAAATAACAGGGCCAGCGTCCATTGCAGGCTGTTTTTGCGTCGCACATGACCCTTTGCATGACAGCGCGGACACACTAATTCATTCTCCGGGAGAATGGCCGTACAGCAGGAACAGGAACGCAATCCCTGGCGAATGCCAGTAACGCCAGGTTTCAGCGGCTGCGCCAGCACAGGCATCGGCGTAATATCGTCCCATAACCAACGGCGATCGACGCACTGAAACGCGCGCAATTGCAGGATGCAGAAGAAGCACCACGGAATAAAACTGCTTCCAACCCCGATATCCCCGTAAGCCATCAGCTTAACAAAACTGACCAGCACGCCTGCGAGGAAGATCTCCGCCATTCCCCAGGTTTTTAGCTGGAACAGCACGCGCGCCAGAACCTTTTTCACACGTAGCGGCAATTCGACGCGATTCACAAGCAATAATATCGTTACCAGACAAAAAGCCGGAACCAGCTGGACAAACAGCAAAAAGAAGGTGCCAAGGCTGGCGTAATTTTCCGAAAACATGACGCCGGGGATTTCAAGCAGCGTAACTTCGCTCCTCACACCCGCGACGTTCATATTTACGAAAGGGAAAAGATTGGAAAGCAGCAGCATAAACAACGCCACTAACGAATAGGCGGTAGGACGCTGCCTTGGCGCGTCCCACTCGGTCGTCAGCGTTGTGCCACATCTTGGACATGCCGCTTTCTGCCCATGCTCAAGGTGGGGCAACGCCACCAGCATGTCACATTGCGAGCATAAAATGTGCTTCGCAGCATGATGATGTTCGCACATATGCGCTCCTTTAATTATGCGCCATTCTTCAAGGCTTCAAGATACTCCCAGCGCTCAAAGGCTTGTTCAAGTTCCTGCTCTGCGTGACTCAAATCGGCCAGAACTTTTTGCGTATGATCATGCGGTTGGCTGAAAAAGGCGGCATCCGCCACCTGCGCCTGCAACGCTTCCAGTTTGGCCTCCAGCTCTTCCAGTAATTGGGGGAGCTGTTCCAGTTCGCGTTGCAGTTTATAGCTTAGTTTGTTACTGCCGCGCTTTACAATTTCTGCTTTCGGGGCAACCACTTCCTCAGTTTTCTTGACGACGGGTTGTTTAAACGCCAGATGCTGTTCCTGCTGACCACGCGCATCATGATATCCGCCGACATAGCGACCAATCTTACCGCCGCCTTCGAAGATCCAGCACTCGGTCACGGTGTTATCCACAAACTGACGGTCATGGCTCACCAGCAGGACAGTTCCCTGATAGCCGTCAATCAACTCTTCCAGCAGTTCCAGCGTTTCAACGTCCAGATCGTTGGTCGGTTCATCGAGAATCAGCAAATTGCTGGGTTTCAGGAACAAACGAGCCAGTAAGAGACGGTTACGTTCTCCGCCAGACAGGGCGCGAACCGGCGTCATGGCGCGCTTAGGATGGAACAGGAAGTCCTGAAGATAGCCCAGCACATGACGCGGCTTACCGTTAACCAGCACCTCTTGCTTACCTTCAGCAAGGTTATCCATCACGGTTTTATCGGGATCCAGTTCCGCGCGATGCTGATCGAAATAAGCCACTTCCAGCTTCGTGCCGACATGAATACGTCCGCTGTCTGCCTGAAGCTGGCCCAGCATCAGTTTCAGCAACGTGGTTTTCCCGCAGCCGTTAGGGCCAATTAAAGCAATCTTGTCGGCACGCTGCACCTGCGCGGAGAAATCGTTTACCAGCTGCTTGCCGTCAACCTGATAGCTGACGTTTTCCATCTCGAAAACAATCTTGCCGGAGCGGGCCGCTTCTTCGACCTGCATCTTCGCCGTCCCCATCACTTCACGGCGTTCGCTGCGCTCGCGGCGCATCGCTTTCAGGGCGCGTACGCGACCTTCATTGCGGGTACGGCGCGCTTTAATACCCTGGCGGATCCAGACTTCTTCCTGCGCCAGTTTGCGATCAAACTCGGCATTCTGTAACTCTTCCACGCGCAGGGCTTCTTCTTTCTCCAGCAGATACTGATCGTAATCTCCCGGATAAGAAACCAGTTTGCCGCGATCGAGATCGACGATGCGGGTAGCCATATTGCGGATAAACGAACGGTCGTGGGAAATGAAAATAATCGTCCCGTTGAAAGATTTCAGGAACGTTTCCAGCCAGTCGATCGTTTCAATATCCAGGTGGTTGGTCGGCTCATCCAGCAACAATACGCGAGGGTTGCTGACCAACGCCCTGCCCAGCGCCGCTTTACGCAGCCAGCCGCCGGAAAGCGAAGAGAGCGCCGCGTTAGGATCGAGCCCAAGCTGCGCCAGCACTTCATTAATACGGTTTTCCAGTTGCCACAGGTTGTGGTGGTCGAGCTGTTCCTGCACTCGCGCCATCTCATTGAGATTTTTATCGCTGGGGTCGGTCATCACCAGACGGGAAATATCGTGGTAACGTTTCAGGTATTCAGCCTGCTCCTCGATCCCTTCCGCAACAAAATCATAAACGCTGCCTTCGACATTACGCGGCGGATCCTGTTGCAGACGCGCGACGATCAGATCCTGCTCGTAAATGATGCGTCCGTCATCCAGTCCCTGTTCGCGGTTGAGGATCTTCATCAGCGTTGACTTCCCGGCGCCATTACGGCCCACCAGGCACACGCGTTCGTTATCCTCGATATGCAGCTCTGCGTTATCGAGAAGCGGCGCGTCGCTAAACGACAGCCATGCGCCATGCATACTGATTAATGACATTTACTTTTCCTTTCAGGCTGCGGTAATCAGCCAGCAGTTGTGGATCTGACGATTACGGGCAAAGTCCTGAGAAAGCGTTTTTTGCGTAATTTCTTGTGCTTTCAGTCCCAGCGCCGCCAGGCCGTCCAGATCCATACGGAATCCGCGTTTGTTGTTGGAGAACATGATCGTGCCGCCTTTGCGCAGCAGACGTTTCAGATCTTTCATTAACACCAGGTGATCGCGCTGCACATCAAACGACTCGTCCATCCGTTTTGAGTTGGAGAACGTCGGCGGATCGATAAAAATCAGATCGAACTGTTCATTCGCCTCACGCAGCCAGCCCAGGCAGTCGGCCTGAATCAGGCGGTGCGCACGGCCGCTCAGCCCGTTCAGACGCAGGTTGCGTTCAGCCCACTCCAGATAGGTACGCGACATGTCCACCGTAGTGGTGCTACGTGCGCCGCCCAGCCCCGCATGTACGCTGGCGCTGCCGGTATAGGAGAACAGGTTAAGGAAATCTTTGCCTTTGCTCATCTGACCCAGCATCCGGCGCGCAATACGGTGATCGAGGAACAGACCGGTATCAAGATAGTCGGTCAGGTTAACCCATAAACGCGCGTTATATTCGCTGACTTCAATGAACTCACCTTTCTCGTTCATCTTTTGATACTGGCTTTTGCCTTTCTGGCGCTCACGGGTTTTTAACACCAGTTTATTCGGCGCCATCTCCAGTACCAACAGCGTGGCGGCGATGATGTCGAACAGACGCTGACGCGCTTTCTGCGCATCAACCGTTTTCGGCGGCGCATATTCCTGAATCACCACCCACTCGCCGTAGCGATCGACCGCCACATTGTATTCCGGCAGATCGGCATCATACAGGCGATAGCATTCGATCCCTTCCTGGCGCGCCCATTTCTCCAGCTTCTTAATATTTTTGCGCAGGCGGTTGGCGTAATCTTCCGCCACCGTCGCAGGCTTGCTGTCTGGCGTTTTTTCCGCCAGATGATAGTTTTTCTGCACGCAGTCCAGCGGGCCGTTTTTGGCCTTGAATTGCTTATCCGCGCGCAGTTGCAGGCAGTTCAGCAGATCCGGCGAGGCGCTGAACAACGACAGGCTCCAGCCGCCGAACTGATTTTTCATGGTGCGCCCCAGCAGGCTGTGCAGCGCAATCAGCGCCGGTTCGCTGTCCAGACGCTCACCATACGGCGGGTTGCTGATTACCGTACCGTACGGCCCTTTCGGCAGCGGGTTGCTCAGTTGGGCGACATCTTTTATCTCGAAGGTAATCAACTCACCGATGCCTGCGCGACGGGCGTTGCTGCGCGCACGTTCAATCACGCGGGCATCGCTGTCAGAACCATAAAAATGCGAGCTATATTCCGCAAGCCCTTTACGGGCGCGGGTTTGCGCTTCTGCTTTGACTTCCTGCCAGATAGCCTCATCATGCTGCGCCCAGCCGCTAAAGCCCCAGTGACCACGATGCAGACCCGGCGCGCGATCGGTCGCCCACATTGCGGCCTCGATCAGCAGCGTACCGGAACCACACATCGGGTCGAGCAGCGGCGTTCCCGGCTGCCAGCCGGAACGCATCACGATGGCCGCCGCCAGCGTCTCTTTAATTGGCGCCAGACCGGTACGATCGCGATAGCCGCGCAGGTGCAGGCCATCGCCGCTCAGATCGAGGGCAATGCTGGCAGTGTCTTTGTTCAGCCAGACGTTAACGCGAATATCTGGAGATTCACGATCGACATTAGGACGCGGCAGGTTTTTACGCGTGAACGCATCAACAATCGCATCCTTTACTTTCATCGCACCATACTGGCTGTTGCGAATGGTGTCGTTCAGCCCACTAAAATGCACGGCAAAGGTGGCATCTGGATTAAAAATCTCTGTCCAGTTGATTGCCTGCACGCCGAGGTACAGGTCTAAATCGCTGTAGACCTTGCACTCTCCCATCGGCAGCATAATGCGCGAGGCCAGGCGGCTCCACATTAAACTCTGGTACACAAGCCGCGTGTCGCCCTGAAAATGGACACCACCCTGAACCACCTGGCAATCCGCAGCGCCCAGGTTTTCAAGTTCAGTTTTTAACAGCTCTTCCAGCCCGCGGGCCGTACTGGCAAACAGAGAATTCATATTGTCACTTTTACTCTAAGAAAATTGCTGCGCATTATACACAAAATCTTTCGCGTTGCCTCGCAGCGACAAGCGTGAAGGATGGGGCTTATATAGCTAATCTGGCGCTCATGTCATAAGATTGAAAGCTTATTTTCGTTCGAGGGCTGTACAGTGGTGACGTTAACCCGGCTTTTTATTCATCCGGTCAAATCGATGCGCGGCATCGGCCTGACGCATGCGCTGGCAGACATCAGTGGCCTGGCTTTCGATCGTATCTTTATGGTTACTGAACCTGATGGCACCTTTATTACCGCCCGCCAGTTTCCGCAAATGGTGCGCTTTACGCCTTCTCCGCTACACGACGGATTACATCTTAGCGCCCCGGATGGCAGCAGCGTGGTGGTACGCTTTGCTGATTTCGCCGCGCAGGATGCGCCAACCGAAGTCTGGGGAAACCATTTTACTGCCCGTATCGCCCCGGACGCGATAAATCAGTGGTTAAGCGGATTCTTTTCCCGTGACGTGCAATTACGCTGGGTCGGCTCCCAACTTACGCGCAGAGTCAAACGCCGCGACGATGTGCCGTTGTCATTTGCCGATGGTTATCCCTTTCTGCTGGCCAACGAGGCCTCACTGCGCGACTTACAGCAGCGTTGCCCGGCTGGCGTGAAAATAGAACAGTTTCGCCCCAATCTGGTCGTTTCCGGCGCGGCGCCCTGGGAAGAAGACACCTGGAAAGTCATTCGTATCGGCGACGTCATCTTTGATGTCGCAAAACCGTGCAGCCGTTGTATTTTCACCACCGTCAGCCCTGAGAAAGGGCAAAAGCACCCAACGGGTGAGCCGCTGGCAACCTTGCAAACCTTTCGCACGGCGCAGGACAACGGCGATGTTGATTTCGGGCAGAACCTGATTGCGCGTAACAGCGGCGTCATTCGCGTAGGCGATGAGGTTGACATTCTCGCAACCGCCCCCGCCAAACCTTATGGCGCCGCAAATTCTGATGATGCGGTGGCGCCGGAAAAACAGCCTGATACAACAGTCACTATCGACTGGCAGGGGCAAACCTTTCGTGGGAATAACCAACAGGTGCTGCTTGAACAACTGGAGAATCAGGGTATCCGCATCCCTTATTCATGTCGGGCCGGGATCTGCGGCAGTTGCCGGATAACGCTGCTGGAAGGCGAAGTGAGTCCGCTGAAAAAATCAGCGATTAACGATGACGGAACGATTCTTAGCTGTAGCTGCGTGCCAAAAACCGCGCTCAGGCTGGGAAATTAAACCGCTTGTTCAAGGCTGAAGCTGGCGAGTCGCTGTTGCGGCTTCAGTCTGTCGTTCATGATCTTAATCGCATCGCCAAGCTGCATAGTGCGTCCAGCCACGACGACACCGGGCTGGGCCAGCAGGCACAGCGCCGCGTTTTCACCCGGCTCAACCACCAGTAAATTCACCTGCTCTTCGGTGTCGCTAAGCCACACGCAGGCGGCATCACCCACCGTTGGCGTCCAGATCTCGCCGTGTGCGACAAAATGCCAGCTTTTTGGCATCTGTGGTTTCAGATAACGGATCGCCACCAGCGCATTGAGCACCAGTTCCGCTTTTTGTTCTTTCGATAATTCGAGGTCGCGACATTTTTCTTCAAAAGAGAAATAGAGCGCGGCATCATCGACACAAAAACCAGACGGCGAAAATGCATCCGGCGTGAGCATTTTGCGAGCAAAGCGCGAGCGAAATAACATGCCATTGGCTAAATCGAGCATCATTCGGTCATGCTCTTCATCATAATACCAGCGCCAGTTATCGTCAGGTTTAATTCGCATTGTACTCTCTCCCGTTTCCATCACCCTGTTGCAAAAATGTCCTTTTTCACCGCTTCGTTTATTACCTTAATAAGCAAAGCCTAAAATGTTTAAATAAGCAACAATGAAGGAATATAAAACAACCAGGGCCGGAAATAAAGCCCTGGTTGTCTGATAATGAGAGAAAAGAATCAAATATGGGTAACGATTTCTTTAATCAGTTGCGGACCTTTAAAAATAAAGCCGGAATAAATTTGTACCAGCGTAGCGCCAGCAGCCATCTTCTCACGCGCCGCGATGACAGAATCTATCCCGCCGACGCCAATAATCGGTAACTGTCCTTTCAATTCCTGGGACAGTCGGCGAATAATTTCTGTACTTTTTAACTGTAATGGTCGACCGCTTAAACCACCCGTTTCATCGCAATTTTTCATTCCCTGAACCAGAGAACGATCGAGCGTCGTATTTGTCGCAATCACACCATCAATATTATGGCGAACTAAACTGTCGGCCACCTGGATCAATTCGTCCTCAGAAAGATCCGGGGCGATCTTTACCGCGATCGGAACATATTTATGGTGGATCGTCTGGAGATCATTTTGCTTATTTTTAATTGCCGTCAGCAAATCATCCAGCGCCTCTCCATATTGTAGCGTACGTAACCCAGGGGTATTTGGCGAAGAGATATTAATGGCGATATAACCGGCATATGCATAGATTTTTTCCATACAAATCAGATAGTCATCTTTGCCATTCTCTACCGGCGTATCTTTATTTTTGCCGATATTAATTCCGAGGATACCGTCGAAATGCGCTTTTTTGACATTCTCTACCAGGTTATCAACGCCCAAATTATTAAAGCCCATCCGGTTGATCAACCCTTCGGCATCAACCAGGCGGAAAAGGCGCGGCTTATCGTTACCTGGCTGAGGGCGCGGCGTCACGGTTCCGATCTCAATCGATCCGAATCCCATTGCGCCCAGAGCGTCGATGCACTCTCCGTCCTTATCCAGACCCGCAGCAAGGCCGAGCGGATTCTTAAATGTCAGCCCCATGCAGCTTACTGGCTTCGCAGGGACATTCTGTCGGACAAGCGCTTCCAGCGGCGTGCCTGTTACACGGCGTAATTGCTGAAACGTAAATTCATGAGCGCGCTCTGGATCGAGCTGAAAAAGGGCTTTACGAACGAAGGGGTAGTACATGAACTCTCCTGGATTCCCGGTGTGCAGACCGGGGGCGTATTATGTGCGATATCCAGCAAAAAGGGAATTGACTTGCGGCAATAAATAGCAATCGTTTTCCTTGTTGTCTTCTTTTTATTCAATTTCCAACTTTTCTATCCCGCATAAATCATTTCGGTAAACAAAATCTCTCTGTCAGACTGCACAAATTGTTATCAATGTTAATGAAAATAGAATAATTAGTTATAAGTGGAGATTGAGATTATGCGCGTCATCACTCTGGCGGGAAGCCCACGCTTTCCCTCTCGTTCCAGTGCGTTACTGGAATATTCCCGGGAAAAACTGAACAGTCTGGACGTCGAAGTCAGCCACTGGAATTTGCATAACTTTGACCCCGAAGACTTGCTATATGCGCGTTTCGACAGCCCGGCGTTAAAAACATTTATTGAACAATTGCAGGATGCAGACGGGCTGATCGTCGCAACGCCGGTTTATAAAGCCGCCTATTCCGGGGCGTTAAAAACGTTGCTCGACCTGCTTCCTGAACGAGCGCTGGAAGGCAAAGCCGTATTACCGCTGGCAACCGGCGGTACTGTCGCCCATTTACTGGCCGTTGACTACGCGCTCAAGCCGGTGCTGAGCGCGCTGAAAGCACAAGAGATCCTGCACGGCGTGTTTGCCGACGATTCCCAGGTGATTGATTACCAGCATAAACCGCAGTTCACCCCTAATTTACAACATCGCCTTGACAGCGCGCTTGAAACATTCTGGCAAGCGTTGCACCGCCGCGATGTGCCGGTTCCCGTCATTCATTCACCACGAGGCGTTGCCCATGTTTAAATTTTTCAGACATCGTCCTCAATGGCTGGCGCTGGCCGGATTGCTCTCGCTTTCGGCCTGGTCACACGCGGCAGAGTCAGCGCCTGACGCACTGCGCATCGGCTATCAGAAAGGCAGCATCAGTATGGTGCTGGCGAAAAGCCACCAACTGCTGGAGAAGCGTTACCCGCAAACCAAAATCTCCTGGGTTGAGTTCCCGGCGGGCCCGCAAATGCTGGAGGCATTGAATGTCGGCAGTATCGATCTCGGCAGTACCGGCGATATTCCCCCTATTTTTGCGCAGGCTGCCGGGGCGGACCTGGTTTATGTTGGCGTTGAGCCTCCCAAACCAAAAGCTGAGGTTATTCTCGTCCCTGAAAACAGTCCGATTAAAACCGTCGCGGATCTGAAAGGACACAAAGTCGCCTTCCAGAAAGGTTCCAGTTCGCACAATCTGCTGTTGCGCGCACTGCAACAGGCCGGACTTAAATTTACCGATATCCAGGCCACATACCTGACGCCAGCAGACGCCCGCGCCGCGTTCCAGCAGGGGAATGTCGATGCGTGGGCAATCTGGGATCCTTACTATTCCGCTGCGCTGTTACAGGGTGGCGTTCGCGTCCTGAAAGACGGGACCGACCTGAAACAAACCGGTTCGTTCTATCTGGCGGCGCGCCCTTATGCCGAAAAGAACGGCAGCTTCATTCAGGGCGTTCTGGACACCTTCAGCCAGGCCGATGCGTTAACGATAAGCCAGCGTGAACAAAGTATCACCCTGCTGGCGAAAACGATGGGATTGCCTGAACCGGTGATTGCCACCTATCTGGATCATCGCCCGCCAACCACCATTACGCCGGTGAGCGCCTCTGTCGCTACCTTGCAGCAGCAAACCGCCGATCTGTTTTACGACAACCGTCTGGTGCCGAAAAAAATTGATATTCGCCAGCGTATCTGGCAGCCCACTCAACAAGAAGGAGCAAAATTATGAGCCTGAATATGTTCTGGTTTTTACCTACCCACGGTGACGGGCATTATCTGGGAACCGAAGCAGGCTCGCGCCCGGTCGATCACGGTTACCTGCAACAAATCGCGCAAACGGCGGACCGCCTGGGCTTTACGGGCGTATTGATCCCAACCGGGCGTTCCTGCGAAGACGCCTGGCTGGTTGCCGCCTCAATGATTCCGGTCACACAGCGACTGAAATTCCTGGTCGCCCTGCGCCCAAGCGTCACGTCGCCAACGGTTGCCGCCCGTCAGGCCGCAACGCTGGACAGACTCTCCAATGGCCGCGCGCTGTTTAATCTGGTTACCGGTAGCGATCCACAGGAGCTGGCCGGTGACGGCGTCTTCCTTGACCACACCGAACGCTATGAAGCCTCATCCGAGTTTACACAGGTATGGCGACGTCTGCTGCAAGGCGAGACGGTGGACTTCAACGGTAAACATATTCATGTTCGTGGCGCAAAATTGTTCTTCCCTGCCATTCAGCAACCGTATCCACCGCTCTATTTTGGCGGTTCATCGGATGTCGCACAGGATCTCGCCGCTGAGCAGGTCGATCTCTATCTCACCTGGGGCGAACCGCCTGCGCAGGTAAAAGAGAAAATTGAACAGGTACGCGCCAAAGCAGCGGCTCGCGGGCGTAAAATCCGTTTCGGCATCCGCCTGCACGTTATTGTGCGTGAAACCAATGAAGAGGCCTGGCGTGCGGCCGATCGCCTGATTGCTCACCTGGATGACGATACGATCGCCAAAGCGCAAGCCGCATTCGCCAGAACGGATTCTGTCGGTCAGCACCGGATGGCCGCGCTGCATAACGGTAAGCGTGATCAACTGGAGATCAGCCCTAACTTGTGGGCTGGCGTCGGGCTGGTGCGCGGCGGCGCGGGAACCGCGTTGGTGGGTGATGGCCCGACCGTCGCCGCACGTATAAATGAGTATGCGGCGCTGGGTATCGACAGTTTTGTGCTCTCCGGTTATCCGCATCTGGAAGAAGCCTACAACGTGGGCGAACTGCTGTTCCCGCATCTGGACGTCGCCATCCCGGAAATTCCGCAACCGCAGCCTCTGCATCAGCAAGGCGAAGCGGTTGCCAATGAATTTATCCCCCGTAAAGCCGCGCAGAGTTAAGGAGTACGCCAATGGCAACGCCCACAAACAAATGGTTATTGCGCGTTGCCCCCTGGTTTTTACCGGTGGGCATCGTGGCGGTCTGGCAAATAGCCTCTTCGATGGGCTGGTTGTCAACCCGCATACTCCCCTCTCCCGAAGGGGTGATCGCGGCATTCTGGACACTCTCCGCCAGCGGCGAACTCTGGCAGCATCTGGCCATTAGTTCGTGGCGCGCTTTCATCGGCTTTTCAATTGGCGGTTCTATCGGGCTGACGCTGGGGCTGATCAGCGGTTTGTCGCGGTGGGGAGAACGTCTGCTGGATACTTCAGTACAAATGCTGCGTAACGTGCCGCACCTGGCGCTGATCCCGCTGGTGATTTTATGGTTCGGGATTGATGAAAGCGCGAAGATTTTTCTCGTAGCGCTGGGAACGCTGTTTCCGATTTATATCAATACCTGGCATGGGATTCGTAATATCGATCGGGGTCTGGTGGAGATGGCTCGCAGCTATGGCTTATCCGGCTTCCCGCTGTTTGTGCATGTGATCCTCCCCGGCGCCCTGCCCTCTATTATGGTTGGCGTCCGTTTTGCGCTCGGGTTGATGTGGCTGACGCTGATTGTGGCGGAAACCATTTCGGCGAACGCCGGGATCGGCTATCTGGCGATGAACGCCAGGGAATTCCTGCAAACGGACATCGTCGTGGTCGCGATTATTTTGTATGCCCTGCTCGGTAAACTCGCCGACGTCAGCGCGCAGCTGTTAGAGCGCGTCTGGCTGCGCTGGAATCCTGCTTATTACACGAAAGAGGCAACCGTATGAATACCGCTCGTCTTAATCAGGGAACGCCGCTACTGCTCAACGCGGTAACCAAACAATATGCTGACAACACGGTGCTGAACCAGTTGGATCTGCATATTCCCGCCGGGCAATTTGTGGCGGTGGTTGGACGCAGCGGTGGCGGGAAAAGTACGCTGCTGCGTCTGCTGGCCGGTCTGGAATCCCCTACGGCTGGCGAATTGCTTGCCGGAACAACGCCGCTGGCCGAGATCCAGGACGACACGCGTATGATGTTCCAGGATGCGCGTCTGCTGCCGTGGAAGTCGGTGATCGATAATGTTGGATTGGGTCTGAAAAGCGGCTGGCGGGATGCGGCGCGTCAGGCGCTGGCGGCGGTCGGTCTCGAAAACCGGGCGACGGAGTGGCCTGCGGCGCTGTCCGGCGGGCAGAAACAACGTGTCGCGCTGGCCCGCGCGCTGATCCACCGGCCGGGATTACTGCTGCTGGATGAACCTCTCGGCGCGCTGGATGCCCTGACCCGGCTGGAAATGCAGGATTTGATCGTCTCGTTATGGCAAGAGCACGGTTTTACAGTGCTGCTGGTCACGCATGACGTCAGCGAGGCCGTGGCGATGGCCGATCGGGTTCTGTTGATCGAGGACGGGAAAATTGGTCTGGACTTGACGGTGGATATCGCGAGGCCGCGCCGTCTGGGGACGGTACGTTTAGCGGAACTGGAAGCGGAAGTGTTGGGTCGGGTGATGCAACGTGGTGAAAATGAGGCTCCGCTACGCAAGCACGGTTAAAAAATGCCGGATGGCGCTGTTGCTTATCCGGCCTACACGTAAATGGTAGGCCGGACGCATCCGGCAATATTATCAGGCTAACGCTTTGGTAATCTTCTCGAACAGATCGCCAGAGAGGTTTTCCAGCCCTTTTAGTTGCTCCAGCGCGGCGCGCATTTTTTCCTGGCGCTTCGCATCGTAACGTTTCAGACGAATCAGCGGTTCAATCAGGCGTGATGCCACCTGTGGGTTACGGCTGTTGAGGTCCGTCAGCATTTCGACCAGGAACTGATAGCCGCTGCCGTCTTCAGCATGAAACGCCGCCGGATTGCTCCCGGCAAATGCGCCAATCAACGAACGAATACGGTTCGGGTTGCTCATACTGAAAGAACGATGCTTCAGGAGGTCACGCACCGTTTCCAGCACGTTATCCGCCGGGCTGGTGGATTGCAGGATAAACCATTTATCCATGACCAGTCCGTCCTGATGCCACTTATCATCATACTCCTGCATCA
Source organism: Citrobacter sp. CK198 (assembly GCF_030333295.1). NCBI lineage: Bacteria > Pseudomonadati > Pseudomonadota > Gammaproteobacteria > Enterobacterales > Enterobacteriaceae > Citrobacter > Citrobacter sp. CK198. The sequence goes on along the minus strand of NZ_JAOWGE010000031.1, from coordinate 46,605 downwards.
ACGCGTCACGGCACGGCAATTGCGCCGCGACCGCCGCCGACAGCGCCGCCAGCGCATCGGTCATATTATTGGCTTCATGGTACTGCTTGCTCACCAGCGTATCCGCCAGGTGGGTTTCACCAAAGGCCAGGAAGCGCAGGCAGGCATTGCGTAGCGTACGCTTGCCAATGTCGGCGTGTTCAACGCGGTACTCATCAAGATGATTCGCGTTATAGATTGCCAGGAACTCGTCTGCCAGTTCCGCCGCCAGCGTGCGGGTCAACGCTTCGCGGACTTCGGCAATTGCCAGCGGATCGATGATCTCGAACAGTTCCGCGATCTCATTCACCGAAGGCAACGTCAGAATTTCCGCCGCCAGCGCCGGATCGATTTTCTCATCCAGCAGAACCGCCCGGAAGGCATCCGCCACATGTACCGGCAGCGACAGCGGCTGCCCCTGCTGGTGGCGCGCAACGTTCAGCTTAATATACGTCGCCAACAGGCTTTGCGCCGCGTCCCAACGTGAGAAGTCATTGCGCGAATGACGCATCAGGAACGTCAGTTGCTGATCGCTCCATTTGTACTCCAGTTTCACCGGCGCGGAGAATTCGCACAGCAGTGCTGGCACCGGCTGGAAATACACATTGTCAAAGACAAAGGTTTGCTCCGCCTGGGTTACATTCAACACGGAATTGACCGGATGACCGCCCTTCTGCAACGGAATAACGTTGCCTTCGTTGTCGTACAGCTCAATCGCGAACGGAATATGCAGCGCTTGCTTTTCTGCCTGATCCGCCGTCGCAGGCGTACGCTGACTAATGGTCAACGTGTACTGTTCCGTTTCCGGGTTATAGTCGTCCCGTACGCTGACAACCGGCGTGCCGGACTGGCTGTACCAGCGGCGGAAGTGAGACAAATCGACATTCGACGCATCCTCCATCGCCTGCACAAAGTCATCACAGGTAGCGGCGCTGCCGTCATGACGCTCAAAATAAAGCTGCATCCCTTTCTGGAAATTCGTTTCGCCCAGCAGCGTGTGGATCATGCGAATCACTTCCGCGCCCTTCTCGTAGACGGTCAGGGTGTAGAAGTTGTTCATCTCAATGACCTTATCCGGGCGGATAGGATGCGCCATTGGGCTCGCGTCCTCAGCAAATTGCAGACCACGCATGGTGCGCACGTTGCTGATGCGGTTCACCGCGCGGGAGCCGAGATCGGAACTGAATTCCTGGTCGCGGAAAACAGTCAGGCCTTCTTTCAGACTCAACTGGAACCAGTCGCGACAGGTAACGCGGTTACCCGTCCAGTTGTGGAAATATTCGTGACCAATAACGCGCTCAATGTCGAGATAATCTTTGTCGGTCGCCGTATCGGTGCGGGCCAGCACATACTTGGAGTTAAAGACGTTCAGACCTTTATTCTCCATCGCGCCCATATTGAAGAAGTCCACCGCCACGATCATGTAGATGTCGAGGTCATACTCCAGGCCGAAACGCTCTTCATCCCATTTCATGGAATTTTTCAGCGAGGTCATCGCCCACGGCGCACGGTCCAGATTGCCGCGATCAACGTACAGTTCCAGCGCCACCTCCCGGCCAGAACGCGTGATGAAGGTATCGCGCAGTACATCGAAATCGCCCGCCACCAGCGCAAACAGGTAGCAGGGTTTCGGGAACGGGTCCTGCCACTGCACCCAGTGACGGCCATTATCCAGTTCACCCTGCGCAATACGGTTGCCGTTGGAAAGCAGGAACGGATATCTGGATTTATCGGCGATGATTTTGGTGGTAAACCGCGCCAGCACATCCGGGCGGTCGAGATACCAGGTTATGTGGCGGAAACCTTCCGCTTCACACTGCGTACACAGCGCGTCGCCTGACTGGTACAGGCCTTCCAGCGCCGTGTTCGCCGCCGGGCTGATCTCATTCACAATGCGCAGAGTAAAGCGCTCGGGCAGGCTGCCGATCACCAGCTCGCCCTCTTCTTCTTTGTAGTCAGTCCACGGCGCATCGTTTACATGGAGGGATACCAGTCGCAGATCTTCACCGCTCAGGCGAAGGGGCGCGTCAGATGCGCCATGACGGACAGCCTGACTCAGTGCTGTAACGACGGTTTTCTCAGCATCCAGGTCAAAGGTCAAATCAATGTCAGTAATCTGGTAATCCGGGGCACGGTAGTCGTGACGGTATTTGGCTTGTGGCTGTTGTGTCATAAAAAACCTTTAGCATCTTTTGTAGAGTCCCGACTCCAGTCTATTCCTGTTGTCGAAATCGCGCTATGCAGAATGTTCATCTTTTCAGACACAAACACTCTTTTTGCTACATTTTTATAACATAAAGGCGTCACGTTTAAAATCACGGAGGCCGTTCAGGCCCCCACCAGCCAAATGAAAACGTCACATCGCCAGTACAATGAGAACCACAGGCTTAAATCTCAAAACTTGATTTATGACCAAGCCTCATTTCAAAGGCATTTCTTAGCGTAGTCGTTACCTTTTCAAAATCGTGTAACTTTTCAGTGTCATTAAAACAGGCCTGCGCGGTGCCATTTGACAGCGTCTTGATGGCCTCGTTTATGTTACTGGACGACAAATTGAAATATACTCCACGCCCTTCCGGGTTCTTAGGATTAAAGTTACCGTGGGCCAGTTGCCAGTACCTGAATAAATACTGCGTTAAACATAATGGCTCTCTGAACCTTTTACTTGATGATTTTTTCAACAACTCCTCTTCGGCCTGCCATATCTCAGTGAATGTACTTTTCAGGAATGGCTGCGGAAGATGCTTACCGTAGAAGCCTTCAAAATAACTTGCACGACGGTTCATAAAATTTTTCAACAGACCTTTTTTATAACGTAAGCTATAGTATTTACGTCTGTTTTCTTTGATTATTGTCTTTTTATTAATATGCGTATTTAAGACACTGACATTAAGAAATTCTGATGACCTCATTATGATCTCGTCTTTATTTTTAGGTGATTGTTTTTTTATGATGAGGAAGTCATTAGGATAGCCATTATCAAAATAAAAATCTTCCCGCAAAGGAGAGGTAATGAACGTATCGTCATTAAATAAAACAAATTTATTACTGAGATCTTTTATCCGATGAAGATTTAGCTCTATCGTATTAGAGTTGAACGTTGGTAAATATTCAGACGGAATAAACTCATCATGAAAGACAATATTTAATTTTTCATGTTCTACATTGATCCATGACGGAATTTGTCCACAGGTAACCAAATGTACTTTTCTTACCCATGGCGCATATTTTTCGACACATCTGAACCAATATTTAAAGATACCCATATCCCTGAACCGCGCAGGGTGGACGGCTCTCTCACCGTGGCTACCTTTTCCTTTGAACTCAGTAAACTTTTCTTGCCAGGCTACATCGGTTGAATCAACCCATAAAACAACAAAATCAATATCACTCATCGTTTTTATCTCAAATAATCATTGCGCTCATAAAATATAACAAGTCCGAAAGGCTATTTTTAACCCCATCAAGGCAAAGGCAAACAAGATGAGCACGGTTAAATTGCCTGACGATGAACCCGCCGGAGCGGTGAGTCGCGCATAAATAATCAGGTAATAAAAGCATCAGCCGGGCACGTTTTCATACCCTTTAAGCCTTTGAGAATAAAGATTCAATATTGATAAGCCCAGGTAATAGAGGGTTTTCCTGGGTTCGAACAGGCTCTGCGATACTTTATCGCGAAAATGATACATGACGGATTCAGATGAAATCAAGGACAGAAGTCATAGAATCGCCCTGTTATCCGGTAATGCAGAATGATTTTTGAAGAAAAAATAAACGATAAGATGATTCTTACACGTCGATATTTCACGATCTGATCAATTTGATTATTGGGGGCGGGATGAACATTGTCTCCACCAGCCCCTCGGGGCGCGGCATCGGGGGCTAACAGTGATTAAATTCAAAGAGTTAATAGCATACGTTCTACATTGTCATAACACGCGGCACGAAATGCACTCGACCGCAAAGACAGCTTATGTTGTGATCGGGGTTCAATAAATCGCTAAACAAGGTATACTCCAGCGGTTTTCTTAGTTGTTTATTGTACTAAACGCTCCCGTGAGAGGATGCTACTGCGCACCTATGACACAATTCGCTTCTCCTGTTCTGCACTCGTTGCTGGATACAGACGCTTATAAGTTGCATATGCAGCAAGCCGTTTTTCACCACTACTATGATGTGCATGTAGCGGCTGAATTTCGTTGCCGTGGTGACGACCTGCTCGGTATTTACGCCGACGCTATTCGCGAGCAGGTGAATGCAATGCAACACCTGCAACTTCAGGAGGACGAGTTCCAGTGGCTCTCCGGCCTGCCCTTCTTTAAAGCTGATTATCTCAACTGGTTACGTGACTTCCGCTATAACCCGGAACAGGTTTGCGTGACCAACGATAACGGGAAGCTAAACATCCGCTTAACCGGTCCGTGGCGCGAAGTCATCATGTGGGAAGTCCCGCTGTTGGCGGTGATCAGCGAACTGGTGCACCGTTACCGCTCGCCGGAAATGGGTGTGGCGCAGGCGCTTGATGCGCTGGAGAGTAAACTCGTCGATTTCTCTGCATTAACCGCCGATCTCGATATGTCCCGCTTCCATCTGATGGATTTCGGCACCCGTCGCCGTTTCTCTCGCGAAGTGCAGCAGGCCATCGTCAAACGCCTTCAGCAGGAACCGTGGTTTGTCGGCACCAGTAACTACGATCTCGCCCGTCGGCTGTCGCTTACGCCTATGGGCACACAGGCGCATGAATGGTTCCAGGCGCATCAGCAAATCAGCCCGGATCTGGCGACCAGCCAGCGCGCAGCTCTCGCCGCCTGGCTGAATGAATACCCTAACCAGCTCGGTATCGCACTGACGGACTGCATCACGATGGACGCTTTCTTACGTGACTTCGGCACCGAATTTGCCACGCGTTATCAGGGCTTGCGCCACGATTCTGGCGATCCGGTTGAATGGGGTGAAAAAGCCATCGCCCATTACCAGAAGCTGGGCATTGACCCGCTGAGTAAGACGCTGGTCTTCTCAGATAACCTCGATCTGAAGAAAGCGGTCGATCTCTATCGTCACTTCTCTTCACGCGTGCAGTTGAGCTTTGGTATTGGCACCCGTCTGACCTGCGATATCCCGCAGGTGAAGCCGCTCAATATTGTCATCAAACTGGTGGAATGTAACGGCAAACCGGTCGCCAAATTGTCAGACAGCCCGGGGAAAACAATCTGTCATGACAAGGCTTTTGTGCGTGCATTACGTAAAGCTTTTGACCTTCCTCATATAAAGAAAGCCAGTTAATCATTGTTGGCCGGATAACGCGCTTGCGCCGCTATCCGGTCGACAGAAAGCGCGTCTTATCGCGACTTTGCTTCCCTTTTCATGTTTATTTCCGAAATCTTTCGTTCCAGCTGCGAATTCTGCTTGTCTGATTGCAGATGCCAGGTAACATAGGTATCCCCCCAAGCAGGGTGGACAAGTGTTTATTTTTTCCGACTATTAACAGAGAGAATATTATGAGCGTTGTGCCTGTAGCCGACGTACTCCAGGGCCGCGTAGCCGTTGACAGCGAAGTCACCGTGCGCGGATGGGTGCGTACCCGCCGAGATTCAAAAGCTGGCATCTCCTTCCTCGCCGTTTATGACGGTTCCTGCTTTGATCCTGTACAGGCTGTCATTAATAATTCTCTGCCCAATTACAATGAAGACGTATTGCGTCTGACAACCGGCTGCTCGGTTATCGTCACGGGTAAAGTCGTTGCGTCTCCAGGACAAGGGCAAAGTTTTGAAATTCAGGCCACCACAGTTGAAGTAACCGGTTGGGTTGAAGATCCTGATACCTATCCGATGGCGGCGAAACGCCACAGTATCGAATATCTGCGTGAAGTCGCGCACCTGCGTCCGCGCACCAATATGATTGGCGCAGTCGCGCGCGTGCGCCATACGCTGGCGCAAGCGCTGCACCGTTTCTTTGACGAGCAGGGTTTCTTCTGGGTTTCGACGCCGTTGATTACCGCCTCCGATACCGAAGGCGCGGGTGAAATGTTCCGTGTATCAACATTGGATCTGGAAAACCTGCCGCGTAACGACCAGGGCAAAGTCGATTTTGATAAAGACTTCTTCGGTAAAGAGTCCTTCCTGACCGTATCCGGCCAGTTGAACGGCGAAACCTATGCGTGCGCCCTGTCCAAAATCTATACCTTTGGCCCTACATTCCGTGCAGAAAACTCCAACACCAGCCGCCACCTGGCTGAGTTCTGGATGCTGGAGCCGGAAGTCGCCTTTGCCAACCTGAATGACGTAGCTGGCCTTGCCGAAGCGATGCTGAAATACGTCTTCAAAGCCGTACTGGATGAACGCGCGGATGATATGAAATTCTTCGCCGAGCGTGTCGATAAAGATGCGATTTCTCGTCTGGAACGTTTTATTGATGCAGACTTCGCCCAGGTTGATTACACCGATGCGGTCACAATTCTGGAAAACTGCGGTAGGAAATTCGAAAACCCGGTTTACTGGGGTGTGGATCTCTCCTCTGAGCACGAACGCTATCTGGCAGAAGAGCACTTTAAAGCGCCAGTGGTAGTGAAAAACTACCCGAAAGACATTAAAGCGTTTTATATGCGCCTTAACGAAGACGGTAAAACCGTGGCGGCAATGGATGTTCTGGCGCCGGGCATTGGTGAAATCATTGGTGGTTCCCAGCGTGAAGAGCGTCTGGACGTACTGGATGCCCGTATGGCGGAAATGGGCCTGAATAAAGAAGATTACTGGTGGTATCGCGATCTGCGCCGCTACGGTACTGTTCCGCATTCAGGTTTCGGTCTCGGCTTCGAACGTCTGATCGCTTATGTCACCGGCGTGCAAAACGTTCGTGATGTGATTCCGTTCCCGCGTACTCCACGTAACGCCAGTTTCTGATTTTAAAAGGCCAGCTTTGCTGGCCTTTTTCTCTCTCAGAATGTCAAGTTTTATGGATAAGAAGTAAACAAATCTAAAAACAAGCCCCTCAGTTCTCCCTTCCTGTTACCTGATATTTCATTGCAACATCTCAGTACAAAAAATAATCCCTCCGATCATTGCGGATTAGTTTTTCCTCACCTGATAGCATAATTTTTAATCAATCGCACGGCATTCCAGACGTCTGAAAAAAGTTATCAATCACACCCTCGTTCAATCACATTTGCAGTAAGTGCTATGTTTAGAAAAATTAAACATAAGGAAATCATATAAATAGAAATAAAAATGGGAAATGGTGGCTGAAATTGGCCCGAAATTTGAAGTCGTTCACAAAGCGCCAAAAATAAAACATTTAGTTACACATTTTTTCTTTTTGAAACTAATTCTTTATCTTTGTAGCACTTTCACGGTAGCGAAACGGTGGTTTGAATGGAAAGATGCTTGTCAGACACATAAAGACACCAAACTCTCATCAATAGTTCCGTAAATTTTTATTGACAGAATTTATTGGCGGCAGTGGCAGGTGTCATATAAAAACCAATGAGGGTAATAAATAATGATGAAGCGTAATATCCTGGCAGTGGTAATCCCTGCCCTGCTGGCAGCTGGCGCCGCAAACGCAGCCGAAGTGTATAACAAAGATGGCAATAAACTGGACCTCTACGGTAAAGCGGTAGGTCTGCACTACTTCTCTAAAGACAACGGCAAAAACAGCTACGGCGGTGATGGCGACCAGACCTATGCACGTCTGGGTTTTAAAGGTGAAACCCAGATCAACGATCAACTGACCGGTTACGGCCAGTGGGAATACCAGTTCAGCGGTAACAGATCCGAAGGTGGTTCTGACTCTCAGAAAGGCAACAAAACCCGTCTGGCATTCGCGGGTCTGAAACTCGGCGATGCGGGTTCTCTGGACTACGGTCGTAACTACGGTATCGTTTACGATGCACTGGGCTACACCGATATGCTGCCAGAATTTGGTGGTGACACCGCATACAGCGACAACTTCTTCGTTGGCCGTGTTGGCGGTGTGGCAACCTACCGTAATTCCAACTTCTTCGGCCTGGTTGACGGCCTGAACTTCGGTGTTCAGTATCTGGGCAAAAACGAGCGCGCAAGCAACTACGTTGTTAACGCAGACGATTCCAGTAACTTCAGCGACGTACAGCGCTCTAACGGCGACGGCTGGGGTGCATCTCTGAGCTATGAATTCGAAGGCTTTGGTATCGTTGGTGCTTACGGTGCCGCTGACCGCACCAACGCTCAGCAAGATTCTCGCCTTGCTGGTCGTGGTAAAACCGCTGAGCAGTGGGCTACTGGTCTGAAATACGACGCCAACAATATCTACCTGGCAGCCAACTACGGTGAAACCCGTAACGCCACGGCTATCGACGGCGGCTTCGCCAACAAAACTCAGGACATCCTGTTAGTTGCTCAGTATCAGTTCGACTTCGGTCTGCGTCCGTCCATCGCTTACACCAAGTCCAAAGCCAAAAACGTTGAAGGCGTGGGTAGCGAAGATCTGGTCAACTACGTAGAAGTTGGCGCGACTTACTACTTCAACAAAAACATGTCCACCTATGTTGACTACATCATCAACCAGATTGATTCTGACAACAAACTGGGCGTAGGCTCTGACGACACGGTTGCTGTAGGTATCGTTTACCAGTTCTAATCAGCAGACCTCTTTGTTAAATGCCTAAAAAACAGGACTTCGGTCCTGTTTTTTTATGTCTGCCAGCAAAATCTGGCGTCTTAAAAAAACACTCATCCTTTTTGTCACTAACAGTTGGCATTTTGTAAATCTGCCGTTAACCTGATTACGGATTTCCCTTCTGTAACCACAATGGAACCTCGTCATGTTTGAGAACATTACCGCCGCCCCTGCCGACCCTATTCTGGGCCTGGCCGATCTGTTTCGTGTCGATGACCGTCCCGGAAAAATTAACCTTGGTATCGGTGTCTATAAAGATGAGACAGGCAAAACGCCGGTGTTAACCAGCGTTAAAAAAGCCGAGCAGTATTTACTGGAAAATGAAACCACCAAAAACTATCTCGGTATTGATGGTATTCCAGAATTCGGCCGTTGCACGCAGGAATTACTGTTTGGCAAAGGTAGCGCGCTGATCAATGACAAACGCGCTCGCACCGCGCAAACGCCAGGCGGTACTGGCGCGCTCCGTGTTGCCGCGGACTTCCTGGCAAAAAATACGGCGGTAAAACGCGTGTGGGTAAGTAATCCAAGCTGGCCAAACCATAAGGGCGTGTTTAATTCTGCCGGTCTGGAAGTGTGCGAATACGCTTATTACGATGCAGAAAATCACGCGCTTGATTTCGATGCCTTGCTGGCAAGCCTCAATAACGCGCAGGCTGGTGACGTCGTTCTGTTCCATGGCTGCTGCCATAACCCAACCGGTATCGATCCGACGCTGGAACAGTGGCAAACGCTGGCTCAGCTTTCTGTCGAAAAAGGCTGGCTGCCGCTGTTTGACTTCGCCTATCAGGGTTTTGCTCGCGGTCTGGAAGAAGACGCGGAAGGTCTGCGTGCGTTCGCAGCGCTGCATAAAGAGCTGATCGTCGCCAGTTCCTACTCTAAAAACTTTGGCCTGTATAACGAGCGTGTCGGTGCCTGTACGCTGGTTGCCGCAGATGCGGAAACCGTTGACCGCGCATTCAGCCAGATGAAATCCGCCATTCGCGCCAACTACTCTAACCCTCCGGCACACGGCGCATCCGTTGTAGCGACTATCCTGAGCAACGATGCCCTGCGTGCTATCTGGGAACAGGAACTGACCGATATGCGCCAGCGTATTCAGCGCATGCGTCTGTTGTTCGTCAATACGTTGCAGGAAAAAGGCGCAGATCGCGATTTCAGCTTTATCACCAAACAGAATGGCATGTTCTCATTCAGCGGCCTGACGAAAGAGCAGGTACTGCGTCTGCGTGAAGAGTTTGGCGTATATGCGGTGGCTTCTGGTCGCGTCAACGTGGCTGGAATGACGCCGGATAACATGGCTCCGCTGTGCGAAGCCATTGTCGCCGTACTGTAAGTATCATAGCGCCAGGTAGTGCCTGGCGCTTACCCGGCCTACAGTGGTTTCCCATTGCAGACCGGACAAGAATTTACCAGACCGGCATTTCATCTTGCAGGAACGGGTTATGCAGCCGCTCATGGCCAAGCGTCGACATCGGCCCATGACCCGAAATAAACGTCACATCATCGCCCAACGGCAATAATTTACGCTTGATCGAATCAATCAGCTGAGCGTGATCGCCACGCGGGAAATCGCTGCGCCCAACGCCGCCTTTGAAGATCACGTCACCGGAAATCAGTAGCCGTGAAGACTCATCAAAGAAGACGATATGGCCCGGCGTATGCCCAGGACAATGCAACACCTGTAAAGTCACATTCCCTACGCTAATACGATCTCCCTCATTCAGCCAACGGTCAGGCGTCAGCGGCTGACACTCTTCCAGACCAAACATGCGACTTTGCGCCGGTAAACCCTGTAGCCAGAACTCATCTTCTTTTTCCGGGCCGATCACTGGCACGCCATAATGCTTCGCCAGTTCCGCCGCCGCGCCAACATGATCGAGATGACCGTGCGTAAGCAGGATCTGCATCAACGTCACGCCGCTGGCGTCCACTTCCTGTTTGATGGTCTGTGCGTCGCCGCCGGGATCGACCAGCGCGGCCAGACGGGTTTGCTCACACCAGATCAATGAACAGTTCTGGGAGAATGCGGTGACCGGAATAATACGATAGTTCATACTGCTCCTGTTTCGTTAAGTCTGCGGATCACCAGTGCCGTGCCGGCCCGGTGTCAATATGCACAAAGTTACTGCGTGGGTAGTATCCTACACCACCTGCGCGCATAGATAACGCAGCTTTGCGAATATTACTTAACGAAACGCCTTCAATATGGAAATCCATCGCCTGCCCTTTCGTGTGGTAGCTTTTTTTCGCCACTCCACGACTGTGCGCACGCAGTTCGTTATTGGTATCCAGTGAGCGGTAACCCGAGATGAGCTGTACGGGCTTACGGGTGCCTAAAAGGCCTTGCAGGCGGAAGAGCTGATCGAACAATCCTGGGTCGATGGCTTTCACTTTATTCGCGCGAAAATCACGGAAAAAATGGTTTAGTTTTGCTAATTCATCCTGAATATAGGCTCTTCCGTCGAAAAACTCCGCTTTAATTGACTCTCCGGTATGGAGGTTGTTCAGTGTCAAAATACGCGGACGTGGGGTGGAGAGTGTGGCAAATGCTGGCGTAGGCAAGATGGCGGCGCCGAGAGCAACGCCACCAAACGCCAGCAACTTGCGGCGATTAGCGTCAAATTTGTCCATGATAATCAGGTCTACAGGTAAATGTTTTCGTTAATATGCACTTCTGGCGCACGAGGGGCACCTTAACTGGCAAAAAAGCCGACGTCAAGGTGGCCCATCCCCAGCAACGGCGGGGCTTGCAGCGAATCAGCCCTGCCGATGACCAATATTACGACAACAGATTTATCAGAACTTCTTCATTTACCTGATTAATTGTTCTGCTTTTGACACAATTTGTGCGCTGGATCGCGCAGTCAGATCATAATTGTAAATATCTGTACGATACTGAGTGCGTCCGTCTGCTCCCACAAACGCCGTCAGGTAATACAGATTCACCGGAATATTCTGGCGGATGTTGACGTACCGGGTATCACCTTGCTTCAGCGCATCCGAAATCCGCGTATCGTTCCAGCCTGCATCCTGAAGCAGCATATTTGCCAGCTCAGAGGCCTTATTCACACGCACGCAGCCGGAGCTGAGCGCTCGCGTATCTTTCTGGAACAGATTGTGATTCGGCGTATCGTGCAGATAAATCGCGTCTGAACTTGGCATATTAAATTTGTAACGCCCCAGCGAGTTGTGCGCGCCCGGCGCCTGCTGGAAGCGGAACGGCAGATTCGATGGCGTAATGGTCGACCAGTCCACCTGCCACGGGTTAATCGTCTCTTTGCTGTTCCAGCCGCGCATAACGGTATAACCGTGGCGTTCCAGATACCCTGGATCATTCCAGACTTTGGGCAGAATATCTTTTCGGGCCAGCGTTGGCGGCACATTCCAGGGCGGATTCACCACCACGTTATTAAGCGCGCTGCTCATCATTGGCGTTTTCCGATCGGGGCGGCCAACAATCACCCGGGAAGCCAACACCTGGTTGCCGTTCTGGTAATAAACCAGCGAATAGGCCGGAATATTGACCATAATGCCCGTTGATAATTCTCCTGGCAGTAAACGCAAACGCTGAATATTCAGCGCCAGTACCCCTGCACGTTGCGCAGGCGTCACATTCAGCCATTCGCGCGTCGCCGGGCCGACAGCGCCATCCGCTCCCAGTCCTTGCCAGGTCTGAAAACGTTTCACCGCATCAACAAGCTCACGATCATAAGCCGCACGGACTGCCGGAGCGGATTGGCTGCGCTGAGTGGATTGCCGGGCGACAGGTTTCACGGCGGCAGGCTCCACTGCGACGGCGGAAGGGCTGACAACCACATCGGCCGCCACGTCATCCCCCGGGAGCGCTATCTTAGGCCCGCCTTCCAGCATACCGGTGCGCTGTAAAATCTCACGCAACGCAGGCACATCATTGCTCCACTGACCAGGACGCAACGTCGCGGTACTGGTCAACTGTGGCCAGGGACGAGCGTCGCTAACCAGCTTTTTCAGTGAATCATGCAGCGCGGCGTATTGCGGATGCTGTGGCGCAAGGCTGGCGACAAACGTCATCAGTTGACCGTTGTCCAGCGCAACCTGCCACTGGTTGATCACCGAAAGCGGCGGTGTTGCCAGCGCATAAGGTTTGTCGCTGTACAGCCAGCGCGTCCCTTTTACGGGAATATTGGCGATGAAATGGAGATAGCCCATCATGGCGTCGGATAAAACAGCATCTCGCGCCAGACCGGTGACTGACGGGTCGGTCAGCAGCGCGACCCAGGTGGTGAATTGCGGCTGGAACCCGGCGATGGCCACTTCCGCCAGCTGCTGCTGAAACGCTTTCACCGCATCGCGATTTTCCCACATTGGTTGCATATCGCGGGCGGCATACAGCAGTTCCAGTTGATTCAGATAAACCGGCGTATAACCAGAAGGAAGTTGCGATTGTAATTCAGCCCGGGCTTTCTCCGCAGAGATCCCCTCCGGCAGCGGCTGAATCCCCGCCATTACCGCTGTCGCAGGCGATTGCGCTTGCGGCTGTGACAACGCGGTAGGCTGTTCGCTGACGGTCGCAGAGCTGTCGCCAGGAATCATTTCAGGCTCATCGGCCTGCACACTGAACAGTGGAGCAAATGTTACGGCCAGGCATAAACTGATTGCCGACAGCCGACGACTACAAATTTTGTTAAGCAACATCCCTTGCCCCCTGTTTCTTTATCATACTTTGAATAGCCAGGTTGCCCGCTCACATTGGGTAAAAACCTGAAAACGCCAATACCTTCTGAAGTATGACGAGCAAGCCTGCTTACTCGTCAGGCTTACCTTCAGTATATAAACATCAAAAAGGTTTTGCCTAACCTAATGTAAAGAAGTTTAAAGAAAAAGCACCTGGTGTAAGGTGCTTTTCAGACTTCTATTGATCGATTTTATGATGAAAAAAGACGGCGCGAAGGCCGTCTTCATCTTACTTACCCGGCGGCCTGCGACGAGGCATCTTCGGTACCGGTGCCAGGTAGCGTCTCCGGCAGTTGTGGAGCGAAGCCACGCAGTCCGACCACATGAACGTGTTCGGTATTGTGGAAAACCTTACGCACCAGCTTATAGGTGGTGCCTTTCTCAGGGCTGATGTTTTCCGGCGCTGCGATGATAAGCTGCATTTGCAGACGTTCGCACAGTTCGAACAGCGTCGCGATGGAACGCGCATCCAGACGTGCAGCCTCATCAAGGAACAGCAGGCGGCATGGGGAGATATCTTTTCCGCGCAAGCGGCGGCCTTCGTCTTCCCAGCTTTGTACTACCATCACCAGAATGGACATCCCGGTACCAATCGCTTCACCGGTAGACAGCGCGCCGGACTCCGCACGCAGCCAGCCGTCTGAACCACGGTTGACCTCGACTTCCATCTCCAGATAGTTACGGTAATCCAGCAGCTCCTCGCCAATGGTCTGCGGCGTACGCTGCCCCATATCAATCTGCGGATTCAGGCGCTGATACAGCTTCGCCAGCGCTTCAGAGAAGGTCAGGCGGTTGCTGTTAAACAGATCCTGATGCTGCTCATGCTGTTCGGAAAGAACATCCAGCAAGGTCGCATGCGTTTCCCGCACGTTAACGTTGAGACGCACGCTGTTCACCTGACCGAACGAGACGTTTTGCAGCCCCTGGTTCAGCATACGAATACGGTTTTGTTCGCGCTGAATCGTCTTACGAATAATGTTCGCCACGCTGCGCGAGCTGATCGCCAGCTTCTGTTCGCGGGAGGTTAGCTCTTCCGTCAGGCGACTCAACTCAATTTCCATCTGTTCGATGGCCTCAACCGGGTCATCGGTACGGATGATATCCTGGCGAATACGCTCCCGAAGATGCTGGTAAACCGCCACGAAGAACTGGATCTTACGTTCCGGTCGTTTTGGATCTTCCGACATACGTAATACATCACGCAGGTGTTCGTTATCCGCCACCGCCAGACGCAACGCACCCAACGCCTTATCCGACATGGAGCGAAGTTCATCTGCCGACAGATAAGCCAACTCGCGACGATGCAGACGGCGCTCTACCCCGTTATCTTTCACCATCCGCATCACCGCGCACCACCCGGCTTTCGCGGTGACCACCTGCTCGCGCATTTCATGATAATCGCGTTCCAGCTTGCGCAGTCTGCGGGTCAGGTTATCCATTTCTGCTTCACAGAAGGTCAGCGCTTTTTCCAACTGGTTACGACGTGAGCGGTTATTGCTCAGTTGCGTATGCAGTTCGTCTCGGCGGATACGCGCGCGCTCTTCCGAACCGCTGTCGGCACGCACGCCGATATCCTGTAATTCACGTTGCAGGTCGCCCAGCAGCTCTTTCTTGGTGTCATACGAGCTTTTCAGTGAGGCCAGAACCTGATTGTACTGGCTGAGTTGCGCGGCATGACCGCGTAACGCTTCACGGGCACGGGTACGCTCGGCTTCCGCCTGTTCCAGACGCTGGCGCAGTTTTTCGTTCAGATCGCTGTTGCCGCTCAGCATTTCGGCCGAGTCGGAATAGCTGAAGTGCGCCCGACGCTGTACGACCTCGGTCAGCGCAAAAGCCTGCTGACGCGCATCCCGCTGCGTTTGCTGGGAGTATGCGTAATCTTCTTTCAGTTGCTCAAACTGTTCGGGATCGTTTTGCAGAACCGAAACGATCGGCTCCAGTTTGGCTAACTGATTACCGTGTTGCTGTATAAAACGCGCCGCTTCCTGCGCATCATCCAGACGTTCCTGAATTTCATCCACGCGGTCAGCCAGCGTGTCGTCCGCCAGCAGGTTCAGGCGCGGCAGTAAGCGGTTCAGAGCGGAGACGCCCTCTTTCGCCTGTTCGTACTGAATACGCTGCTGCTGGTTGTCGTTTTCATGCGTAGCCAGCGCGCGTTCCAGTTCAACGCGACGGCCATTCAATTGGCGAATTTCCGCTTCCGGGTCGGCCTCAAACGCGACCGCCAGATGGCTGCCGATAAAACGACTGAACGCCTGATGCAGACGCTGAGTTTTCTGCACGTCGAAGGACAACGTCGCAAAGCGTTCAGACAGCCCTTCGCGCTCAGCATGCAGACTTTCAATACGGTTTTCACGCGCGGCGCGACCAAAGATCGGCACCGTCGGGAAACGGGAATAACGCCACTGACGCTCGGCGGTTTTCACCACCACCGCGTTTTCCAGCTCATCAACGCTGAAGACGCTGTCATCGAACGACTGCGGGTCCCCTTCGATGAAATAGAGATCTTCCGGGCAATCCGTCAGCCCTTCAAGCTGTTCGGCGATCAGCGACAGATCCGGCACCACGATAGCATGACGGGACGGGCCATACAGCGCGGAGAAGTACGGCGCGTCTTCGAAGCTGACGTCATCATAGATTTCCGACAGCAACACGCCGCCAAAACGCTCCGCCAGCGCGTTCAGACGCGAGTCTTCCGAGCCGCCCGGCTGGCTTAAGCGTTCAATCTCTTCGTCAACCGCGTTCTTACGCGCGCCAACTTCGTCACGCTCTACAATCGCTTCACGCTCGCGCTCCAGCAACTGTTGCAGATACTCGGTTACCTCCTGGCTGGAGGTAAACTCTTCGCCGCTCTGTTCGCACAGCTGATTCAGACTGTTTTGCGCCGCCAGCCAGATCGGGGCGCGCTGCATTAAGTGCTGAATGCGGGACTGGAGTTGCTCCTGCTCCTGACGCAGCGTCATACGCTGTTCATGGGCGTTAGAAACGCTATCCGACAGGGCGGCGATGCGGGCTTCCAGCTCCTGGTGCAGCGCTTCCAGCTCATCAATGTCGAAATGTTTGCCCTGACGTTTACAGAATTCCGCCAGCAGGCGTTCAGCTTCCTGCTGTTCGCGCAAGCGCTGTTCCAGCTCACTCAGACGCATACGCAGCGGCTGAACCTGCTCCGCCAGGTGACGCTGTTCCACGCCTTCGCGCAGCAGGTCACGCGCCACGCTCCAGGCTTCATTACGCGCCAGTGGGCCATTAATGGCGGCCACCAGCTGATATGCCTGTTCAAACTGACTGTGCGCGGTTTGCGCCACGCTCATTTTCTGTTCCAGCGAAAGCAGTTTTTCCGTTGCTTCCTGCTCTTTCGCCTGGAACGTCTCCAGCCATTCTGCGGCGCTGTCCGCCGTCAGGTCAGGCAGATGACAAAGCGCTTTGGCGCGGTCGAGCGCCTGGATCGCCTGGTTGTACTGAATCGCGCGCGTCTGCTGCACATCCAGCGCCTGCTGATAGTCCGCCAGTTGGCTTTTCAGTTCATCCACTTCCAGCTCGGCGGCTTCCGCACGGGCTTCGTTCTCTTCCTGCATGTCGGCGGCTTCAGCCACCACTTCATTTTGCTCTTCGAGACGAATTTGCAGCTCATCGAGATCCGCTTCATAGCGCTCGATCTTCTCCTGCTGGCGCAGCGCGGTCTGCACCAGGTTCAGGTGGTCGCTGGCGGCCTGGTAATCCGCTTCCAGATCCCCTTCCGCACCGTTGTGCTCGCCCAGTTCACGCGCCATGTCGACGTGTTTGTACTGTTCCGCCGCCAGTTGCTTACGCGATGTGTACAGCTCGCGACGAAACTCCAGCGCTTTATCCAGATGAACCCGGCGTTCGTTGGCGTGGCGCATGTAGTCCGCCGCCACGTAGTTAGTGGCTTCGCTAATCAAATGCTTGAACAGGTCACGATCCGACTGGGTTACGCGGATCGCTTCCAGCGTCATACGGTTTTCACGCAGCGCGGCTTCCATATCCTGGAACGCTTTACGCACGCCGCTATTTTCCGGCAGCAGGTAGTCACGCAGGGAACGAGTAATCGCGCTGGAGATCCCGCCGTACAGCGAGGCTTCAATCAGACGATAGAACTTGCTGCGATCGGACGCAGAACGCAGACGGCGGGCAATGATGCCCAGATCGAACATCAGCGAGTGATAATCGGTGATCGAGTTAAACTGCTTAAACTGCACGCCTTCCATCGCATCGAGCTTCTCTTTCAGCTCCGCGAGGGTCAACACGCGCGCCTGGCGCTCGTTCAGCGTTTCCGTCACCAGCTGCGTCGGCTGCACCGACATCGGCAAGCCCTGAATGGCAAACGGTTTGATATCAACTTTGCGATCGCGTCCGGCGACCTGCTGCAAACGTACGCCCACCACAACACGCTGATGGCGGGAATTGAGGACGTCGAGCATGGAATAACAGACGCCCGCTTTCAGCTTACCGTGCAGGCCTTTATCGCGCGATCCGCTGGTGGCCCCGGCTTCCGTGGTGTTACGGAAATGCAGTAAGGTTAAGTCCGGGATCAGCGCCGTGACGAACGCCGCCATCGTGGTGGATTTACCGGCGCCGTTCCCGCCGGACAGCGTGGTGACCAGCTCATCGAGGTCAAAGGTGCGGGCAAAAAAGCCGTTCCAGTTAATCAGCGTTAGTGAGCGAAATTTACCGCGTTCAATCATTATTCTTCCTCTCCACTGTCCGGCTGATTCTCTTCGGTCTCATCGTTGAGTTGCAGGTGATTTTCAACCGGCATGGCTTCCCCATCGCGGATTAAGCGACGCTGCGCTTCTCGCGGATCGTCACCGGTACGCACATCCGCGCCAAAGCGGAACACCGATTCCGTGATGCGGAATTTGCTGCTGTCATGGCCCATAAACCACACCATCCCTAAGCGACGCAGACGGTTTAACGACGAGCGCACCTTCTCCTGTAGTTTCTGACGATCCACGTCAGACCCCGTTGAGCGGTTGTTGACCAGTTTCAGCAATTTGGCTTCGTCTGTCAGGGCGAGCAGCTCATCGTACAGTTCCTGCTGGGTAAAAATCCCCTCATTTGCCAACCGCTCCGGGCTGAGATAGAGATAGCAGAGGATTTTACCCACCATCATGTCCAGTTCAGACAAGACGGAGCGTGGGATAATCGTCGTGGAACGCGGGCGCAGGTAGAAAAAACCCTCCGGCGCGCGAATCAGTTCGACGTTATAGCGACTGTAAAACTCTTCCAGATACTCCTGGAAATCCATCAGGAAGGCATGATTATCCAGCTCATCCAGACCGATATGTCTGCCGGAGCGTAATGCGCTATCCAGCGCCGGAAATAACGGGTTTGCCAGCGCCTGCGCCAGCTTAACCGGCATCACTTGTTCAATATTTGTCAATGACATGCGCCTGTACCTTGGCTCCGTAATCATTAATCGGCTGCCATTTGGCTGGCAGTCCGGTGAAGTCTGCTTGCGCTACGCCAAGACGTACCGCCTGATCGATAACAATACGCGCCACGTCGAAGTGACGCGCTCGTGGGTATTGCGCCAGATATTCGCGCACTACCAGGCCGAGATCCAGTGGGGCTTGTCTGGATTTATAGATAGCCAGCTGTTCTTCGATGATCGCCGCCAGTTGTTCGCGGATCTCGTTAAATTCTTCATATTCCAGGTCCGGCGGCAGTTCGCCGGTCACCTCTTCATCGCGCAGCGCCATCTCTTCATCGCGCATATCCAGCAGACGATCGGCGTTGGCATAGGTCAGTGCCCACGGCTCATCAAAATAGCCCTGAATGGACTGGCGCAGTCGCTGGGCAAAGACGCGGTTTTTATCCATATCAATCGCAGTACGGATAAATTTGTGTACGTGTCGGTCATAGCCAATCCACAGGTCGATGGATTGCTGACCCCAGCTAATAATGCGGTCGAGTTTGCTTTGCAGATCGAACACCAGACGATCCACAAAATGCAGGTCGTCATGCGCCATCGTGGCGTCCTGGATGCGTAACAGATTGGCCTGCAATTTATCGCCAGCCGCTTCGAGCGTATCCTGTAACTCACGCAGCGTGCCGGATGTTTCAGAAAGCAGCAGTTCGCAACTCGAAATCGCCGCGCGCCAGTCTTTGTTCAGCAACTGCGCAATGTCGTCTTTTACCTGCTGCTGCTGCTCATCCATGATGCGCTGGGTCAGGTCGATGCTGTCGAAAATTTCCGCGACCGAATATTTCAGCGGCGCATAAACGTTGCGATGCCAGTGAAATTCGTCGCCGCCCTCATCTGCCGCATCCGCCGCCCGCTTCAGTTCACCCGCGACAATGGATAGCTGCATGGAAAGGCGCAACGTGGAAAACTCACGCTGGCGGATGTAGTAATCGGTAATGCCAATCCCGAGCGGCGTCAGGCGATAAATGGCGTTGCCTTCCGCTTGCTCGCTGGTAAAGCGGTTCAGCAGACGTTGACGTACCATATCGTTGATCGCGTTGTTGGCGCGCACGCCGATGGTTTCGCTGGTTTGCTCAAACGCATCACTGACATGGCGGAACGCATCCACCAGTTCGCCTTCACTCATCTCCCCGTCCAGGCGCTCGCCGTTCAGCGTGGCTACCGCCAGCAGGAACGAAAGTCGGTCTACCGGCAGAGAGATGGAAAAGTCATTTTTTCTGGCCCAGGCAACCAGTTCGGGGACTGTCTGGGAAAATTCACTCATAAGTTATCCTTGCATCTGCGGTTTGCGCGCGGTGACATGAATGTAGCGGCCAAGGCTAATATACGGCTCCTGGCGGCAATAACGCGTTTCTAATTCAACTAACATCTCATAGCAGTCACGCTGTTGATGCTTCTCACGCAGATAATCATGAAATACGCGTACGCCGGTCTTACCGGTAATCTGCCAGCCAATATCTTCCAGCCACTGATAAACCTGCTCGGGTTTACGTGGATAGTCTGGCGAAAGCGTACGCTTTTTGCGTTTTGGCATCCCCACCTGCACATAGTCAAAGTTCCCTGCCACCATGTTATGCATCAACAGGCCGTTAGCATTGTAGAACATTAACGACAGTGCTCCGCCGGGGCGCAAAACTGACCAAAGCGTCTCTAACACGCCGACCGGTTCCGCCACCCACTCCAGCACAGCATGAAACAATATCAGATCAGCGGAGGTTTCCAAATGCGAAGCGACATCCTGAACGGCGCATTGTATAAAATGCATGTTTCCGCTCACACCTTTTGCTTCTGCCGCCTGCTGCGCACGCGCGATCATCTCGCCGGACAGATCGCACAATGTAACCTGATGCCCACGCTCCGCCATTTTGATGGCCGTTTGCCCCTCTCCGCCGCCAGCATCCAGGATGTGCAGTTTTTGCTCGCCGAATTCCGCCAGCAACCGATCAAGATCCTGCCACAGAATCGCCTGTCGCAGCTGTCCTTTGGTGGTTCCGTAGATGTTACGGGAAAACTTTTCAGCAATGTCATCAAAATTGCGGTCCCGCATCGGACTCTCCACAGGCTGGCTCAGGTGTGCTTTTAAAAAGAAGCTATTTTGTCATAGTCGCGGCGATATTTAACCTGTCTGGTGTAATATCCCTGCTGATCCCCTGCTGTATGGTCAAAAAAGGAACCAAAAAGGATGCTTTTTACTCTGAAGAAAGTGACTGGCGGTCTGTTGCTGCCGCTTCCCTTTATGCTGCTCATCATGGGCGTGGGGCTGGCGCTGGTATGGTTTAGCCGCTTTCAGAAAACCGGGAAGGCGTTTATCAGCCTGGGATGGCTGGCAATATTTCTGTTAAGCCTGCAACCTGTTGCTGACCGTTTACTCAAACCGATTGAAGACAGTTACCCCACCTGGCAGGGAACGCAAAAAGTAGACTACATCGTGGTACTGGGCGGCGGCTACACCTGGAACCCCCAGTGGGCGCCCAGTTCGAATCTGATCAATAACAGCCTCCCACGTCTGAACGAAGGCGTACGCCTCTGGCTGGCCAATCCGGGATCGAAACTGATCTTTACGGGCGCGGCGGCAAAAACCAATCGCGTGAGTACGGCAGAAGCGGGCGCAAGAGTGGCACAATCGCTGGGTGTGCCGCGCAGCGACATCATCACGCTGGATCAGCCAAAAGATACCGAAGAAGAGGCGGAAGCGGTGAAACAGGCCATCGGCGATGCCCCTTTCCTGCTGGTCACTTCCGCCTCCCACTTACCGCGCGCCATGATCTTCTTCCAGCATGTTGGGTTACATCCGCTGCCTGCGCCAGCCAATCAACTGGCGATAGATTCACCGTTAAATCCGTGGGAGCGAGCAATTCCCTCCCCGGTATGGTTGATGCATAGCGATCGCGCCGGTTATGAAACGCTGGGGCGCATCTGGCAGTGGCTGAAAGGCGCGTCAGGCGAGCCAGGGCAGCAGTGATTTTGTCGCGAGGTCAAAGTTGGAGCGGCTAAAACGCCCGGTATTGACCAGCTGCGCGACTTCGTCCCATAACACATAAAGCCAACGCCGCCAGATGAACGATTCCGCCACTGGCGCGTGTTGCAGATAATGCCAGAGCAGCCCTTCCGCCAGCGCATTGTCCATCAGCCGGAACAGTTCATACTCTCGTGGCGCCCACAGCATAACGCCAGGCCCCACCATCGCCAGAAGCTGATCGCTGCGGGCGTCTTTCAGCATACTGCGCAGGCTAAAATTGCCGTGGATGAGCACGCAATTATCATTAAATCCTTCAAACAGCGCAGGCAGGCACTCCCGAGTACGAAACAGAATGCGTTTATCCTGCATAGTTAACCCGGTGTTGTTGAACTGGTTTAACGTCGTCCATAGCACTTCAACACGCTGGCGATACCAGGACGGCCAGATATTTTCCTGCGTATGATCCACCGCACCCACGCAACCCCGACTGTCCTGCCGATGCCAGGCTAACAAACCCTCTACAATCTGATCCTTCAACTGCTCCCAGCGCTCAGGCGTGCGGGTGGGCGCTTCCACAGAGACGCCACGCAGACGCTCCAGCAGCAGGACATCAGGCCCAGGGTGTTCATCATGCGTCATCACGCCATAGACAACCGGCATGCGTACCGTGCCGCTACGCGCCAGCATGGTCGTTTTCCATGCCAGTTGCTGCGCCACGCCAGGGGTCGTAAAACTTCTCGCCATTAGAGGCATCGGGTTTCCCTGACTGTCGTACAGCGACCACAAGGCCGTATCCGCCTTTTCACTCACGCACTCTATACGGCTGAGTTTTTCGCCCAGCAGATGACTCAGTTCGGCTCGCAGCTGTTCCATTTCAGATTGCCCTCATAAACGCCACTGCTTTTATAATGAGCGCCGTATGGACAGATGTCACCCGGATGAGATCAATTGATGAAAAGAAAAATGAAGGGAAAATCGTAACGATACGACACTCCTCCCATTTGTGAGAGGAGTGCGATAGCGGATATCAGCGCATTTCGGCGCGAACGCGCTCAAGATCTTCGGCTGTATCAACGCCCGTTCCCGGGACTTCTTTGGCGACGGCAACATGGATTTTTTCGCCATACCACAGCACACGAAGCTGCTCCAGCATCTCAATATGCTCAAGCGGGCTGGGCTGCCAGTTCACGTAGCGGCGAATAAACCCGGCGCGATAGCCGTAAATTCCCAGATGGCGCAGGAACGTGTCGCCCACGGTCTCAAGGCTTTTCGCAAAACGATCGCGATCCCAGGGGATCGTCGCACGCGAGAAATAAAGCGCATAGCCTTCAGCGTCCAGCACAACTTTCACTGCATTAGGATTAAAGGCTTCTTCAGCACCGTGAATCGGCGCCGCCAGCGTCGCCATACCAACCTGGCGCTGTGCCAGGTTTTCCGCCACCTGACGAATAATCACTGCCGGGATCATCGGCTCATCGCCCTGCACGTTAACAATAACGGTATCGTCGCTAAAACCGCATTTTTCAACGACTTCCGCCAGACGCTCCGTCCCGGACTGATGGTCAGCGCGCGTCATGCAGACTTCCCCACCCGCCGCTTCTACCGCGCGAGCGACATCTTCATGGTCCGTCGCGACAATAATGCGTTCAGCGCCAGATTCGCGCGCGCGTTCCAGAACATGCACGATCATCGGTTTGCCGTTGATATCCAGTAAAGGCTTACCGGGCAGACGTGTGGACGAAAAACGAGCGGGAATAATGACCACAAAACTCATGATTTACTCTCATCAGCAGTAATGGAACGCGCTTCCGTTTCCAGCAATACCGGAATGCCATCGCGCAATGGGAAAGCCAGGTTATCCAGTTTGCAAATCAGTTCTTGTTTTTCCTGGTTATACCAGAGTTTGCCGTTGCATACCGGGCAGGCAATGATTTCAAGTAGACGATGATCCATAGTTCCTCCAGATGGACCGGATTGTGAATTCATCAATATTAACATAATCGTTTATGAGACCGCGTCTATTTCCCAGCCATGACGATTTTCTGCAAACAAGCAGGATGGGCAGCTCCCTAGCGTGACGCGGCTGGCCTGTTGCCAGCGAGCGAACGCATTAATCGCCTGCAACAGCCCTTTTTGCAGCGTCGGGCCCGGTTTAACCCCCTCCTGCAACCAGAGCGAGATGACTTCCAGCACGCCCGTTTTGCGATGCATTTTGGCATCCATGCGCCCAACCAACTGCCCCCGATGCAGCAGCGGCAAAACAAAATAGCCGTACTGGCGTTTAGGCGCCGGGGTATAGCACTCCAGGCGGTAGCTAAAATCGAACAACTGCTCTGCCCGTTTCCGGTCCCAGACGACGGGATCAAAAGGGGATAAAACCGCGCTATGCGTAGCGGTGAGCTTATTGTTCAGCGCCTGCTCCAGTAGCGGCAACAGATCGGCGTGTAGCCACATTGCCCCCAGCCTGTCGGCCTGAACGGGAACCAGTTGCCCTTGTTCAACGCGGATATCACGCCACGTTTTCACTTCAGGTCGCCGCAGGCGATAGTAATCCGCCAGCCACTGCTCGCGAAAAATCCCCAGACTGCGCGCGCTATTATCCAGCATGGCGATTTCTGCTTCTGCCTGCGACAGTAAATCGCGTTTATCGTCCCAGTGCGGCATCACGCGTTGCGTCAGGTCATACACGCGCTGAAAGTTGCGCCGTTCTACAACCATGACTTTCCCGGCAGTGAACAATCCTTCAAGATGGCGCTTATGCGGCTTCCACTCCCACCATCCACTGGCGCCTTTGTGTGGATGCGCAAAATCCGCTGAGCGCACAGGGCCGTTATGGTGAATATGCTGGATCAACTGCGCGATCTCATCGGCATGTTCCTGCATCCACGATGCTTTGTACTTCCAGCCCATCTTCTCAGGCGCCAGCATACGGTGACGAATTAGCGTAAAGTCGCTACGCGGTAAGAAACAGGCCTCATGCGCCCAGTATTCCATGAGTTCGCCACGCGACAACGAGTCGTCCAGCCACTGTTGCGGGTAGTGGCCCAGACGGCTAAACAGCACCAGATAGGGGCTGCGCGCCACAACGTTGATCGTATCGATTTGCAATAAAGACATGCGCGAAATCGTCGCGAGAATATCCGCAGGCAATGCCTGACGGCGGGGCTTTTTCAGCAAACCTTGCGCAGCAAGATGGAGATGACGAACATCCGTAAGAGAGAGATGCGGCAACGACATGTATAACTCCGGGAATCGTTCGCTGCCGCCACATCAATTTGTGCTAGCGAGCCAGCGAGATGAGTTGTTCAAGCAGTGCATCAGGTTGTTCACCCGACAAACGCGCGTCTACAGGTAAATACCACCAGTTGTCCTCGGCAAATCCCCGGCATTTAACGGCATCTTTTTCCGTCATGACCAGCGTTTGCCCGTCGGTTACTAACGCCTTCACATCGTTAGAGGCGAGAGACTGATGATCGGCCAACGGAACGCATTTCTGTAGCGACGCCCCACACGCTTCGAGCGTAGCAAAGAAACGTGGAGGATGGCCAATCCCCGCCATCGCGACAATGTTGCTTAACTCCGCGACATGACGGCGCTCACCGGTGCATAAATTGACCGCCAGCCCTGGCGCCAGCTGCATCGGAATTTCTCCTGGTCTGGCAACGCCGCCGTTGACGATCACCGCATCTACCGATTTAAGTCGGCTGGCGCGCTCACGCATCGGCCCTGCGGGCAACCACCAGCCATTGCCAAACCGGCGCACGCCGTCGATGACAACGATTTCAATATCGCGCGCCAGACGATAATGCTGTAGCCCGTCATCCGTTACGATAATTTGTACATCGTGACGCGCGAGAATCGCTTTTACTGCGTCTGAGCGAACCGGCGAGACAGCAACAGGCGCGCCAGTTCGTTGATAGATCAGTACCGGCTCATCACCCGCTTCCGCAGAGGACGTTTGTGGAGTAAGCAACAGCGGATAAGACGCCGCTTTACCGCCATACCCCCGCGAAACAACCCCTACGCGAATGCCGCGCTGTTGCAGTTGTTCGACCAGCCAGATAACGACCGGCGTTTTTCCGTTGCCCCCCGCCGTAAGGTTCCCGACGACAACGACCGGCACCGGCGCACGCCAGGCGCGTTTAATTCCCAGCCGGTAGCACAAGCGAATCCCCCCACTCACCAGGCCATACAGCCAGGAGAGTGGGAGCAACAGACGCCACAGGGGCGATTCACCAGACCAGATGCGGGCGATCATTGGCCAAATTGCATTTTATGCAGTTGCGAATACACACCGCGCTGCTCCAGCAATTCGCTATGGGTTCCACGCTCAACAATAATCCCGTCTTCCACCACGACAATTTCATCAGCTTGTTCAATCGTTGAAAGGCGGTGCGCGATAACCAGCGAAGTACGGTTTTTCTGCAACTCATCCAGTGCGGACTGAATCGCGCGTTCGGATTCGGTGTCCAGCGCAGAGGTGGCTTCATCCAGAATCAGGATTGGGCTGTCACGCAGCAACGCACGGGCAATCGCGATACGCTGACGCTGGCCACCGGAAAGCAGTACGCCGTTCTCGCCGATAACCGTATCCAGACCGTTATCCATCTTGCTGATAAAGTCCATGGCATACGCCATACGCGCCGCTTCTTCAATTTGCTCGCGGCTGTACTCTTCAGTACGCGCATAGGCGATGTTGTTCGCAACCGTATCGTTAAACAGGTGCACATTCTGCGAAACCAGCGCGACCTGATTACGCAATGAAGACAGGGTATATTCACGCAGATCGTGTCCATCCATCAGGATGTTCCCTTCATTGATGTCGTAGAAGCGCGTGATCAGACTGGCAATGGTTGATTTACCTGAACCGGAACGCCCGACCAGTGCAACCGTCTTACCCGCCGGAATGTGCAGATTGATATTGCGCAGCGCAGGCGTTTCACGCCCCGGATAGGTAAAGGTCACATTGCGGAATTCCAGATCGCCCGTCGAACGTTCAATTACGCGTTTGCCTTCGTCTTTCTCTTGCTCGCTATCCAGAATAGCAAACAGCGTCTGGCATGCCGCCATACCACGCTGGAACTGCGCATTGACGTTGGTCAGCGATTTCAGAGGACGCATCAGGGCAATCATTGATGAGAATACGACGGTAATCGTACCCGCAGTCAGGCTGTCCATTACGCTCGGGAAGCTAGCCGCATAGAGAACAAAGGCCAGCGCCAGAGACGCGATCAGCTGAATGATCGGATCAGAGATGGATGATGCAGACACCATTTTCATCCCTTGCAGACGCATTTTATTGCTGACTTTGTCAAAACGCTTCGTTTCAACTTCCTGACCGCCAAAGATAAGCACTTCTTTGTGGCCTTTCAGCATCTGCTCTGCACTGGTGGTCACCTGCCCCATCGTGTTCTGCATGTTTTTACTGATGCTACGAAAACGCTTCGATACCACGCGAATCGCAATAGACACAACGGGCGCCAGAATGACCAGAATGATCGACAGTTGCCAGCTGTTATAGAACATCATGATAAACAAAGCGATGATCGATGCACCTTCACGCACGACCGTAATCAACGCCCCGGAAGACGATGACGCAACCTGTTCTGAGTCATAGGTAATACGAGAAAGCAGTGTCCCCGTTGATTGTTTATCAAAGAATGCAACAGGCATCCCCATCATATGACCAAACAGACGACGGCGCATGGTCATCACCACTTTGCCCGATACCCATGAAATACAGTAGCTGGAGATATAGCTGGTGATACCACGTAATATCATCAGGCCAATAACCACCAGCGGCATCCAAAGCAGCACCGATCGATCTGTTTTACCAAAACCATCGTCCAGCAATGGTTTGAGGAGCGATAACATAAAAGCATCGCTGGCCGCATTGAGGATCAACGCGACACCCGCCACGATCAGCCCAGTTTTGAAAGGCGCAATGGTAGGCCACAGTCGGCGGAACGTCTGCCACGTAGAGAGATCTTTATCGTTATGCATTCAAAAAACCAGCATTTGTTGAAATAGCCGCATATTCTACCCGTTATCCTCTGACACGCCAAACCACTGATGATACCAACGAGGTAAAATTTGCTCCCGTAAACCTCGTATGCGCCAGCCTTGCGGGGAAAAATCCACCGAAATTTGCCCCTGATGCGGGGTATCCAGCCATTGATAACCTTGTTGTTGATAGCGCTGTTTTACCTTCCAGGAAGGCAGACGCCAGGCGTTGTAGCGCGATGCCGACGCCAGCGCGGCCAGGCCCTCAACCCGTTGAATTAACGCTAATGACGACGATGTATTACTGCCATGATGCGGAACCTGAATGATTGTCGCCTGCAAATGCCGCCAATAACGACTTAGCATTTTTTGTTCAGCCGGAGATTCAATATCGCCCGTCAGCAAAATACTCTGCTTTCCGTCATCCACTTTAACCACGCAGGAATGGTTGTTGCCCTTTTCCCTGTTTCCTTTAATCGGCCAGTGTGCGCTGAAGGATAGCCCCTGCCACGTCCACTGCTCCGCACGAAAGCACGGCAGATGGCCCTTCCAGCCTAATGGGCTTCGTATCCAGAGCGAAGGCCACGTCTTCTGTAATGATGACAGGCCACCCCGATGATCCAGATGTTCATGGCTCAGGATAATCCCCTCAGGTTCCAGATTGTGCCAGCGTAGCCAGGGAATGATGAGCTGCTGTGCGCTATCGCCATCCGGCCAGGCGCGTCCCGTATCATAAAGTATCGCTTTCCCGTTATGCGCGATAACCATCGCCAGCCCCTGTCCGACATCCAGCATATGAACCTGCCACGCCTCCGTGCGCGGCGTACGCCAGAACGGCCAGCTCAACAGCAACACGCCAGACAAACAGATCACCGGGTAAGTTCGCCAGGCATTCAATCGCCACGCCATAAGCGTTAACCAGGGAGCCAAAGACAGGTATTGCCAGCGATAATCAATATTAATCCACCCTACCGGCAGACTTTTCAGCGCCCGGAACAACACGTCCAGAGAGGCGTCAGCCAGCGCCCAGAGGCCTTCTTCAACCATCAGCGGCCCGGTCAAATGGCCGATCATTCCCGCCAGTATCAGTGGTACAGAGATAAATGTAACCAAAGGAACCGCAAACAGATTCGCCAGAAAAGAGGTCACACTTACGCCATGAAAAAGCGCTATTTGCACAGGTAAGAGCAGAAGCGTAATGCCCAACTGTAAGTGAACGAGGTCCAACACGACTTTCCCTGCCCAAGGCAACGCCCAGGCCGGTACTGGAAACCACTGATACCAGAAAATAAGCGCAGCGACGGCAAAGGCCGAAAGCCACAGACTTTGCGACAGAACAGCAATCGGATCGGCAATCACTATTGCCGCCAGGCAGCAGAACCAGACCTCCCAACCGCTCCATTGCCGACCGCTCAGCTTCAGTAATCCCCACGCTGCCAGCGCCACAACCTTACGTAACGCGGGTGGTTGTAACCCCGTGAGCCAGGCGTAAAACGTCGCGCACACAATCCCTCCCACTAACGGCGTTTGCCAGTGAATCCAGCGGGTGGGAAGTAAAAATTGCGCGCCACGAATCAATCCTCCCGCCAGCAGTGCGGCAAAGGCGATATGCAACCCTGAAATGGCCATCAGGTGCGCCGTACCAGTATCGCGCATAATATTTTTGACCTCTTGCGATACTGATAAACGCTCGCCCATGCCTAATGCCAGGATAACCTGCTGCCAGGGGTAGCGCGCCAGCGTGGTATTGAGGGAGGCAAGATAACGCGCGCGTAAACTACATGACGATTCGATGACCGTCGCATGCAGAAACCGGCCGCTCAGAGGCTGATGTTGCGTGAGCGCATAACGCTGGCTATCAAATCCCCCCTCATTAAGCTGACCATGCACGGCACGGACTTTTAGTTTCATCGCCCAACGTTGACCTGCACACACCTCGCCGGGCAAATATTGCCCATAAAGAACAACGCCCACCGAGGGAAACAGGCGTTTCCCCTGTACATGGGTAATTTGCCCGTAATGTGTGGTGGCATGATCGGTCGCCGTAATTTGCACCACGGTTTCCTGTGTTGCGCCAGGCAAGGTATTACCCGGCCAGACGGCTTGCTTTGCAGCAAGTATTCCCCAGAGAAAAAACAGCAGGGTCAAGCTGGCGTACTGCGTATATTTATATGGAACAAAGGACAGCGCGCAGGCAAAACAAAATATGCCAATGAGACACAACGAACCGGGAAGTACAGGTAAGAATATTAGCGGAAGAATTCCGCATAATGCACACACGCTGACCGTTGTTATTTTCATAGACACCTCCCTGTTACAAGAAGTGTGCAGATTTGGCTAACGTTTGTCTGGCGACAATTTGTGGTTATTCGGCGCAAATTCCGTGGTTTTCGCGTTGGGAATGCAAGATGCACATAAAAATGCGAGAGGCTTTCCAGTTACGCCTACGAGCACGTATCTGTAGATCTGATGAATGTAGTGCCATCAGGCGCTGCTTTGTGCCGGATGGCGACGCAAAGCGTCTTATCCGGCCTACGGAGTCACAGGTACATATCTGTAGGCCTGATAAGCGTAGCGCCATCAGGCACAGCTTTATGCCGGATGGCGACGCGAAGCGTCTTATCCGGCCTACTGAGTCACGGGAGCATACCTGTAGACCTGATAAGCGTAGCGCCATCAGGCGCTGCTTTGTGCCGGATGATGGCGTTGAAGTCTCTTTTCCGGTCGGAATGCAGAAATGAAAAAAGCACCGTTCAGGTGCTTTTTTCTGGATCAAGTTTTTCGTTAAAACTTAACCGTAAATATTGGCGCGATCGCGCAGTTCTTTACCCGGCTTAAAGTGCGGAACATACTTTCCTTCCAGTTCTACTTTATCGCCAGTCTTCGGGTTACGTCCGGTACGAGGTGCGCGGTAGTGCAAAGAAAAGCTGCCGAAACCGCGGATTTCAATACGCTCGCCCTGCGCAAGAGTCGAGGCCATATGTTCCAGCATCTCTTTTACTGCATCTTCAACCGCTTTCGCGGGAATGTGAGATTGCTGGGTTGCAAGTCTTTCAATCAATTCTGACTTGGTCATGATTCCTCCGGTTCCTGTAAGCAAATTGGCTGCTGCTGTTGTTGCATTGATTAAGGGCGGCCGTAGCCGCCCTTAGTGCTTGATTACAGGACGAATCTTGTAATCTGTCAAGTAAACTCATCAAACTTCGGGATAAAACACCCGAAGTTTCAGAGAATTACTCGCCTTTAGCTGCTTTGAAAGCTTCAGCCATTGCGTTGTTGGAGAAGTTTGCATCTTCCTGTTTGTTAACAGTTGCGATTGCATCTTTCTCGTCAGCTTCGTCTTTCGCACGAACAGACAGGCTGATTGCGCGGTTTTTACGATCAACGCCAGTGAATTTAGCTTCAACTTCGTCGCCAACGCTCAGAACCAGAGTCGCATCTTCAACGCGGTCACGGGATGCTTCAGAAGCACGCAGGTAACCTTCAACGCCGTCAGCCAGTTCTACGGTTGCGCCTTTAGCGTCAACAGCAGTGACTTTACCGGTTACGATAGCGCCTTTCTTGTTCAGAGCAACCCAGTTGTTGAACGGATCTTCTGCAAGCTGTTTAACGCCCAGGGAGATACGCTCACGCTCTGCGTCAACTTGCAGAACAACTGCTGCGATTTCGTCGCCTTTTTTGTATTCACGAACTGCTTCTTCGCCTGCAACGTTCCAGGAGATGTCAGACAGGTGAACCAGGCCGTCGATGCCGCCGTCCAGGCCGATGAAGATACCGAAGTCAGTGATAGACTTGATTTTACCTTCAACACGGTCGCCCTTGTTGTGGGTTTCCGCAAACTGCTGCCACGGGTTGGATTTGCACTGTTTCAGACCCAGGGAGATACGACGACGTTCTTCGTCGATATCCAGAACCATAACTTCCACTACATCGCCAACGTTAACAACTTTGGACGGGTGGATGTTTTTGTTGGTCCAATCCATTTCGGAAACGTGAACCAGGCCTTCAACGCCTTCTTCGATTTCAACGAAGCAGCCGTAGTCGGTCAGGTTGGTCACGCGACCAGTCAGTTTGGTACCTTCTGGATAACGTTTAGCGATAGCTACCCACGGATCTTCGCCCAGCTGTTTCAGGCCCAGAGATACACGAGTACGCTCGCGGTCGAACTTCAGCACTTTAACAGTGATTTCGTCGCCAACGTTTACGATTTCGCTCGGATGCTTAACGCGTTTCCATGCCATGTCGGTGATGTGCAGCAGGCCGTCAACGCCACCCAGATCAACGAATGCACCGTAGTCAGTGAGGTTCTTAACGATACCTTTAACTTCCATGCCTTCTTGCAGGTTTTCCAGCAGCTGATCGCGTTCTGCGCTGTTTTCGGATTCGATAACGGCACGACGGGAAACCACAACGTTGTTGCGCTTCTGATCCAGCTTGATGACTTTGAATTCAAGCTCTTTGCCTTCCAGGTGCAGCGTGTCGCGCACCGGACGAACGTCTACCAGGGAACCTGGCAGGAACGCACGAATACCGTTCAGCTCAACAGTGAAGCCGCCCTTAACTTTGCCGTTGATAACACCGGTAACAGTTTCAGCATCTTCGTAAGCTTTTTCCAGCGTGATCCAGGCTTCGTGACGTTTCGCTTTTTCACGGGACAGCAGGGTTTCGCCGAAGCCGTCTTCTACTGCATCCAGAGCAACGTCAACTTCGTCGCCAACCTGGATTTCCAGTTCGCCCTGGGCGTTTTTGAACTGCTCAGCCGGAATGGCGGATTCAGATTTCAGACCAGCGTCAACCAGTACGATATCTTTATCAATAGCAACAACAACGCCGCGAACGATGGAACCCGGGCGGGTTTCGATTTCTTTTAAGGACTCTTCAAAGAGTTGAGCAAAAGATTCAGTCATGTTTAATCTTCAGGTTTCATATTTAACGTCCACCTGGCTCCATGCCGGATGGGGTTGTTTCACATACCCACTGTCAATCCATTGCAGCGGGGGTACTACAAATTCGGTCGCACTTAAGCGAGTGCCAGTTTTTGGCGCGCGTATTGTAACGCTTTTTCAATCACTTGCTCAATGCTTAATCGGGTAGAATCCAGAACTAAAGCATCGGCAGCAGGAACCAGTGGCGCGACAGCGCGATTACGATCGCGGTCGTCACGTTCCTTTATCTCGGCCAAAAGGCGTTCAAAGTTAACACTAAAGCCCTTCTCCTGCAACTGTAGCATACGGCGGTGAGCGCGTTCTTCAGAAGACGCATCCAGGAAAATTTTTACTGGCGCATCAGGGAATACCACCGTTCCCATGTCGCGGCCATCGGCAATCAACCCTGGCGCATCGCGAAACGCACGCTGGCGGCGCAAAAGCGCTTCGCGCACGCGCGGGAATGCAGCGACCTGAGATGCCGCGTTCGCGACTTCTTGCGTGCGGATTTCCCCGCTCACATCTTCCCCTTCCAGAATGACTTCCAGATTGCCATTGGTTGAGACAAAACGAACATCCAGATGAGACGCAAGCGGTACAAGAGCGTCTTCAGAGGTGACATCAACATGATGATGTAAGGCCGCCAGCGCCAGTACACGATAAATCGCGCCCGAGTCCAGCAGATGCCATTGCAATGCTTCCGCCATTGCCTTGCACAAGGTGCCTTTACCTGCACCGCTTGGGCCATCAATGGTAATTACCGGGGCAATTGCCGTCATCTTTTTCTCCTTAAACAGGCATACCGTTAACGTGAACGCCGCGCATTATACGCGCCAACGCTCACAATCGTTATCTTTGTATGCAAAAACCCATTTTGTCTGTCATCAGATGAGGAAGATTTGCGCAATTATAGCGGGCTGGCGAAGAGCCAGCCCAAAAGATGACAATGTTTTACTTTTATCAGGCAGGCGTACTAATACGCGCCAGTTGCTCGAAGTAATCCGGGAAGGTTTTAGCGGTACATTTCGGATCGAGAATCGTCACCGGCGTATCCGACAACGCGACCAGCGAGAAACACATCGCCATACGGTGATCGTTATAGGTGCCGATTTCGGCAAACTGCAACTGAGCCGGTGGCGTGATACGAATGAAATCATGCCCCTCTTCCACTTCAGCGCCGACTTTACGCAGTTCCGTCGCCATCGCAAACAGGCGGTCAGTCTCTTTCACACGCCAGTTATAGATATTACGCAGCGTGGTGGTGCCTTTAGCAAACAACGCCGCCGTGGCGATGGTCATCGCCGCATCCGGGATATGGTTCATGTCCATATCCACAGCGTTCAGTTCACCGCGCGTACAGGCAATGAAGTCATCACCCCAGGTGATGGTGGCGCCCATCTTCTCCAGTACGTCGGCAAAGCGGATATCGCCCTGCATACTGTTGCGGCCAATCCCCGTCACTTTTACCGTTCCGCCTTTAATGGCGCCAGCGGCAAGGAAATAAGAAGCGGATGACGCGTCGCCTTCCACCAGATATTGACCCGGTGAACGATACTGCTGCTCCCCTTTCACCACAAAACGCTGGTAATTCTGGTTCTCAACCTCAACGCCGAATGTTTTCATCAGGTTCAGCGTGATGTCGATATACGGTTTGGACACCAGATCGCCTTTAATTGCGATCGTCGTATCCTGCGGCGCAAGCGGCGCGGTCATCAGCAGCGCGGTGAGGAACTGACTGGAGACGCTGCCATCAACCTCAACGTGACCGCCGCTAAAACCGCCGCGCAGACGCAGAGGCGGATAGTTTTCCTGCTCCAGATAATCAATCTTCGCACCGCCCTGACGCAGCGCATCGACCAGATGACCGATCGGGCGCTCTTTCATGCGAGGCTCACCGGTCAGCACGATATCATTTGCCCCCAGGCACAGCGCGGCGGCAAGCGGACGCATCGCCGTTCCCGCATTGCCCAGGAACAGTTCCAGCGCGCCTTCAGCATGTAATACGCCGCCCAGCCCGGTAATTTCACAGCGGGTACGGTCGGCGGAAAGGGTATAACTGACCCCCAACGCACTCAGCGCGTTCAGCATATGGCGAACATCATCGCTGTCCAGCAGGTTTGTCAGAACAGTGGTGCCGCTTGCTAATGCCGCCAGTAACAAAGCGCGATTCGAAACACTCTTGGAGCCAGGCAGATTGATGGTGCCATCGACCCGCGCGATGGGTTGTAACGTCAGGGATTCCATGAAACTCAACTCTCAAAAACAGAAATAAAAACCCCACAGGCTGGCTGTGGGGATGAAAAAAGAAAACGAATTAGCCGTGGCGACGCTCGAAATCGACCATGAAATCCGTCAACGCCTTCACGCCTTCAAGCGGCATTGCGTTATAGATAGAGGCGCGCATTCCGCCCACCACGCGATGGCCTTTCAGCGCATGCAGACCCGCAGCGAAAGACTCCTCCAGGAAGACTTTATCAAGCGCGCTGTCCGCTAGCTGGAAAGGCACGTTCATACGTGAACGATTCGATTTCGCCACATCGTTACGGTAGAAATCACTGTTATCAATCACGCCATACAGCAGTTCCGCTTTTTGCTGATTGATTTTGTTCATCGCCGCAACGCCGCCCTGCGCTTTCAGCCATTTGAACACCAGGCCAGAAAGATACCAGGCAAAGGTCGGCGGGGTATTGAACATCGAGTCGTTGTCGTTCAGCACGGTGTAATCAAGGATAGACGGGCAAGCGATGTTCGCTTTACCTAACAGATCTTCACGCACGATCACAATTGTCAGCCCCGCCGGGCCGATGTTTTTCTGCGCCCCGGCGTAGATCACGCCATAACGCGACACATCCAGCGGCGCGGAAAGAATTGTGGATGAGAAATCCGCAGCCACAACGACATCCGAACCAAAATTCGGCGTTTCATCAATTGCGATGCCGTCGATAGTCTCGTTCGGACAATAATGAACGTAAGCGGCGTTATCAGAAAGCTGCCACTCGCTCATCGGTTTGACCGCACGCAGACCGTCAACCGTGACTTTGGCGTCAATCACGTTTGGCGAACAGTATTTTTTCGCTTCTTTGATGGCGCTGGCCGCCCAGTAACCGGCATCAACGTAATCCGCCGACGTTTTATCGCCCAGAATATTTAACGGAATTGCCGCAAACTGCCCACGGCCGCCGCCGTGGCAGAACAATACTTTGTAGTTGGAGGGGATGCTGAGGAGATCGCGAAAATCCTGTTCCGCTTCCTCTGCGACCTGGATAAATTCTTTGCCACGGTGGCTAATTTCCATTACTGACGTGCCAAGACCGTGCCAGTCACGCAGATCCTGTTGAGCCAGTTTAAGCACTTCCGCCGGTAGCATTGCCGGACCTGAACTAAAATTGAAGACCTGAGCCATTTCCCCTCACCACGTTGCGTTATTATCGCCTCAACACCCGGACGTCTGCGCAAGGCAGGACGACGGATATTGGGTATAAGTTATTCCTGTGGATATCGGTTTTATCATTCAGTGACACGCGCCGCAATGGGTAAAACTCATCAGGCCAAAAATGCGCGCTACGTCACACAACAGAATCTATCGGATTGACGACATAAAACCGATAGATTCGCTGTCAGGTAGCCCGTTTTACCCGGCTGGCCTTCGACCATTCTGGATTTGCGCCGCGCGGGCGTCATTGACGATCCCCGGCATTCACAGGAACGACGCTACTACGCACTTTTATTTACGCTGCCGGGGCGGCGGCGATAGCGCCGTCAACATAAAACCCGTATCATTGCGCGCTTTCCGTACGACAAAAGTGATTTTCATGACGCAAACATTTATCCCCGGCAAAGACGCCGCCCTGGAAGATTCCATCGCTCGCTTCCAGCAAAAACTGCTCGACCTCGGTTTTCATATTGAAGAGGCCTCCTGGCTGAATCCGGTGCCTAACGTCTGGTCTGTGCATATTCGCGACAAAGAGTGCGCGTTGTGCTTTACCAACGGCAAAGGCGCAACCAAAAAAGCCGCGCTGGCTTCCGCGCTGGGTGAATATTTTGAGCGTCTGTCCACCAACTATTTCTTCGCCGATTTCTGGCTGGGTGAAACCATCGCCAATGGCCCGTTCGTGCATTATCCGAATGAAAAATGGTTCCCGTTAACCGATGACGACGCCCTGCCGGAAGGGTTACTGGATGACCGTCTGCGCGCGTTCTACGACCCGGAAAACGAGCTGGCTGGAAGCATGCTTATCGACCTGCAATCCGGTAACGAAGATCGCGGTATCTGCGGCCTGCCGTTTACCCGCCAGTCTGATAATCACACCGTGTATATTCCGATGAACATTATCGGCAACCTGTACGTTTCCAACGGGATGTCGGCCGGTAACACCCGCAACGAAGCGCGTGTGCAGGGTTTGTCTGAAGTGTTCGAACGTCATGTTAAAAACCGCATCATCGCCGAAAGCATTAGCCTGCCGGAAATTCCAGCCGATGTGCTGGCACGCTACCCGGCAGTGGTTGAGGCCATCGCTAAGCTGGAGGCGGAAGGTTTCCCAATCTTCGCTTATGACGGCTCGCTGGGCGGTCAGTATCCGGTTATCTGCGTCGTCCTGTTCAACCCGGCCAACGGCACCTGCTTCGCCTCCTTCGGCGCGCATCCTGATTTCGGCGTTGCGCTGGAGCGCACCGTCACCGAGCTGTTGCAAGGCCGTGGGCTGAAAGATCTTGATGTCTTTACCCCGCCAACGTTCGACGACGAAGAAGTGGCTGAACACACCAACCTTGAGACGCACTTCATTGACTCCAGCGGTTTGATCTCCTGGGATCTGTTCAAGCAGGATGCCGACTACCCGTTTGCTGACTGGAGTTTCTCCGGCACCACGGAAGAAGAGTTCACCACGCTGATGGCAATCTTCAATGCGGAAGATAAAGAGGTCTATATTGCCGACTATGAGCACCTCGGCGTTTATGCCTGCCGCATTATTGTGCCGGGCATGTCTGATATTTATCCGGCAGAAGATCTGTGGCTCGCCAACAACAGCATGGGAAGCCATCTGCGCGAAACCCTCCTTGCCCTGCCGGGCAGCGCATGGGAGAAAGAGGCTTACCTCAATCTGATTGAACAATTAGATGAAGAAGGCTTTGATGACTTTACCCGCGTGCGCGAGTTACTTGGTCTGGCGACAGGCCCGGATAATGGCTGGTATACCCTGCGCATCGGTGAGCTTAAAGCAATGCTGGCGCTGGCTGGCGGCGATCTGGAGCAGGCGCTGATCTGGACAGAGTGGACGATGGAATTCAACGCCTCCATCTTTAGCGCTGAACGTGCGAACTACTACCGCTGTCTGCAAACGCTGCTGCTTCTGGCGCAGGAAGAAGACCGCGAACCGCTGCAATACCTGAATGCTTTCGTTCGGATGTATGGCGCCGAAGCTGTTGAAGCGGCCAGCGCGGCACTGAGCGGCGAAGCGGCATTTTATGGGCTGCAAGCGGTTGATAGCGATCTGCATGCTTTCGCATCACATCAGTCCCTGCTGAAAGCCTATGAGAAATTGCAGCGCGCCAAGGCCGCTCACTGGTCAAAATAGAAGCGAATAACCCACTATAGGTAGGTTTAAACAATCGACTGAGCTATATTACGGGGCGCTTTATGCGCCCTGTTTTTTTATTTTTTTGGCAAACGAAAATAAATGTAATAACAAGGTTAAATATTGGTAGTTGATATTACAGATATTAATGTGCTGGTGTTACTTTATTTGCCAATTACTCCATTTTAATTAACTGCCACCGGGGAGGCTCAGCGAAAAAATTCAACTCACTTTATAATTTTTAAAATTTATTTTTATTTGGATAATCAAATATTTACACCGCAATCGCGTAAAAACCACGCATCTTGCGGGCCTATAAGCCAGGCGAGATATGATCTATATCAAATTCTCATCTATAATGCTTTGTTAGTATCTCGTCGCCGACTTAATAAAGAGAGAGTTAGTGTGAAAGCTGACAACCCTTTTGATCTATTACTCCCTGCTGCAATGGCCAAAGTGGCCGAAGAGGCAGGTGTCTATAAAGCAACGAAACATCCGCTGAAGACTTTCTATCTGGCGATTACCGCGGGTGTGTTCATTTCCATTGCCTTTGTTTTCTATATCACCGCCACAACCGGTACAGGCACAATGCCTTTTGGTATGGCGAAACTGGTTGGAGGCATCTGCTTCTCGCTGGGGCTGATTCTCTGTGTTATCTGCGGCGCAGATCTTTTCACATCAACAGTGCTGATTGTTGTCGCGAAAGCGAGCGGCCGAATCACATGGGGCCAACTGGCAAAAAACTGGCTCAACGTTTATTTTGGTAACCTGATCGGTTGTCTGCTCTTTGTGTTGTTGATGTGGCTTTCCGGCGAGTATATGACCGCCAACGGCGGATGGGGGCTTAACGTCCTGCAAACCGCCGACCACAAGATGCATCATACTTTTATTGAAGCTGTCTGCCTGGGTATCCTGGCTAACCTGATGGTTTGCCTGGCCGTGTGGATGAGCTACTCGGGTCGTAGCCTGATGGACAAAGCGTTTATCATGGTATTGCCCGTCGCCATGTTTGTTGCCAGCGGTTTTGAGCACAGCATCGCAAACATGTTTATGATTCCGATGGGGATTGTAATCCGTGACTTCGCCACACCGGAATTCTGGGCCGCAGTGGGCTCCAGTCCGGAAAGTTTTTCTCACCTGACCGTGATGAATTTCATCACCGATAACCTGATTCCGGTCACAATCGGTAACATTATCGGCGGCGGTTTATTGGTCGGGTTGACATACTGGGTCATTTACCTGCGTGGCGACGATCATCATTGCTGATGAGCGTTATACGCAGTAAATAAAAAATCCACTTAAGAAGGTAGGTGTTACATGTCCGAGCTTAATGAAAAGTTAGCCACAGCCTGGGAAGGTTTTACCAAAGGTGACTGGCAGAATGAAGTAAACGTCCGTGACTTCATTCAGAAAAACTACACTCCGTACGAGGGTGATGAGTCCTTCCTGGCTGGCGCGACGAATGCGACCACTGCACTGTGGGACAGCGTAATGGAAGGCGTTAAACAGGAAAACCGCACTCACGCGCCTGTTGACTTTGACACCTCCGTTGCTTCTACCATCACTTCTCACGACGCTGGCTACATCAATAAAGCGCTTGAGAAAATCGTTGGTCTGCAAACTGAAGCTCCGCTGAAACGTGCGATCATCCCGTTCGGTGGTATCAAAATGGTTGAAGGTTCCTGCAAAGCGTACAATCGCGAGCTGGACCCAATGCTGAAAAAAATCTTCACCGAATACCGCAAAACCCACAACCAGGGTGTATTCGATGTTTATACCAAAGACATTCTGAACTGCCGTAAATCTGGTGTTCTGACTGGTCTGCCAGATGCGTATGGCCGTGGCCGTATCATCGGTGACTACCGTCGCGTTGCGCTGTACGGTATCGACTTCCTGATGAAAGACAAATACGCCCAGTTCGTCTCTTTGCAGTCTGACCTGGAAAACGGCGTAAACCTGGAAGCGACTATCCGTCTGCGTGAAGAAATTGCTGAACAGCACCGCGCGCTGGGTCAGATCAAAGAGATGGCGGCTAAATATGGCTGTGATATCTCTGGTCCGGCTACCAACGCTCAGGAAGCTATCCAGTGGACCTACTTCGGCTACCTGGCCGCTGTTAAGTCTCAGAACGGTGCAGCAATGTCCTTCGGTCGCGTATCCACCTTCCTGGATGCGTACATCGAACGTGATATCAAAGCAGGCAAAATCACCGAACAAGACGCACAGGAAATGATTGACCACCTGGTCATGAAACTGCGTATGGTTCGCTTCCTGCGTACGCCGGAATACGATGAACTGTTCTCTGGCGACCCGATTTGGGCAACTGAATCTATCGGCGGTATGGGCGTTGACGGCCGTACTCTGGTTACCAAAAACAGCTTCCGCTTCCTGAACACCCTGTACACCATGGGTCCGTCTCCTGAGCCGAACATCACCGTTCTGTGGTCTGAAAAACTGCCGCTGAACTTCAAGAAATTCGCCGCTAAAGTGTCCATCGACACCTCTTCTCTGCAATACGAGAACGATGACCTGATGCGCCCAGACTTCAACAACGATGACTACGCTATCGCTTGCTGCGTAAGCCCGATGGTTGTTGGTAAACAAATGCAGTTCTTCGGTGCGCGTGCAAACCTGGCGAAAACCATGCTGTACGCAATCAACGGCGGCGTTGATGAAAAACTGAAAATGCAGGTTGGTCCTAAATCTGAACCGATCAAAGGCGACGTTCTGAACTTCGACGAAGTGATGGACCGCATGGATCACTTCATGGACTGGCTGGCTAAACAGTATGTCACCGCGCTGAACGTTATCCACTACATGCACGACAAGTACAGCTACGAAGCCTCTCTGATGGCGCTGCACGACCGTGACGTTATCCGCACCATGGCGTGTGGTATCGCAGGTCTGTCCGTTGCTGCTGACTCCCTGTCTGCAATCAAATATGCGAAAGTTAAACCGATTCGTGACGAAGACGGCCTGGCTGTAGACTTCGAAATCGAAGGCGAATACCCGCAGTTTGGTAACAACGACTCTCGCGTTGATGACATGGCGGTTGACCTGGTAGAACGTTTCATGAAGAAAATTCAGAAACTGACCACTTACCGTGGCGCTATCCCGACTCAGTCTGTTCTGACCATCACTTCTAACGTGGTGTATGGTAAGAAAACCGGTAACACCCCAGACGGTCGTCGTGCTGGCGCGCCGTTCGGACCGGGTGCTAACCCAATGCACGGTCGTGACCAGAAAGGTGCTGTTGCCTCTCTGACCTCCGTTGCAAAACTGCCGTTTGCTTACGCTAAAGATGGCATCTCTTACACCTTCTCTATCGTTCCGAACGCACTGGGTAAAGACGACGAAGTACGTAAAACCAACCTGGCGGGTCTGATGGATGGTTACTTCCACCACGAAGCGTCCATCGAAGGTGGTCAGCACCTGAACGTGAACGTGATGAACCGTGAAATGCTGCTGGACGCGATGGAACACCCGGAAAAATATCCGCAGCTGACCATCCGTGTATCAGGTTACGCAGTACGTTTTAACTCCCTGACGAAAGAACAACAGCAGGACGTTATTACTCGTACCTTCACTCAGACCATGTAATTGGGTTTTGACTGAAATCGTACTGTAAAAAGCGTACAATAAAGGCTCCACGTAAGTGGGGCCTTTTTAACAACTAAGTCTCTTTCGCCAGCTATCTATACTCAATGGATGACTGCCAAAACAGACTCGACACAGTTAATAACTGTGCACTAACACGGCCCCGGATGGGCCACATCTGGAGAAACACCGCAATGTCAGTTATTGGTCGCATTCACTCCTTTGAATCCTGTGGCACCGTTGACGGCCCGGGCATCCGCTTTATTACGTTCTTCCAGGGCTGTCTGATGCGATGCCTGTATTGCCATAACCGCGACACCTGGGATACGCATGGCGGCAAAGAAGTTACCGTTGAAGATCTGATGAAAGAGGTCGTCACCTACCGCCACTTTATGAACGCATCCGGCGGCGGCGTAACGGCTTCCGGCGGCGAAGCGATCTTACAGGCAGAGTTTGTTCGCGACTGGTTCCGCGCCTGTAAGAAAGAAAGCATCCATACCTGTCTTGATACCAACGGCTTTGTTCGCCGCTACGATCCGGTCATCGATGAACTGCTGGAAGTCACCGACCTGGTGATGCTTGACCTGAAGCAGATGAATGACGAGATTCATCAGAATCTGGTTGGCGTATCCAACCATCGCACGCTGGAGTTCGCCAAATACATCTCCGCAAAGGGCATTAAGACCTGGATTCGCTACGTTGTGGTGCCGGGCTGGTCTGACGATGACGACTCAGCACACCGTTTGGGCGAATTCACCCGCGATATGGGCAACGTTGAAAAAATCGAACTGCTGCCCTATCACGAGTTAGGCAAACACAAATGGGTCGCAATGGGCGAAGAATACAAGCTTGATGGCGTTAAACCGCCGAAGAAAGAAACCATGGAGCGCGTAAAAGGTATTCTTGAGCAGTACGGTCATAAAGTGATGTACTGAGTTATTTTATCGGTATCGCCGGATGGCGATGCGAAAGCGTCTTATCCGGCCTACAGACTTCATACCTGATCACATAAATTAAACGTGCGCCACAGGAGTCGGCGTATGTCCTGCGTTGCGCAGCAGCATAAGCAAATAAACAAACGAGACGCTGGCAATCATAATAAACAACAGATTATCAGAGTAATTCTGCATCAGCATCGCGGTAAATGACGGCCCAAGCAGGCTGCCTACGGTATAGCTGAGCAGCAACGCCTGGTTCATTGCCACAAGCTGATGACGTTCTACCTTTTCACAAGCCCAGGCCATCGCGACGGGATAGAGCGTAAAGCCTGCCGCCCCCAGAATGAATAAGGCGGGCGCCATCGCAGCCTGAGTCAGCATGGCAATACTGCCGAGGATCACCACGAAGACCTGTACACGCAGCACCAGAAGACGACCAAACTTATCGGCCAGACGACCAATCGGCCATTGGCCTAAAATACCGGCGCTCACCAGCACGGCCATCCAGAAACCGATGCTCGCATTGCTAATCCCCTGATGATTAAGATACAGCGGCATCAGGCCATACAGCGATCCCAGTACAATCCCGGAAATAATGCACCCGTTTACACCTAACCGCGCCTGACGCAGTCTCAGCATTGACGTAATCGGCGTCGTATCGTGTTCTTCCGACTGCTGGTTCAGGATACGGGTAAAGAGCAGCGGCAAAATGCCCGCCAGAATCATGCCGGTTACCCACGGCAGAACGCTCATTAATTCTGTCGAAACTTTACTGACCAGCAGTTGCCCCAAAAACGTTCCCACGTAATAGACCATCATGTACGCAGCCAGTAACCGCCCACGATTACGGGATGTTCCGCTGCACATCAAAGCGCTTTCCACCACG
The DNA here is from genome assembly GCF_030333295.1 of Citrobacter sp. CK198. Taxonomy (NCBI): domain Bacteria; kingdom Pseudomonadati; phylum Pseudomonadota; class Gammaproteobacteria; order Enterobacterales; family Enterobacteriaceae; genus Citrobacter; species Citrobacter sp. CK198. The sequence goes on along the minus strand of NZ_JAOWGE010000031.1, from coordinate 2,892 downwards.
ACCCAAATCATGGCGCAGCCCACGCCGGCAACAAAGCGCCAGGCCAGCCAGCTCCAGAAACCAATCATCATGCCCAGCCCTACGCAACCCGCCGCAAAAATGAGCGAGGCAATATAGTAACTGCGGTTAAAGCCCAGGCGCTTGATTAAATACCCGGTAAGCAACGTCCCAACCAGATTCCCGGTAAAGTAGGACGAACTGACCATACCGACCTGCCAGGTTGCCAGGCTTTCCTGGGCAAGCCACAAGGGGACGAGCGTGTTTAATACTGCGATCGCCAGGGTCAACAAAAGCAGGCCGCACAGCAAAAGCATGACGGGCCGGGTATAGATGGACATGGATAAAAACCGTGAGGAAGTTCAAATTTCATGCGCATCATGCCACCAACAAAAACATTGTCAATCTACCCGAATCGCGGCATCACGCGCTTTCCCGCCCTTCGATTTGAAATACTGATTCATGGCATGAAAGAGCAGCGTCTGATAAACATCATGTTATTGTTTTAATTGACCTAAAACAAAACTGCCGCGTTTCGTTCAGTCGAAAAATTTCATGGTTCCTGCAACATCATTTTTCCGGTCTATGCTTTTGGGGAAGACAACACACCGGAATGGCTTTTGATGTAACGCTAACTCTCATCAGGAGAAGATAATGACTAAGCCTTACGTTCGTCTCGATAAAAATGATGCTGCGGTTCTTTTAGTTGATCACCAGGCAGGGCTGCTGTCTCTTGTACGAGACATCGATCCTGACAAATTCAAAAATAACGTTCTCGCACTTGGCGATTTAGCCAAATATTTCAACCTCCCCACCATCCTTACCACCAGTTTCGAAACGGGGCCAAACGGACCGTTGGTGCCGGAATTGAAAGCACAGTTCCCCGATGCCCCCTACATTGCACGCCCCGGAAACATCAACGCGTGGGACAATGAAGATTTCGTGAAAGCCGTTAAGGCGACAGGTAAGAAGCAGCTCATCATTGCGGGGGTTGTCACGGAAGTGTGCGTGGCCTTCCCCGCCCTCTCTGCGATTGAAGAAGGGTTCGATGTGTTTGTCGTGACCGATGCGTCAGGCACCTTTAATGAAATTACCCGTCACTCCGCCTGGGATCGCATGTCGCAGGCTGGCGCGCAATTAATGACATGGTTTGGCGTGGCGTGTGAGTTACACCGCGACTGGCGTAATGATATCGAAGGTCTGGCGACGCTGTTCTCTAATCACATTCCTGATTATCGCAATCTGATGACCAGCTACGACACGTTAACTAAGCAGAAGTAAAAGACCAGGGACATATTGTCTGATGGCGCTTCGCTTATCAGGCCTACACGATCCGTAGGCCTGATAAGGCGCGAGCCGCCATCCGGCATATTATGGATTAACTCGCCACCGCCATTCCCACGGTCATATGGAGCCCGTAGAATACGCCGCGACCAATCAGTTCCCCCACCAGCAGCAGGATAAACGCCACCGACAGTAGCGGTACCGCAGGTTGATAACCTTTCAACTGCGGCACAATCCAGCAGCACAGTGCCACGACCAGCACCACAATACGCCAGGCCATCAGCGAACCATAATCCGGTACGAGCGCAGAAGCCTGCTGGATGGAGCTATGAATCGTCGCCAGCTCCGCTCCCTGCATCACTGACATAATGGCGCTGACCACCAGTGCGAGGACTGAAATTACGGGCAGCAGACGCATCGCCCAGCCATCGACGCCCGCAATACGCAGCAGCAGATAACCCAGCAGCGGCCCCCCCATAAACAGCGTCAGGAAGAAGCCCAGCGGCGTCCAGATGCTGTACCAGGTCGGTACGGTATCAATGCTGTTATACACGCGCACCATCATCCAGACAAAGATAACGCCCAGCACGATCGTCACAACCAGCCAGAGATTACGCAGCGCCGGAGAGAGCTTTTTCAGCACCGCCAGTAACCAGCCGATCCCGCCGACGGCAAAAAAGAGCGAGCCGCTGGCAATTTCATTGCTCAATGCCGACGAGCCCACGCGGTTCAGCGAATTGAAGGCGCGCATTGGCGACCCCAGATGCAGCATAGACGCGATGAAGCCAATTCCCATTAGCACCCACAGAGCAAACATGCCGGTCAGCACTCGCTGTTGAGATTCGGTACGCAACTCGCCTTTCATCAGCGCCAGAGCCAGAACGATAAAACCGCCGACCACGCACTGACCAAAAACCGTGAAGATCATCAGCGGCCATTCATGCCATCCACTTCCCATCTTACACCTCCTTCGGATTTGCCAGATAACCCGTGGTATCCCCGGTCGGGCGGCTGTTGGCGTTGGGTTTAATCACAATGTTCGGTCTGGTGAAGTGCGCGCCCGGCAGCGGCGCAACTGCCGCCAGCGTGCCATGTTTCTTCCGCAGCTCTTCTATCGGGCCAAAGTCCAGCGCGCGCAGCGGGCAGGACTCGACGCAGATCGGTTTTTTGCCGTCGGCAACGCGGTCATGACAGCCGTCGCATTTGGTCATGTGGCCTTTGGCGGCGTTATACTGCGGCGCACCGTATGGGCAGGCCATATGGCAGTAGCGACAGCCGATGCAGACGTCCTCATCCACCACCACAAAGCCGTCCTCGCGTTTGTGCATCGCGCCGCTCGGGCACACTTTCGTGCAGGCCGGGTCTTCGCAGTGGTTGCAGGAAATGGAAAGATAGTAGGCAAAGACGTTCTGGTGCCAGACGCCGTTATCCTCCTGCCAGTCGCCGCCCGCATATTCATAGATGCGGCGGAAGCTGACGTCCGGGGTTAAATCTTTGTAGTCTTTGCAGGCCAGTTCGCAGGTTTTGCAACCGGTGCAACGACTGGAGTCAATAAAAAATCCATATTGGGTTGTCATCGGTTACTCCTTATACCTTCTCAACCTGAACGAG